>JAMCWO010000201.1:2775-4199 GCA_023481165.1 Planctomycetota bacterium | reverse complement strand
TTTCACTGCCAGCGGTTTGGAAACCTTCACCCAGGTTTTCCCGGCAGTCAAAGCTTGAACTTACTGGTTATCAGGACTCGTTCCAAAAGTCATCAACCTTTCACAGGTGATTACTTTTCACCTACCGATGCGGCTATTCTACAGAGCTATCGTCTTGTCGTCAAGGCTTTTTCACTTTTCCATAGACATGCCGCACAACTATTTACGCACCCCCTTCCGAGGTGTTCGTTCCGGTCACCTTTTCAGCAGGATTTTTTCACTTCCTGACAGCCCGCTGTGGGCCTGCTGAAGCCCGAGCCCGCAGTGCGAATTATGAGACCAAGCAGAAGGAGGTCCGTGGGCTCCTTAACAAGCGGCGCGCCCGGAAGATTAGGGAAATTCCTTAGAAACGGTGCGGCAATTCTCCTCTTATAAATGACGAGCGTGCTCGGGATTCCATTCGGAGATCCCGATGGAAGAGGCCCCCGCACCAAAGGCAGAATCAGAGTGAACTGTGTTCTCGAACGCGGACACCGCGTTGCAGGGCTCTCCTTGCGGCCCAACGGTGCGGCGGCAATCGAAGAAGCGAGCGGTAAGTGCGGCAAGTGAGGACATTTACGACGGTTGGCGCCGGCCACAGATGCCGGCTTGAACCGTCGCTGTGCGCAATCGAGGGAAGCGTCTATGCCGAAAGAGAAACACACCCCACCTCACGGCCTTGAGAAGTGCCCCACGGGCATTCAGGGCTTGGACGACATCACCAATGGCGGTCTGCCCCGTGGCCGGCCCACGCTCATCTGCGGCGGGGCGGGCTCCGGCAAGACCCTCCTGGCCATGGAATTCATCGTCCGAGGCATCCGTGACTACGGCGAGCCGGGCGTCTTCATGGCCTTCGAGGAGACGGAGGCTGACCTGACCAAGAACGTCGCCTCCCTGGGCTTCGACCTGCAGGACATGATCGACCGCAAACTCCTGGATTTGGACTACGTCCGCATCGAACGCAGCGAGATCGAGGAGACCGGTGAGTACGACCTTGAGGGCCTGTTCGTGCGGCTCAACACCATGATTGACGAGGTGGGCGCCAAGCGCGTCGCCATCGACACGATCGAGGCGCTCTTCGCCGGCCTGCCCAATCAGGCGATTCTGCGGGCCGAGTTGCGCCGCCTGTTCCGCTGGCTCAAGGAAAAGGGCGTGACCGCCATCATCACCGGCGAACAAGGCGAGCGCACCCTGACCCGCCATGGTCTGGAAGAATACATCAGCGACTGCGTGATCTTCCTGGATCATCGCGTGATCAACCAGGTCGCCACCCGGCGGCTGCGCGTGGTCAAATACCGCGGCTCTTCCCACGGGACCAATGAATACCCGACGATGATCGACGAGCACGGCCTGAGCGTCCTGCCCATCAGCTCGCTGATGCATTCTTCCAGACCATGGCGGGTCAG
>JAMCWO010000201.1:0-2765 GCA_023481165.1 Planctomycetota bacterium | reverse complement strand
TCGGGCACCGCGCGCACGGGCAAGACCAGTTTGGCCGCCGCGTTCGCCGATGCGGCCTGCCGCCGGGGCGAACGCTGCCTCTATCTGCCCTATGAAGAAGCCCCTTCCCAGATCGTGCGGAACATGGCCTCGATCGGCTTCGATCTGGGCCAATGGGTCAAAAAGGGGCTCCTGCGTTTCCACGCCGTGCGCTCGACCCTCTATGGCTTGGAGCAGCACTTGGGGACTGTTCACAAGCAGGTGACAGAATTCCAGCCTGCCACGGTCATCGTGGATCCCCTGAGCAATCTGACCAGCATTGGCGATCCCACCGAGGTCAAGAGCATGCTGACACGGATGATCGACTTCTTGAAGAACCAGGGCATCACGGCCCTGTTCACCAACCTGACCGAGGGCGGTGGCCCGGTCGAGCAGACCGAAGTGGGCGTCTCGTCGTTGATGGATACGTGGCTGCTGCTGCGCAATGTCGAAGCGGGGGCAGAGCGGAACCGCCTGCTGTTCATCCTCAAGAGCCGCGGCATGGCCCATTCCAACCAGGTCCGCGAGTTCCGACTGAGCGATCAGGGCATCCAACTGCGGGATGTCTATGTCGGTCCCGGCGCGGTGCTGACCGGCTCCGCGCGGTTGGTGCAGGAGGCCAAAGACAAAATGCAGGCCGTCTCCGAACGCCAGTTGCTCGCCCGCCGGCGGCGCGAGCTGGAGCAGGAGCAGGCGCTGGCCCGCGCCCAGTTGGAAGCCCTGCAACTCAAGACGGCGTCTCTGGACGAAGAGATCCACACCCTCCAGAGGGAAGAAGAAAGCCGGGAGGCTACGGATGCCCGGGAGCAGGTGGAACTGGCCCGCGCCCGGGGTGTAGATACAGAAAGAGACACGACGAAGAAAGGAAGCAAGAGCCATGCCAGCTAAAACGAACGAAGCCAGGAAAAGCCGCCGCGATACCCACGCCGCACTCGAGGCGCCGGAACAGTGGAACCTCCGGCTGTACGTGGCCGGTCAGACGCCGCGTGCGATCGCGGCCTTGGACAACCTCAAGCGCATCTGCGAGGAACACCTGGCCGGCAAGTACACGATCGAAGTCGTCGATTTGCTGCAGAATCCACAATTAGCCCGCGGCGACCAGATCCTGGCTGTGCCGACCCTCGTGCGCAAGCTGCCCGAGCCGGTCCGCAAGATCATTGGCGACCTCTCCAACGAAGAACGCGTCCTCGTGGGCCTCGACCTGCGACCGCGATAGACAGGAATCTCCATGACGAAAAAACACGCTCCATCCGATACCGAAGTTCTCGAAGCAGCGGCGCGAGAGGCCGCGCACGAGAAATACGTCCTGCGGCTGTACGTCGCGGGCATGACACCCCGCTCCCAGGAAGCGATCCGCACGGTGACTGCCATTTGCGAAGAACACCTGGCCGGCCGCTACGAGTTGGAAGTGATCGATCTGTATCAGCAGCCGACGCTGGCCAAGGGCGAGCAGATCATCGCCGCCCCGACGCTGATCAAGAAGCTGCCCGCGCCCTTGCGCCGCTTCATCGGCAGCATGGCGAACAAAGAGAAAATCCTGGTGGGCCTGGACCTGCGGCCCAAGGACCCGAGGGAAGTGGAATCATGACGGACCAAGGCAAAGACCCTCGTAGCAAGACGCAGTTGCTCGCGGAAATCGAGCGGCTGCAATTCCGCCTGGAGGAGGCGGAAGAGACCCTGGAGGCGATCCGCCACGCCGAGGTCGATGCGCTGGTGGTGGCCGGCCCGCAGGGCGAGCAGGTCTTCTCCATCACCGGGGCCGAGCATATCTACCGCGTGATCGTCGAGACGATGAACGAGGCCGCCCTGACGGTGGACCCGGACGGGACGATCCTGTTCTGCAACCAGCGGTTCTGCGACCTGATGAAGACCCCGGTTCAAGGAGCCATGGGCCGCAAAGTGACGGCCTTTGCCGCGCAGCCCCAGCAAGCGGCGTTGCGGAAGATACTGGCCGAAGCCCAAGCAGCTCCAGTGCAACGTCACCTGCTGTTGCGAGCCACCGACGGTACGTCCGTGCCCGTCCAACTGGCCGCCAGCACGCTCCAAACGGGCGACCACGTCAGCATCTGTCTGGTGGCCTCCGACTTGACGGAACTGGAGGAATCGGCCCACTCGATTCGCGTCCTCCGCGAGCATCAGCAGGCCTTGGAGGAGAGCGAGGCCCGCTTTCGAACGATGTTCGAGGCCAGCCACGATGCCATTATCATCACGGATGATGAGGGCGTTTGTGTGCAAGCCAACCCGGCCGTGGCCGCCATTTTCGGCCTGCCGCCGGAACGGCTCCTGGGGCACAAGGTCTCCCACTTCCTGGATGATGCCCTCGACTTTCCTGCCTTCTGGCGGGACTTCCTTGCCGACGGCAGCATTCGCAACGAGTTGGGCTTGATCGCTGCCGACGGGCAGCGGCGCGAGGTCGATTTTTACGGCGTCACGAACATCCTGCCGGGCCGTCACATGTCCGTCCTCCGCGACATTACCGAGCGCAAGCGGACTCAACGGGCCCTGGAACAAATGAATGAGCGTCTGCAGATGCAGGCAGAGGAGATGGAGGAGCAATCCGAAGAGCTCCGAATACAGACGGAAGAACTGCGGGTGCAAACGGAGGAATTGTTCGCGGCCAATATGTCCCTGGCCGAGAGCGAACGCCGCTACCGAGAACTCGTCCAGAACGCCAACAGCGCCATCGTTCGCTGGCGCCGCGACGGCACCGTGACGTTCTTCAACGACTACGCCCAGGCGTTCTTCGG
>JAMCWO010000360.1 GCA_023481165.1 Planctomycetota bacterium | reverse complement strand
TCGCTCGCGACAAAGACCGGCGGTGGATAGGCCATTTTCGTGAGGACATCCGGGCGGGTCTCAACGTAGTTAAGTCTGGTGTCGTTGTTTTGGGAATGAAAATAGCAATCGGTGGCAAGGGGGGGGGTTGGTAAGACGACAGTCTGCTCGGTGTGGGCACCGCTTTTCGCCGATGAAGGCCACGACGTTCTGGCTATCGATGCGGACCCCAGTCTCAGTCTCGGGGCGGCGTTTGGCTTGCCGGTGCAGAGTACTCCCAAGCCACTGATTGAGATGAAGGACCTGATCGCCGAGCGGACCGGCACACGGAAGGATGCGGTCGGGACGTACTTTCGGCTGAATCCCACCGTGAGCGACCTTCCCGAGGAGCACTGGCTGAAAGTGGGTAATGTCAAGTTGCTTGTGCTCGGGGCGGTCACCCGAGCCGGTGGTGGCTGTGCCTGTCCGGAAGGAGCGTTTCTCAAAGCGCTTCTGACCCACACGATCCTTCAGCGGGATGAATTGGTCCTGGTCGATCTGGCCGCGGGGGTGGAGTTCCTGGGGCGGGCCAGCGTTCAGGGAATCGATGCTTTCGTGGTGGTGGTCGAGCCGGGCAGCCGCAGCATCGAGACGGCCGGAAATATCGCGGCCATGGCCCGCGACCTGGGGATCGGCGCGGTCGGCGCGATCGCCAACAAGGTGACGGATCTCGGGCAGCTCGAGGTAATTCGCTCGAAACTGGGAGACACTCCTTTATTGGGGACTGTGGCCTACAGCAAAGCGATCCAGGAGGCTGATTTGCAGCGAACGCCCGTGGTCCAGGCGGACGCGGCCGCGGTACAGCAATTGAACGAAGCCAGGCAGCGCCTGGTAGAGCTTGTGACAGGTGTTGAGGAACATGCATGGAGCCGAGTAAACGCAGCAGCGACAAAGCCGCTCAGGAAATAATCAGTCGTATGGCCCAACTGGGCCAGCAGAATGCGTGGGACCGGCTGGAGGCCCAACTGCCGCAGTGCGGGTTTGGCAAGCAGGGGGTCTGCTGCCGCATCTGCAGCATGGGACCGTGCCGCATCTCCAAGAAAGCCGCGGTGGGCATCTGCGGCGCTGATGCCGATACGATCGTCGCGAGAAATTTTCTGCGCATTGTCGCCGGCGGAGTCAGCGCCCACAGCGATCACGGACGTACGGTCGCGGAGGTATTTTTGGCGGCGGCCAAGGGTGAGGCTCCCGACTACCGGATCAAGGACATCGTCAAGCTGAACAAGCTGGCCAGAGAGCTGGGCGTGGAGACCGCCGGACGCTCGCCCCAGGATATCGCGGTCGATGTTGGCGAGATTGCGCTGGCCGAGTACGGCAAGCCGCACGGGACCCAGTCGATGGCCCGGCGTGCCCCCAAGCCGCGTCAGGATCTCTGGCAGAAGCTCGGCGTGACGCCCCGCGCGATCGACCGCGAGATCGCCGAAGCCTTGCACCGCAGCGCGATGGGCGTGGACCAGGACTACCGCAACGTGCTGCGGCAGGCCAGCCGGCTGGCACTCGCCGATGGCTGGGGTGGCTCGATGCTGGCGACGGAACTGCAGGATATCCTCTTCGGGACGCCTTATCCGGGGCGCGGCGAAGTGAACATGGGCGTGCTCAAGGCTGATGCGGTGAACATCATCGTGCACGGGCACGAGCCGATCCTGTCGGAGATGATCGCCGTGGCGTCTCAGGACAAGGAGATGCTGGCCGAGGCGCAAAAGGTGGGGTCCAACGGGATCAACGTCGCCGGGACGTGCTGCACGGCCAATGAGCTGCTCATGCGGCACGGCATCCCCATCGCGGGCAACTTCCTCAACCAGGAGTTGGTTATCGCCACCGGGGCCATCGAGCTGATGGCGGTGGACGTCCAGTGCGTGATGCAAGGGTTGGGCGAGATTGCCCGGTGCTACCATACGAAGCTGGTGACCACGGCCGACAAGGCGCGCATTGCCGGGGTCGAGCACGTGTCCATCGAAGAGAAGACCGCGCTCAAGACCGCCAAAGAGCTGGTTCGCATGGCCATCGCCAATTACAGGAATCGCGGCCAAGTCTACATCCCGGCGTACAAGGAAAAGGCGGTGGGTGGCTTCAGTTTCGAGACAATCAACTATATCCTGGGAGGACGATTCCGGGCGAGTTTCCGACCCCTCAACGACAACATCATCAATGGCCGCATCCGCGGCGTGGTCGGCATCGTCGGCTGCACGAATCCCAAGACGCCGCAGGATTCCACCCACACGACTCTGGCCCGCGAGCTGATCAAGCGCGATATCCTCGTGCTGACCACGGGCTGCGCGACCATCGCCTGCGGCAAGCAGGGGCTGGCCAATCCGAAGAAGGCCCTGGAATGGGCGGGGCCGGGCCTGCGCGAGGTCTGCGAAGCCGTCGGCATTGCGCCCATCCTGCCGTGCGGCAGTTGCGTGGACAACAGCCGGCTGCTGGTGTCGTGCAGCGAATTGGTGCGCGAAGGCGGTCTCGGCGAAGACCTCTCGGACTTGCCGATCGCCGGCGCGTGTCTGGAGTCCATGCACGAAAAGGCGATCGCGATCGGGCAGTACTTCGTGGCCAGCGGGGCCCTGGTGGTTTTCGCGGAAGACATCCTGCCCATCGCGGGCAGCGCGAACGTCAGCGAGTATCTGTACCACGGGATCGAGAAAGACCTCGGGGGCCGCTGGGCGGTTGAGTCCGACCCGGTCAAGGCGGCCGAGATGATCCTCGCACACATTGAAGGCAAGCGCGACGCTCTGGGCATCAACAAGACCAAAGAGCGCAAACTGTACGACATGGCCGACCGCCGGGCGTTGGCGGTGGACTGAGAGCAAGTTTGAAGTATAAAGTTTGATGGTTGATTTGAAGAAGTGGGGCCGCGCGACCTTCAAATCAAAAGTCAAAAATCGTCAATCAACAATCAAGAGGTTTGGTGAATGTCGAAGCTCATTGCTTCCGCGGCGATTCGCGGCGCACATAAGATTGCGAAGCAGGCCCAGGATTTGCTGGATCGGGCGATCCAAGAGAAAGGCCGGGACTCGAAGGTTGAGTTTCCCAATACGGGCTATTACCTGCCGATCATCTATTCGATGACGGGGCGAACGGTCCAGACCCTGACCGACCTCGAAGCCGTGATGGAGGAGGTTCGCGGCCTGCTGCCGTCCCAAGTCGATCAGGAATTCTGGACGCCCTACCTCGGTCCGGCCCTGGATGCAGGCATGGCGACCCTGTTCGCCGAGGAGGTGATTGAGGCGTGCAAATACCTGATCGGGCCGCACCCGGTGCAGGATATCTGGCTGGGCGCCGCGGACGACATCATCTTGCGGGAGCGCGGGATTCAGTTCGTCGACGGCACGGCCCCGGGCTTTGCGGCCGTCGTCGGCGCCGCCCCGGATGTCGAGACGGCGGTGACCATCGCCCGTAAGCTCCAGGAGCGGAGCCTCTACGTCTTCATGTGCGCCCACAACAACGGCACGAGCTTCTCTCAGCAGCTCGTCGAAGGCGGCGTGCAGTTGGGCTGGGAGACGCGTCTGGTGCCGTTCGGTCCTGAGATCACGGCGGCGATCTACTCGCTGGGTTTCGCCAGCCGGGCGGCCCTGAGCTTCGGCGGCGTCCAGGCGGGCGACTTCCGCCGCAACCTGCTCTACAACAAGAATAGAATCTTCGCCTTCGTTATGGCCTTGGGCGAAGTGACGGATGAGTGGTACGCCACGGCCGCCGGAGCGATCAATTACGGCTTCCCCGTTATCGCCGACAGCGATATTCCGGAAATCCTGCCCACGGGCATCTGCACCTACGAGCATGTCGTATCCCGCATTCCGCACGATAAGATCGTGGAGAAAGCGATCGAGGTTCGCGGGCTGAAGGTCAAGGTGACCAATATCCCCATCCCGGTGCCGGTCAGTCCGGCGTTCGAAGGCGAGCGGATTCGCAAAGAGGACATGCAGTCCGAATTCGGCGGCCAGCGGACCCCGGCCTTCGAGTGGCTCTACATGCGCGAGCTCGACGAGGTCGAGGATGGGCGCGTCGAGTTGCACGGTCCGGACAGCGATTCGGTCGAAGACGGCGGACAGTTGCCCCTGGGTATCGTGATCGAGGTCGCAGGCCGCAAGATGCAAGCCGATTTCGAGCCGGTCCTGGAGCGACAGGTCCACACCTTCCTCAACGAGGCGCAGGGCATCTGGCACATGGGCCAGCGCGAGCGAGTCCTGCGTATGGT
>JAMCWO010000344.1 GCA_023481165.1 Planctomycetota bacterium | reverse complement strand
CATCCCATCCCTCACGAGCCAGCAGGGCGTGGCGAGCTGCTGCCAGGCAGGTGAAGTTGGCCGCCGTGGCGCCGGTGACGAAGCCGGCAACCGCGTTGGGCTGTGGGCGCTCGCCTCCCCTGCGCGTGCCCATCTCGCCAAAGGCATCCCGGACGCCGATTCGTGGGCGACGGATGCACACAAATGGCTCAATGTGCCTCATGATAGTGGGATCGCTTTCGTGCGCGAGCCGGGGCACCTGCGCGCTGCGATGTCGGCCAGCGCGGCATATCTGATCGCCGGTGAGGGACGCGAGCCATGCCACTATGTGCCTGAGATGTCGCGCCGGGCACGGGGGATCGAAATCTGGGCTGCCCTGCGTTCGTTGGGACGGTCGGGATTGGCCGGGCTGATTGAGCGCACGTGCGGCTATGCAGCTCAGTTTGCGGACGGTATGCGGGCTGCCGGATATGCCGTGCTCAACGACGTGGTGTTGAACCAGGTGCTGGTATCATTTGGAAGCGCGGATCTCACACGGCGTGTGATTAGGCGCGTGCAGGAAGACGGCACCTGCTGGTGTGGCGGCACGGAGTGGCAAGGGCATGTGGCGATGAGGATCAGTGTATCCTGCTGGGCCACCACCGAAGAAGACGTACAGAGAGGCCTTGCCGCGATCCTACGCATTGCGCGCGAAGAAGCGGGACGCGGGGCCTCCTGACCTCTGAGGACACAAAAATATGAGTTTCTCGCAGGTCATCGCACCACCGGCTTCACGCCGCCGCGCCGGCCCATGCCAAAACCGACGCGATATACGTCCGGTAAGTTCACACGGCCGTCGGAGATGCGCTCGACCAGACCGAGGCCGATCAGGTCTTCGAGCACGCCTTCCGCGCCCTGTCCAATATGGGCCGGAGGCAGCTTGATTTCTGCCTCGTCAAGGCTGTTTTGCAGGCGCGCCAAAACCTGATTCTCGTCCCATTTGCGCCGGATTTCCTCAAATGGGCACGGAACCGAGATCCCTGCTAACGGCTTCATCAGGCTTTCGACCCAAGGATAGTCCTCCTGCATCTCCCGCACCCTGATCTTGGAGGCTTCCTGGACGCCGCGTTTGATGCTCTCGTAATGCAGGGCGTATTCTTGACCGGCTCGTGGCCTGTCCTGGGCTGCGTGGCGCAGGGCGGCCAGAAAGCTCCTCGGGCTGACCTGTCGTCTGGCGTCGCCAAGGTGGCTGGGAAGCCAGGAGTACGGGAACCCACGCCTTCTGTCCCGCCCCATCCAGGGGCCGGCGATCGCGTGGAAAACGGCACGCTGGGTGTTCTCGTCCTCCCGCAGAGCATCCGGCACGCTCCAAATGCCGCTTCTGCTCTCCCACCGGACAGCAGCCAGCTGCATGCAGCCATTGCGGAAGACCTCTCCTTGTGGATCTGCGTTGGCCAGGTACTGCCAGAGCAGGCCATACAAGTCGGCGCGTCGCCAATTCAGCTCGGTCTGTTCGGATAGCACCTTGCTGGCGTCCGGGAATGCGGTGACCTCAGGATCTTCGATCTGATCAGGGCGGACGAAAGCCTTGACACGGATACGACGGTAGGAGCGGAAATCCAACAGAACCTGTAGCAGCCCCCGTACCAGCGCGTGCATCGTCTTCCAGTCGTCGGCAGTCCTGTCAAGAGCATCGAAAAGGACCAAGTGGTACGTATTCTGTCTCTCCAAGTCCTGGTCGGCATCGAACAGACAGCGCTCCACCTCCTCCGCGTGCGTCTCCACCCACTTGATGCGCGGTGGCCAGTTTTTCAGCGCCGTGAACGCCCTCGGGAGTCGATCGCTGCCGACGTGCCGGAGCACCACAGTCTGCCAGATTCTCCGTGGGCTGAAAGCCTCCACCAAAGAGGCCAGGGCATCTTTGCCGGGATAATCGTCGGGCGATGGCTTCTCCCCGAATCCCGTCGAGATGATGGTGCCATCGCCGATGCCGATCTGGCTGCCGATAGCGGCCCGATGCGCCTTCCGCTGCAAGGCAGCCCACCAGAAGCTCTTGCCGGAGCCTCTGATGCCCACCACCAGCATGCTGTCAGGGCGCAACGCTTTGACGTGGGCGGCCGGCAGGTAGGTGTTGCGAAGCTCTGGCATCGTCCCATGCAGGGATGTGTCCTCGGGCAATGCGGCGGCCATCAGATCGCGCAACGTGTCCGGAAACCGGTACGACTCAGCCACAGTTTCTCCTATTCTTCGTCTGCGATCACCAGGCGGTCGGCCCGGCTCACAAAAAGCCCCGCCGCTTCACCGGTCGTCGTTTCGTCCATTCCCATCTGAGAGTCCGCCGGGTTGAATTCCTGCAAAGCCCGATTCCAGAAGTACGGCCAGGGGTAATGCGGCGCTTCCTCATCATTGAGGTCGAAGTTGAAAGCCTCCGTTGCGTCGGGGGCAGCTTCCTCATACAGACACTCTCGAAAGACGTCCCAGGCATGCTCACGAAATCGCTTCAAGTGGTCTTCCCGGTTTGTTTCCGGAATCATCGAAGCGACGACCTGAAGCCGCTCGCGCACAGAAGCCAAAGCTGGGTGCTGCCGCCAGTGGTGGAACAGGAATCCGTAGGCGTTC
The DNA here is from genome assembly GCA_023481165.1 of Planctomycetota bacterium. Taxonomy (GTDB): domain Bacteria; phylum Planctomycetota; class Phycisphaerae; order Sedimentisphaerales; family Anaerobacaceae; genus PLanc-01. Next base: position 1,646 of record JAMCWO010000344.1, on the reverse strand, counting down.
CACGTTTGAGGGCTGTCCACGGCAAAAAGCAATGATTGTGCGTCCAACCGCGTGATGGCGACAGCCGCGATGTCGTGGATGCCGGCCCGGCTGTCGATAATGGCGACATCAGGCTTCTCAAGCGTTTCAATTCGCGAGACGAGACTCTCCAGTCGGCTGCTCCAGGAATTCATTTCGCCTTCTGGCGCGTCTATGTAGCACCTCGCCAGTTTGGGGAGATAGTCTCCCGTCTTGCGGCCAAAAGCGGGCACGACCCGAATGTCACCGGCCTGGCCTTTGGACAAGGGGCTCGGGGCGACCATCTCTCGTTCTACCGCCTCCGCCTGTCCAACGCCAGCTTCTACGAACCAGTCCACGATGCCGAAATCAGGCAGGGAATCGGACGGCAGCAGGGTACTGCTGACCCCCGGTGACTCCAGGTCCAGGTCGAAGATCAACACCCGCTTGCCCTGGCGTGCCAGGTGCCACGCCCAGATGACCAACGCTGTCGAGCGTCCCACGCCACCCTTGATACCGAAGAAGGTGACCCGGGGGTTCTTGGTCGTGCGAGGCAGTCTATCTCGCAGCCAATCCTGGCCGGTGATTTGACGATCCAGGAGGTACAACTTCACCGGCCCTTCCGCAGCCAGCAGGAGTCGATCAGGGGACGAGGCGATCTCCGGGCCCTGCATCAGGTCACCGGCAAACAAGAGCATCCGATCGGGCGGGAAAGCGTAATTGCCAAGCGACGTGCTCAGTTCTTCGGCCAGGTTGTCGAGTTCGTTGAGCGCGTCGCTCGGGTAGTCGGTGCGCTTCCTATTCAGCAGCAGGCGAATCCGCCCGCGCAGGTCGCGCACCAGAGTCAGCTCATCAACAACACCTGGCGGCACGCTTCTCGCCTTCTCGACGGCCAGCTGTAGGGCTTGTTCGAACATGACCGAATTTCCGGGGTTCATCATACGACTCCGTCCAACAAGGCGGCATAGAGAACCTGCCTGGTCAGATCGCAGCCCACGCAGTGTTGTTCAACCACCGTTGCTGAGACATGGTTCCGATGGGCATACCGCTGGGCCACGTCCCAGTCGTTGAATGGGCTGCTTGTGCCGGACAATCTGGCCGCGTAGCGTGCACCACCTTTTCCGGTTGCGAAACCGATGAACTCATACCACAGATTGTTGATATGCACACGGTGCTTTGGATCTTGCGGCGCGCCGTCCGGCCGAAGCACCATGCCGAGGCCCAGCATCAGCGCCTTCAAAGCGCACTCGGCCGACAGACCGAAGAGATAGTCGGCGTTCGCCAGCCGATTATTGTCCCGCAGACAGGTGGCGTCCTCCCAATGGCGTTCGGTGGCATCACGAAAATCAGGCGGCATCTTGTTCACTCGGCGGGGACACCTTTTCGGCATACTGCGTTCTGTGTCCAGTATGCGGTAGTGGTTCTGACTTCCAGTTCGCCGGCGGCAATTTGCACCCGTGCGTGGCTGGCATAACAGCGCCCTCGGCCGAATATGATGATGCATGCTATAGCTTGTTCTGTACTAAAGCAAGACAAACTGGTAAGAGGTAGTGTATCCTTGGCGGTGGAAATTCATGGCTCAATGAGTACCTGCACGAGCATAGCCTGCAAGCCGGTGCGCGAGTGATAGGCTGCTGCACGGCGCATGC
>JAMCWO010000155.1 GCA_023481165.1 Planctomycetota bacterium | reverse complement strand
AGAGGAATGTTGTTGGCACTGACATCCTCGATATCGATGCCGGCCGGCAATTCGTGGCGCGTGTCGTAGGCGATGAGCGTGTGGACGCCGCATCGCGGGCCGCTGTGGATGATGCTGCTCAGACGCCGGGCTGCTTCTTCGTTGAAGTTCATGGGAAAATCGGCAATCACCAGGAATCGATACGGCTCCGCCAACTCGCCCGCCTGCTGGTTGTACTGTTCAATCGTCTCAAATTCGTTGCGGAGGTATTTCTGGATTACATTCTCCATGTGCTGGGTGAGGTCTTCCAGTTGTTGCTGGATCTGGGCGGCCTCGGTCCAGATGCGGCCCCCGACCAGGGCCTCCTGGTAATCGCTCGCGTGCATGAATCCCGCAAAACTCTCACCCAGACCCACGGGATCGAGAATCGTGAAGCGGACCCGGCCCGGCGGAAGCGACGTGAAGAGCCGCATCATCACCGCGCGCAGCGCCTCGATGGCCTGTGGCCGTCCTTCGCGGGGCGACTGGAGCAGCACCGAACACCGCCGCGGGAATTCCAGCAGAGCGGGAAGAGCCACAGACTCTGCCAGCTTCGGACCTGAGCCGGCGCGTGCCCGTACGGTGTCCGCCAGGACCCGCAGGTCCAACTCGCTGGCTCCGAACCGCACCACGGAGGGCGACGTTTGCGGAGGCGTCCACGATGGGACGAGCAGATGGTCCCAGCCTGCCGCGGTCTTCTGGGCCAGGTTGGCTGTATCCTGGAGCAGGGCTTGAAGGCAGACAAGTCCTCTGTCCCAGCGCTGCTCCAATTCCGCGCGGGAAGTCCGATATTCGGTTTCACAGGCAGCCATCTCCCGGTCGTACCTGGCTTGTATCTCGACCAGGTCTCGGCGGTGCTGCTCTTGGAGCGCCGACTGACGCTCCCGGTACTGGCGTTCGGTCTGGGCGACGTCCTGGTCTCTCTGCCGTTTGAGCCGCGCCAAGGCTTCGCGCCCGCGCTCGTCGATTTCCTGCAGGGATGTATGGCGCTGTTGGGCGATCTGCACCTTGGCCGTTTCGAGAGTATCCCGGGCGCGCCGCAGTTCCGCCTCCTTTTGCTCCAGGGCGGCTTGAGATTGTTGTTCGAGGTCTTGCAGGGTCACCCGGTACTGTTGTTCGAGAGTGGCGCGAGCCTGCGTCAGAGCTTCCTGGAAGGCGCGGAACTCGCGCCGGACTTGACGTTTCGCCTGCCCCCACAGCGTGTGTCCACCCAGACCAACCAGAACGAGTATGAGTCCCAGGGCGACCGGACCTGTCACCGAAAGGGAAGGAAGCTGGGGCACCTTCAGAACGTACAAGATCCCCAGCAGCGCTACGGCGGCGCCCAGCAGCCCTCCGGCGAACAGCACGGGACGGGCACCCGCGAAGAGCTGAGCCGTGAAGAGCCGCCCGAGCGTCTTGAGGTGTTGCTCGGCGAGGGTTTGCAGGGGCGAATAATCACTCGCCCCGACCGGCTCCCGCCCGTGGCCGGCCTCCGCAGGCTGCGCGCTCCCATCCACAGGGGACGAGGCTCCCTCGTCCGCTGGGGGGATGGTCTGCCGGTACAGCCGCAGGAGTTGCTCCGCCTGGGTGCGGAGGGCATCCAGATGCTGGCGGGCGGCTTGCACCGCCGCCTGAGCTTCGACGCGTTGTTGCCGGATCTTCGTCGCAGCTCCTTCCGCCACGAAGTCCGCGACCATCACCTGGTCCTGGTACTTCTTCTGGGCGGTATCTTTCAATTCCGTCGCTTTCTGATTGATCCGGTTGTGCCCGTGGTGCGCGTCCACCTTGATGGCGCTGAGCTGGCCCTCATAGTCTGTTCGGATCGTCTCCCGTCGGGTGTCCTGTTGGTGTTTGTTCTCGCGGCTGCGGGCCTGGAAGTCGCCTTCCATCCGGTCTTGGTCGGCGGTGAACTGCTCTTGCGCCCGCTGTCGGGCGGTGCGATAGTCGGATTCGATCTGAGATTCCAGCGGCTGTACGACGGCCGCGGACAGATGCAGCACTTCCTCCATGGCTTGGCGCTGGAGACTCGTATGGTCGCCGTCCGGCAACGGCTCCGGGCCTTGAAGATAGGCACGCAGAAGATCATTCATCGGTCGAACCCTGTCGTATCCGCACAATCCTTTTCGGCACTGTCGAGTATCGCGTCCATGCGCTCCAGGGCCCCAGCGGCGGCCCGGATGCTCGAGTCCAGCGGCGCCATATACTTTTTGTCGAACTGCCGGCAGTTGTCGTCGCGCCACGCCTCCTGGACGTGCTGCCATTCCCTCATCAGATTCTGGGCGGCTTGGATCAGCTTGGCACGGCTGGCGATGGTGCTCACGGGGCCTGTCTCCCCAAATCAGGTGCGTGGTTCCCGCGGGGTATTTCCGTAGGGGCAACCCCCCGTGGTTGCCCTTCCTCAGGGCAGGCACAGGGGCCTGCCCCTACCGTCCGGGGCATCTCGGGGGGCGCCAACGCGACGTACGCCTCGAGGGCCTCGATCATGTGGTCCAGCCGGGCCCGGGCATTCGGAATGTCCACCTCGATCGCGCTGAGAAGTCTTTCCGTGGCGCCCCGGTAGTCGGACATTTCTTTCTCGATGCGCAGGCTCCACGCCTGGACGCGGCGGAACTTGCGCTCGGCTTCCCGGAGCCGTAGCTCCGCGCGCTTCAGGGCTTTCCTTTCGTCGACGCACGAGGTGGGAGTCCCGCCCAGGGTCCGGTCGAAAACCTGCTTCTGCTGGAGGGCGATCTTCGCGCGGGCAAACCGCTCCGAGCGCATCTGGACCTGCGTCTTCCAATGCCGGTATCGGTCCTCCAGAAGCCACTGGCGGGCGCGCTGCGTCTCCGTGCTCGCCTCCTCCAGGGCCTGGGCCGCCGTTTCGGCGAAGGTGCCCAGTGCCGCCCGGAGCTCTTGGAGCACCCGGAGGGAACTGACTCTAGCCTCTTGGCTCATCTTCGATCTTCACCGCTGCTGCAGGTAGTCCTCAATATGCCCGGCCTTCTTCACCAGGAATGTCGCGTGCTGCGTGGCAGCGTCCAGGAAGCGGCGCAGGGTCTTGACGGTCAGCTCGAACTCCTGGGCGAAGCGCTTCTGTTCCTGGTCCGTCCAGCTTCTCTCCAATTCTTTCATGCGGTTCTGCAGGCCGGCCATCAGGGCCTCCAGATCGGAGTTGAAGCGGGTCAACTCCCGGGCAAAACGCCGCAACTCCCCCGGATCAACACTTGCTCTGGCCATACCTACCGTTCACTCCCATTCTATCCTGGTATTATAACAGATTCCCCTCACCATTACCATGTCCAATCCTCCGCAAAAGCCGCAGGCCTGATGCCTGGCCCGCCCCCGGCCCGGAGGGCCGCTGCGCCGCGGCGCTGCGGGCATTGACTGGGGCCCCACGGCTCGCTACACTGGACAGGGCTCGGGTATCGGAGTGGTCCCGCCTCTTCGACAGGGCCTTGGACTGTACCCGATGCGCAGGAGCGCACGCACAGCGGCCCTCCGGGCGGGGGCGGCGCGCGGCGGCTGGAGGTAGGAGACAAAGGGAGGAAGGCATGAGCAACGGGAGACGGATTCCTTGGACGGTTCTGGCTCTGACGCTGGAGGTGGCCGTGCTGGGTGAGATACGGGCCGAAGTCGTGGGTTGGTGGAAGTGTGACGAAGGCTCCGGGACCGTGGCGCGCGACGCCAGCCGGTATGGCAACGATCTGTCTGTCCAGGGCAACCCGCAATGGGTGACCGGACACTGCAACGGCGGCCTGGAATTCGATGGCGCGGGCGACTATCTCGAGCGCGGTGGGTACGCGCCGAGTCTGGATATTGTCGGGGGACTTACGGTGACGGCGTGGGTCCGGACCGGCGCCGTGCGGCGCGACCACAAGATTTGCGGCAACATCACCGCCGGCCCCAACGGCGGCGGTTACCTGATGGGTATCTACAGCAACGATCGGGTGGAACTCGAGGTCTGGAGCAGCGCCGGCACGTCGGCGCCACCCAACCGGCCGGGCGGCGGAACCGTGCTGCAAAAGGGCACCTGGTACTTCCTCGCCGCGACCTACACCGCAACCGCGGAGGGGGGCATCATCCGGACCTACGTCAACGGCGCGTTCGACCGGGAACAAGCGACCACGATCGTATTGGCCCCGTCGCGGGAGACCTTCAAGATCGGCCGCGATCCCCAGGCCCCCGGGTCGGGTGAGTTTACCGGCATCCTGGATGATGTTCGCGTGTACAACCACGTCCTGGCGGAAAGCGAGCTGCGGGAGGTCATGCTCGGAAGACGGCCGAAATCCAGGATGGCCGTTGCGCCTGTTCCGGAAGATGAGCAGATGGACGTGTCGCGCGACACGCTGCTGGCTTGGACCTCGGGAGATTTTGCCCGGAAGCATGATGTCTACTTGGGAACGACATTCGCGGATGTCAACAGCGCCGGCCGCCGCCAGCCGTTGGACGTGCTGGTCAGCCAAGATCAGGAGGCCAACACGTATGCGCTGCCGGAGCCGCTCGATTACGGACGGACCTACTTCTGGCGTGTCGATGAGGTGAATGCTCCCCCGGATGCGACAATCCACAGAGGCGACGTGTGGAGCTTTACGACCGAGACCATCCTGTATGCGATCCCGGCCGACAAGATCGTCGCTACCGCCTCCAGCTCGGACGGGGTGGGGCCGGAGAAGACCATCGACGGCTCAGGGCTGGTCCAGGATCTGCACTCGATTGATACGAAGGCGATGTGGCTCAGCAAAGCGGGCGACCCCGGATCGGCCTGGATCCGGTATGATTTCGACCGGGCCTACAAGGTACAGCAGCTACAGGTGTGGAACTATAACGGTCCGCTCCTTCTTTCCGGCTTCGGCGTGAAGGATGCCACGATCGAGTATTCTATGGATGGCGCCACTTGGATCGCTCTGGCCGGCACAAATGTCTTTGCCCGAGCGTCGGGTAAAGACGGCTACGGATGCAATACGACGGTTGATCTCGGTGGTATCATGGCGCAATCCATCCGGATCACGGCCCGCAGCAACTGGGGCGGGTCCTTCTTTCGCCAGTATGGCCTGAGCGAGGTTCGCTGCCTGAGTACGCCCGTTCACGCGCGATATCCCAATCCGGATTCGGGGACGGTCGGGGTCCCGGTCGATGTAACTCTGGGCTGGCGCGCGGGGAGGGAAGCGGCTCGACATGATCTCTATCTGGGTATGGAGAAGCAGGCCGTGAAAGACGGCGCTGCGCCGGTTGTCGCCGTAACTCAGGCCAGCCATGGTCCTTTGTCGCTCGCGGTGGATCAGACCTATTACTGGAAAGTCGACGAAGTCAATTCGGCCGGGACTCCGACCAAGGTCGAGGGCGATGTGTGGAGCTTCTCGACCGTGAAATACCCGGGCGTGGATGCCTCCGAGAGCTACACGGACGACGAAGGCGGCCGCGTCTATGAGACCTGGATCGACGGCTGGGAAGTGCCCGCCAACGGGTCGCAGGTCGGCTACAGCCAGGCCCCCTTCGCCGAGCAAACCATCGTCCACGGCGGCGGTCAGTCGATGCCCCTGTCCTATGACAACACGGGGACCGCCACCTATTCCGAGACCACGCGCACGTTTGCCGACGGGCAGAACTGGACCCAGGCCGGCGTCAATACCCTGGTGCTGTACTTCCACGGTGAGCCGAATAATACGGGGCAGTTGTATGCGAAGGTCAACGGCGCCAAGGTCGTCTATAGTGGTACGGCGGCGAACCTCGCCGAGCCCCAATGGACGCCGTGGGACATCGACCTTGTCGCACTGGGGCTAGACCTGAAGAAGATCACGGCGCTGAGCATCGGGATCGACGGTGTTGGGGCCAAGGGCACGTTGTATATCGATGATATTCGGCTGTCTCGGGCGGCCAAGGCGAACTGATATTGCCGTGTGTTTCCGTGAACTTTTGCTAAGGAGGACTGTCATGGGTAGAAGAGATCTGTTCGTGTTCCTGGTCCTTGGCTGTTGCCTGGGGGTGGCGCGCGGCGACCTCACGATGGTGCCGCTGTCCAGTTGGAGCATCACCGGGGACTTTGGGGACGTCCTGGCACTGAATGGGTATCCGGTCGACCGTCTGATCGTGGGCAAATCGGTGTTTGCCAATCCGCCCGGGACGTCGGCGAATGAGCCGGCGGAGGCCGCCGATGACTTCACGCTGAAAACCGCGGCGTGCGCCGATAACGAGCCGTGGGTGAAGACGGTTTTCACCCAGCCGGTCCGCATCATTTTCCTCCTCGAGAAGAATGGCAACGACTCCGGGACGATCCAGGGTCTGGATGCGAAAGGCGATCCGGTCGGGGGCTCGGTGAAGTTTACCGGGGGCTCGGTGTACTGGAAGAGCACCGGGTACCTGGCCTCGGAGTTGAGCACCCAGCAGATCGCCTTCGGCGCGGTGCTCACTTCCGATAGCCCGATCTATGGAATCCTGATTACAGCGCCGGGTATCGACCCGGTCAGCATCATGGCGGTCGGCGGGGAGGTCCGGCTGAGCTCCGGGCCGCAACCGGCTCCGGGAGCAACCGACGTGCTCCGGGACGTCGCGATGAGTTGGACACCGGGAGAGAAGGCCCAGATGCACGATGTGTACCTGGGCACGGTGCTCGCCGATGTCAATCATGCGACCCGCACTCTCCCCCTGAACGTGCTCGTCAGCCAAGATCAGGATGCCAACAGCTATGATCCCGGCCTGCTGGAGTTCGGCCGGACCTACTATTGGCGGATCGACGATGTCAACGCCAAAGAGGCCAAGGTGTACAAGGGGGATGTCTGGAGCTTCACGGTGGAGCCGTTTGCGTATCCAATCCCGGGCAACAAGATCACCGCCACCGCTTCGAGCTCTCAAGATGGGGATACGGGACCAGAAAAGACGATCGACGGCTCGGGACTGGTCAACGGCCAGCACTCGAGCGAGATGAAAACGATGTGGCTCAGCGGCCCCGGCGATCCCGGCTCGGCCTGGATCCGGTACGATTTCGACCGGCTCTACAAACTGCACCAAATGCTGGTATGGAACTATAACGGGCCGTCCATTCTGACTGGATATGGCCTGCAAAAGGGGACGATCGAGTATTCGCAGGACGGCACGACCTGGACCGTGCTGCCGAACGCCGGCGAATTTGCTCAGGCGCCGGGCGGCGATGGCTATGCCTCTGATATCGCGCTTGACTGCGCCGGTGTCGTGGCCAGGTCCATCAGGATCACCGCCGATAGCAACTGGGGCGGCTCCATCTTCAACCAGTATGGTCTGAGCGAGGTCAGCTTCCTTTACGTCCCCGTGGCGGCCCGCGCACCCCATCCGGCGGACGGCGCGGTCGGGGTGGACCCCCAGGCGGTTCTGAGTTGGCGCGCTGGGCGTGAGGCAGGTATCCACCAGGTCTATCTCGGTGCCGATATCGGCAGTCTGGCCGTGGCGGGCACAATCTCTGAGCCGCGCTATGAGATGTCCGTCGAACTGGGCCGCAGCTACGTGTGGAAGGTCGTGGAGGTCAATGAAGCCCGGGTGCCCGCATCCTGGGCGAGCGACGTATGGAGCTTCTCTACCGCCGAGTACCTGGTGGTGGATGATTTCGAGAGCTACAACGAGGCCCAGGGCAAGGGCACGCGCATTTACGAGGCCTGGATGGACGGCTGGACCGATCCCAAGAAGGGGGGCTCGCAGGTCGGCTATCAAACGGCCCCGTTTACGGAGCGCCAGACCGTCCATGGGGACAAGCAGTCCATGCCGCTGTCGTATGACAACACCGGCGCGACTACCTTCTCCGAAGCTGAATTGTCTCTGGCTTCGGCGGATTGGACTCGAGCCGGTGTCAAGGCGCTGGTGCTGTACTTCCACGGCGCTGCAGGCAACACGGGACAGTTGTACCTGAAGGTCAACGGCACCAAGGTGGTCTACAACGGCGATGCGGCGGACATCGGAAAGCCTCAGTGGACCCAATGGAATATCGATCTTGGCTCGCTGGGCGTCAATCTGCAGAAAGTCACGGCGCTGACGATCGGGATCGACGGCACAGGGGCCAAGGGCACACTATTCATCGATGATATTCGCCTGTATCGAGTGGCCCCGGCGTTGCCCCAGGAGCAGATCTGGATCGAGGCGGAGGCTACAACGACGATGACGCCTCCCCTGTTGGTCTACACGGACAAGCTCGATGCCTCCGGAGGCAAGTACCTTGGTTCGCCCGACGCCAGTCTGGCCCGCACCACGGCGGCCGGCCCCGGCACGGATGGGACCGGTCTGGCCACGTACAGGTTCACCGTCAAAGGAGGCACGTACACCATCCGCGTGCGGGAGATCGTGCCCTCCACCTCGTCGGACTCCTGGTGGGTGCGTATTCAGGGAGCCACCTTGAACACCAAGATTCATGTCAGCGGCTGGATCCAATGGAACAATGCCCCCGTCTCGGAGAGCTGGAGCTGGAACTTCATCTACAGCAGTGACGATGGCGGCAAGACCGTGCTCTTCACGTTGCCCGCCGGGACATACACCTTGGAGATGGCTTATCGGGAAGACGGCTGTCTGCTGGACGCTTTGGTAATCACGGCCCAGTAACCGAGTCTTGGCGCCAATCATCATGCCCATGCCACCAACGACTTCTGTGGAATCGGCATATGACGAGGAAAGGAGCATATGCGAACTCGGCATTTTCTGGCGGGTTTAGGTTTAGTTGTGCTGTGCCGTCTGGCCGCGGTAGCGGGGCAACCGGCCGCGGCCGGCGGCAATGAGGTGTATGTTGTTCCCTTCTCCCATCTCGATCTGTTCTGGGCGGGAACGCGGGAGGAGTGCCTGAGCCGGGGCAACTTCATCATCGCCAAGGCGGTGCAGATCGCGCTTCGGCAGCCGGAGTTTCGCTTCCTGCTCGAAGATGATGTGTTCGTGGAGAACTACCGGCAGACCCGCCGGGGCACAGCCGAGTTGGAGACCTTCAAACGACTGGTCCGCGCGGGGCGGATCGAGATTGCGGCGAAATGGGCGGGCATCTATCAGAACCTGCCGCGCGGCGAGGCGCTGGTGCGCAATCACCTGTATGGCAAGCGCTATGCGCGGGAGGTCTTCGGGGTGGACCCGCAGGTCTCGCACCTGGGAGATTTACCTGGTTACACGTCACAATACCCGCAGATTCTCGCTAAGGCCGGGATCCCCTTCATGGTCATGACGCGCATGGGGCCGCCGGACTGCTCCCTGTTCCGCTGGTGCGCGCCCGATGGGTCCAGGGCACTGGTCTGGTACTCGCTCAAGGGCTACGGGTGGGGGATCGGGCTGGGCCTGCATCAGGACTTGGACGCGAGTCGCCTGACGCGCGTGGTGCGGGAACTCGACCAGGTGCGCGCCACGACGAAAGGCCCGATCTACCTGGGCTGGGGCACGGACCTGTGGGCGCCGAGCGAGAAGCTCGTGGACAACGTCGCGTTTTTGAATCACCAGCTTGCGCCGACGGCCTTCCATCTGGCTACACCCGACGAGTACTTCACCGCGGCGTCGAAAACAGCCGATGTTCCGGAATTGTCCGGTGAAATTCCGTCCTCGTGGGCCAATATCATCGCGTCCCTGTGCCATCTCTGGGCGCCGGCGATGGCCGCCACCGACATGCTGGTCACGGCGGAGAAGTTTGCCGCGATCAATCATGCGCTGGGCTACGCGGCGTACCCGCAGGCAGAGTTGGAGTCGCTATGGAAACTCGTCCTGCAGGCGATGGATCACAACAACTTCGGACAGGGCGGATTCCTCGGCGATGCCCGCCGGCTGCAATACACCCAGGTACCGGCCCTGCGCGCGGGGGAGATTCTGCGCGACATGCTGCGCAACGTCGCCGAGCGGGTGCGGATCCCGGTTAAGGGAGGCACGCCCATGGTAGTCTTCAACCCGCTGAGCTGGATGCGGGATGATGTGGTGCGGACGCACGTCAGTCTGTACGGCGACGTTCGCGCCGGGGATATCCCCAAAGTGGTACGGCTGGCGGACGAGATGGGCGCGCCCGTTCCGTTCTATGAAGAGCAGTCCTACGGAACGGTTTCGCGGGCCCGGGAGATTGTCTTCCTGGCGCGTGGTGTGCCGCCGCTGGGGTACAAGACGTATTTCCTGGTGCCGGCGAACAAGGCGGAAGACTTCCCGAATGCGTGTCAACTCAAGTTGGACGTCCCCGACCCCGAGAAACCCAAGCGGCTGTTTGGCTACGACGAGTTGGAGAATGCGTGCTACCGCGTGACGGTGGATCGGGCGACGGGACAGATCACGGTATTCGACAAGGAATTGGACCGCGTGGTGGTCCAGAACCTCGAAATGGTGGCCACCGAGGTTCGCGGCGGCGACACCCTGAGCAAGATTCCGCGGAGCGGGCGCGTTCTGCCCAACACCGTCAGCCAGGTGGAACTGGAGGAAAACAATCCGGTGCGGACGGTGGTACGGCTCCAGTGCGACCTGGCCGGCGTTCCCATCACGCAGCGATTGTTCCTCTACGCGGGACTGAAACGGATCGATTTGGAGAACACCGTAGATTGGAAAGCTAACAAGTTTCTGCAACTGGAGCAACTCTTCCCCTACACCGATCCCCAGGCCAAAGTGCGGTATGGAATTCCGTTTGGGTCAGCGGCCGACACAGACCTCTTTCCCAAGTGCGGGCCGCATGCCGGAGACGAAGTACCTTATGACGAGTGGAAGACCTGGCGTCAGATTCAGGATTGGATCTATGCGGGGACAGCCGAAGGCGGACTGACCATTGCGGCGGATCGGCAATTCATGATGCTGGGCGAGGGCGTCATCCGGGCCGGTATGCTGCGTGGCGCCTTTCAGTCCACCGGCATCACCCGCGCCGGCAAGCCGTCCCTGCTGACCGTGCCGCCGGCAGGGACCTATGTGTTCCGTTACTCGTTGTCTTCGGCCAAGGGGACTTGGGCGGCGGCCAAGTCCTATCGTGCGGGAATGGCCTTCAACACGCCGCTGATTCCCGTGAGTTCCGTGGACCCGCTGGCGCAGAAACCGCTGCCGCCGACTCACTCATTCTGCTCGCTCGCGGCGGAGAACTTGGTGGTCAGCGCTGTGAAGAAGGCGGAGCGGGATGGGGCGATTGTGCTGCGCCTCTTCGAGATGGAGGGCACACGGGCCCAAACCCCGGTGGAGTTCCTGGGTCGCAAGACGGCGGTCCGGGCTGTCAATCTGCTGGAAGAAGAGGACCCCGCAGGCGCTCAGGAGATCTTGCGCGTCAAACCTTATGAGATCAGCACGGTTCGGCTGGTTCTGAAGTAGGAGCCTCAACCAAAAGAAGTGAAAGGTGCAACCAGTGGGTATTGGCAAAAAGATCAGCCGTAGGCGTTTCTTCAACGCTTCGGCGGTGGCAGGCACCGGGGTCCTGGCGCAATCGTTTCTGGGAGGCGGGAAGGTGGCGTCTGCCGCCAGCGACAAACGGATTAAGATTCCTGCAACCGAAATCCCTGTCGCGGCCGAGGCGGATGTCGTTGTGGTCGGCGGTGGCCCCGCGGGCTTCGGCGCGGCCATGCGTGCAGCACGCTCCGGCATGGATACGCTGCTCATGGAGAGATTCGGCGGTCCGGGCGGGGCGGCGACCAGCGGCTACATGTGCGTCGTCGGCGAGGGCGGGACCTTTCCATTGCACACGGAGTGGGTCCAGGGAATCAGTGATGAAGGCTGGCTCTTTGACGCTTGGAAAGCATATCCCCAGTTGGAGGGCAATGTGCTGGTGCATCAATCGGGAAGAAGGAGTTTCTATCCCGATGACGGCGCCTATGTCATGATTCGCATGTTGGAAAAGGCGAACGTAAGGCTTCTGTTCCGCACGCTTTTTGTGGATGCTGTGGTCCGGGACGGCCGTCGGATCGAAGCCGTGATCGTCGAGAATGCTTCCGGTCGGCAGGCGATCAAGGGCAAGGTCTTTATTGACGCGACCGGACGCGCCGATGTCGTGGCGCGGGCCGGCGCCCCCTTTCAGAACGCGGGCGATGCCCAAGGGCTGCCCGTTCCCTTTTCGTTGATGTACAGAGTCAGCGGGGTCAATTTCGAGAAGCTGTTTGAATACCAGAGATCGGATCCGGCCTTGTGGACGGCGATCGCCAAGGCCCGGGCTGCGGGCGACATTCCCGAAGGGCTCTACCGGCCCTACCAGTACACTATCGGCGGCGGGTGGGGAGGGTATAGTGGCTGTCCCCAACTGAACATGTGCGCCCTGCGCGGCAACGGGGAGATGCTCGTGTGGAGTTTTGCGCCCTACCACCTGGGCCTGAACCCGGCCGAGAACGGCTGGGACGCCAGCCGCGGCGAGATCCTGATGCGAAAGCTCAATATCGCGGAGGTGAAATTCCTCAGGAAGTATGTTCCGGGCTTTGAGCACGCCTATCTGTCCGGTATGGCGCCGTATATGGCCTTGCGCGAAGGCCGTCATCCGCAGGGAGAGTATGTGTTGACGCGGGACGACATCCTTCAAGAGAGCAAGTTTCCCGACGCGGTCTTCACGAGAACCTTGGGCGACCCCCTCGACACGAGCGAAGTGAGGATGCCGCGCGTGAATGAGCGCGGGGAATTGATCCGGGTGAAACCGACTTCCGAAAACAGACCCCGCAGCTATACGTGTGACATTCCGTACCGCGCCTTCTTGCCCAAGAAGATCGACAACCTGTTGCTCGCCGGGGAATGTCTCTCCTGCACGCACGAGTGGTTCTACGGTTGGCGGCTGATCCCATGGTGCATGCGCTCCGGGGAACTGGCGGGGACTGCCGCCACCCTGGCGATCAAGCGGGGGGAACGCCCAAAACGATTCAATGGACGCAGGGATACTACCAAGAGGACTCTGTCCGTATATAGGAGATGGTATGATTCGGTGGGGCGGGTTGTGGTTTCTGATGTGCGTTTTGACCCCGATGGCGAGCGCTGCGCAAGACGCCGCTCCTCGGGCCAATCCCTCGAACGCCCAGATCTATCTCATTCCGTTCTCCCACCTGGATTTCTTCTGGGGTGGGACCCGGGAGGAGTGCGTGTCGCGCGGCAATCGCATCATCGCCAAGGCGATCCAGCTCGCGAAAGAATCCCCACAGTTTCGGTTCCTGCTCGAAGATGATGTCTTCGTGGCCAACTTCATGGATTCGCACCGGGGTGCGCCGGAAGTGGAAGATTTGAAGCGGCTGGTCCGGGAAGGGCGCATCGAAATCGCCCCGAAATGGGTGGGGATCTTTCAGGAGTTGCCGGACGGGGAGGTGCACGCCCGCAACATGGCCCTCGGCAAACGCTACGCCAACGACGTCTTCGGCGTCGACGCACGGGTGTCTCATCTGGGGGACCTGCCCGGCTACACGCCGCAGTTCCCACAGATCCTCGAACAGTCCCGTGTCCCGTACGCGGTGATCACCCGTATGGGGCCCTCCGACAAATCCGCGTTTTACTGGACCGCGCCGAACGGCTCCAAGGTCCTGGCCTGGAATGCTCTGAAGGGGTACGGCTGGGGCACATTCCTCACCTCAAGAACCGCCTCTTTCGAGGAGAAGCGCACGCGGTTTCTGAAGGACCTGGCCGACGTGCGAAGGACGATGGATAGGCCCATCCTGATGCACTGGGGCACCGACTTGTGGGCCCCGCCGGATGATCTGGTGGCAACCATGGAGGCGTTCTTCCAAGCGGTGCAGGTGAAACTGGTCTTTGCCACGCCGTCGGACTTCTTCCATCGGCTGGAGAAAGATCCCTCTCTTTGCGAGGTCTCGGGTGAGATTCCCTCGTCCTGGCCGAACATCGGCTCGTCGCTGGTCCACCTCTGGCCGGGGATTATTCCGGCGACGAACACTTTGCTGGCGGCCGAGAAGTTCGCGACCATCAACTACGCCCTTGGATACGCGGACTACCCCCAGCAGGAATTCGACTTCCTCTGGAAGAAGCTGGTCGAGTCAATGGACCACAATCACGACGGTCAGGGTGGCACGATCGGCGACAACCGCAAGATCGAATACATGCGGCTGGCGGCGATTCAGGGCGGCGAGATCCTGCGGGACCGGCTGCGCAACATCGCCGAGCGCGTACGGGTGCCGATTCCCGACAGCTTCCCCATCGTTGTCTTCAACCCTCTCGGCTGGGACCGCAGCGACGTGGTCCGGGCCCACGTCACGCTGTATGGCAAGGTCGGTCCCGCCGATCTCGGGACGTTTCGCCAAGGGCTGCGGCTCCTGGATGAAAAGGGCAACCCCGTGCCTTTCCACCTGGCCGAGTGGAGCGAAAACATCTCCCGTGCGGTCCAGCTGGTCTTCGTGGCGCGCGGGGTCCCGTCGCTGGGCTATAAGACCTACTATCTGGTCGCGGCGGAGAAGCCTGAGGCCTATCCACCGGCCGCTGTGGTGCAGCTCGACTCCGAGAATGACCGCCGGGAACCGCGCCGGCCGCTGGGCAGCGATGTACTCGAAAACGCCTTCTATCGCCTGACCGTGGACCGCGCGACGGGCCGAGCGACCTTGTTCGACAAAGACCTGAATCGTGATGTCTGCCGGGACATGGAGATTGTCGCCACGGAGGAACGCGGCGGCAATTACATCGGGGTCGAGCCGCTCAGTGGCCGCACCATCCCCAGCCTGGTCGACCGCGTGGTCCTGGAGGAGAACAACCCTGTCCGGGCGGTGGTCCGGATCGACAGCCGCATCGCGGATATCCCGATCACGCAGCGCCTGACACTGTACCAGAGCCTCAAACAGTTGGACATCGAGAACACGGTTGCCTGGAAGACACCGCGACTGGTTCGCGTCGAGCAGTGGTTCCCGCAGGCGCAGCCAAACGCGGCCCTCCACTACGGAGTTCCTTTTGGCGCCGGCGGGACGGATAACCTGATGCCCAAGACCGGGCCTCACGCCGGTGACGAAATCAAATACGACTCCTGGAAGAACGCCCGCCTGATCCACGACTGGATTCACGCGGGCACGCCCCAATCGGGACTGACCATCGCCTCCGACCACCAGCAATTTCGCCTCGGCGAAGGTCTGATCTGCGCCGAGATGGTCCGGGGTACCCGCTTCGTGTCCGTCAAGGTCGTGCGCGGGGACGAGGTTGGTTCCCTCCAGTATCCGCCGGCCGGCACCTACGTGTTTCGTTATTCGCTCTCCTCCGCCTCGGGCGACTGGAAGACGGCCAAAGCCTACCGGGCGGGGCTCGACTGGAACAACCCGCTGTTGCCGATCAGTGTAGCGGATGACATCACCGGCAAGTCGCTGCCGCCCACGCGCTCGTTCTGCTCGCTGCGACAGGGCAACCTGGTCCTCAGCGCGCTGAAGAAATCCGACCGGGACCCCTCGCTTCTGCTCCGGGTCTACGAAATGGAGGGCGCGGCGGCCCAGACTCCGGTGGAGTTCCTCGGCCGCACGCCGGCGTTCAGAGAGGTCAACCTTCTGGAAGAGGACTTGGATCAGACGCCGCAACAGACGCTCCGTGTTCATCCGTACGCGATCAGGACCATCAAACTCAGGCTGGATCAGGACGGGAAGTAGAAGACGTGGCCCCAGAGCACGAGCGTCCGTAACCCGTAGACAACCGCGGGGGAAGCCCGGTATGATCTGAGCCGACGTGAGTGATAGATCCGGACCTGTGTTTTGGAAAAGGGGACAAGCATGGCTCGACACCTCTCTTGGCGTTCTTATCTCGCGGCACTGGCGTGTCTGATGGCGGCCTCGTTCGTGGTGTGCCCGCCCGGGCATTCGAAAGAGACCCTGGGCGACGCCACGACAAACAAGCCGGCGGTCGCCGAGGTGTTGATCGATACTGCCAAGATCAGGGAGCCGATCAGCCCTTACATCTACGGCCAGTTCATCGAACATCTGGGGCGTTGCATCTACGGCGGCATCTGGGCCGAGATGTTGGAGGACCGCAAGTTCTACTTCCCGGTTCCGGCGGATAAGGACATCTGGCGGCTGACCCGCGAGCAGGCCCGCGTGCTGGCGGCGTCGCCGTGGAAGGTGATCGGTCCGCAGGGGACCGTGGAGATGGTCAGGCAAAACGCCTTCGTGGGCGACCATACGCCGCAGATTACCGCGCGGGGCGATGGAACGGCCGTGGGCATCTACCAGGAAGAGCTTGGGCTGGTCAAAGGCAGAGCGTACGTCGGGTACCTCTACGTGGCTGCCGAGGGCAAAGTGGCACCTGTCACCGTCAGTCTGTCCTGGGGCCAAGATGACGTGGACAGGGCCGTCCATACGATCAAGTCGGTCGGCGCCAAATATACCAAGGTCGCCTTCAAGTTGACCGCCGGCGCGGATAGCGGCAACGGCCGGCTGGCGATCACCACCAACGGCAAGGGCAAGTTGAAGATCGGCTGCGTGTCCCTCATGCCGGCCGATAACGTAGACGGATTCCGTAAGGACACTCTCGAACTGCTCCGGCAGCTCAACGCCCCGGTGTACCGGTGGCCGGGCGGCAACTTCGTCAGCGGGTACGACTGGCGGGATGGTCTGGGCGACCGGGACAGGCGACCCACCCGCACGAATCCCGCGTGGACCGGGATCGAGACCAACGACATGGGCATGCACGAGTTCGTACGCCTCTGTGAGCTGATCAAAGCGGAGCCCATGATCGCCGTCAACACCGGCTTCGGCGACGCCTATTCGGCGGCGGCCGAGGTGGAATACGCCAACGGCTCGACCGACACCCTGATGGGCAAGCGGCGGGCCAGGAACGGCTCTCCCAAGCCCTTCGGCGTGAAGTGGTGGTGCGTGGGCAACGAGATGTGGGGCAATTGGCAGCTCGGGTATATGCAATTGCGTCACTACGTTCTCAAGCACAACTGGGTCGAGGAGAAGATGCGCCAGGTGGACCCGACGATCAAGACGGTCGGCAGCGGTGAGGTGGGCAATGCCGGGGAACGCAGTTGGACGCGGGGGATGCTCATCAGTTGTGCGGATCACATGAACCTCATCAGTGAGCACTTCTACTGTCAGGAACGGAAGGACATTCCGCAGCACGTGGCGCAGATTCCCGGCAATGTCAAGCGGATCGCCGACGCTCATCGCAAGCTTCGCGGCGAGTTGCCCTCCCTCAAGGGCAAGGACATCCGTATCGCTCTGGACGAGTGGAATTACTGGTATGGGCCTCACGTGTTCGGCGAACTGGGCACGCGCTACTTCCTCAAGGACGCGCTCGGCATCGCCGCGGGTCTGCACGAGTACTTCCGCAACAGCGACATCATCTTCATGGCCAACTACGCCCAGACGGTCAACGTCATCGGCTGCATCAAGACCACCAAGACCGCCGCCGAGTTCGACTCCACGGCTATGCCTCTGATGCTGTATCGCCAGCACTTCGGCACGATCCCGGTGGCGGTCGAGCACCAGGCCGCGCCCCTGGATATTTCCGCCGCCCTGACGGCAGACAAGAAGGCCCTGACGTTGGCGGTGGTCAATCCCACGAAGGATACGGCCCAATTGAAATTGAATCTGGGCTCCCTCAAGCTCGCAGGCCAGGCCCAAACCTGGGTCATTGCCGGTGACGACCCGATGGCCTACAACCAGCCGGGCGAGCCGCGCAAGGTGGACATCCGGGAGGCGGGGGCCACGGATCTGGGCGGTGTCGTTTCCGTCAAACCCTTGAGCATCACACTCTGGAAGGTGGCAGTTCAATGAAGAGCTCCATACCGTACACGACAATCTGCTCGGCCGCTGTGCTGCTGGCCTGCGGTCGTGCCGGCTTCGGCATGGACAGGCCTGTCAAGGTGACATTCGAGGGCAAGGCCGCCGAGCACAGATGGTCTTTGAAAGAGTTGGATGCCCAATTGCCCTCCGACTGGTCCGATTACAGCTATCTGGTACTGGAGATCCGGACATCTTCGCCGCAACGTTTCTCTTTGTGGCTCCATACGATCAATGGCAAACGCCGGCTGATGCTCCAGCCCTTTGGCCAGAATGTCTGGCTGCGGGCCTCCATCCCGCTACAGTATTTCAAAGGCCGGGATCAGAAGGGCATGGATATGGCCTCCGCCAGCAACCGGCGCACCAACTCCTTCTGGATGTCGGTTTGGGGGCCGTTCGGCGATCTCAAGAATGTCGAGGCGATGAGCGTGGCTATGGACCATCCGCTGAATAAGCCCACCCTGGAAATCCGCTCCGTCGCCCTGTCGAAGGAGGACGCGGGGTCCGAGTTCATCGAGAACGACAAGCTGCCTGTCCTCGATGAATTCGGCCAGTGGGCCCACGCCGACTGGCCGCGCAAGATCAAAAGCCGTGCGCAACTCCAGAAGGAACTGGCGGACGAGGAGAAGTCCTTCGGCGCCGGCGACTTCGGTTACTGCAAGTACGGCGGCTACGCCGCCACCAGGGCGGCGGCCACCGGCTTCTTCCGGGTCGCGCAGATTGACGGCCGGTGGTGGTTCGTCGATCCGGATGGACACCTGTTCCTGTCCACGGGCGCCAACAGCATGGGTGGCGCCAGATCGGGCCGCGGCGCCCCGCGCGGTGCAGCGCCTGTGAGTGCCAGTAGTGCTGCGCCCGACCGGACCGTCGCCCGCATGGAGGCCTGGGGCCTGACCACGATCGGCAACTGGTCCTCCCTGAGACCTCCGGAGAACCAGCGCAAGGCCTATGTCGTGACCTTCAGCGGCCCCCGAACGCAGACCTCCTTCCTGGGGATGCAGGACGTGTACTCCGATGAGTTTGCCGCCAGCGCCGATGCGGCCGCCGGCCAGCAATGCGCCGCGCGTAAGGACGACCCCTGGCTGTTGGGCTACTTCATCGGCAATGAACCGCCCTGGCCCGGCCGCGAGTCCGAGGTTGTCGATCTGTTCCTCAAAGGCCCCGATACGGCCACTCAGCGCAAACTCAAAGAGTTCCTGGCCCAGGGTGACACGCCCGACCGGCGCCGCCAGTTCGTGTACACGATGTTCGAGCGGTACCTGACGCTCGTGAACCAGGCCATCAGGAAGTACGATCCCAACCATCTGAATCTCGGCATCCGCTTCGGCGGGACGCCTCCGGAGCCGATCCTGCGCCTGGCCAAGACGTTCGACGTGTGCAGCATCAACGTCTACGAATACGAGCCGACCCGGCAGATGAAGCGAGTCTACGAGGTCACCGGTCGTCCGATTGTCATCGGTGAATTCCATCTGGGTGTACCGGCCAACGGGTTGGGCGCGGGGTTGGTTCAAGCGGCCAATCAGCTCGAGCGGGGCAAGGGATACCGCTATTACATGGAGCAGGCGGCAGCCCTGCCCTGTTTCGTGGGCGCGCACTGGTTCTGCTGGCGCGATGAGCCGGTCTTGGGACGCATGGACGGCGAAAACTACAACATCGGCTTTGTCGATGTGACGGACCGTCCCTACCCGGAGCTCGTGGACGCCGCCAAGGTCACGCACAAGCGGTTGCACGACGTGCATTCCGGCAAGACACCGCCATTGGCGGAGCGTCCCCAGGCCTCCGAAGCCGGCACGCCGGGCTCGCCCTGGAGCAACTGAGCGGCAATTATTCCATTGGCCGGACGGAGGAGCACCCGGTACGCAGCGCATCAGACCGCCAACATACGTGTGTGTGGCGATCTGATGCGCGGTGGCGGTTGGGTTCCCAAACGTCCCTTCATGGGCCGAACCCTCTGGGAAGGCGGTCCCTCGGCGGATTCCTCCGGAGAGAGTCTGATTCAGAGCTTCGCCTTCCGGATTCTCTCCGCTGCCGCTGGTGCCCGGTCTCTTCTGGTTCCGGGCACGTGGGATCCCCTCCCGGAATTCCTGCTCCGCCGACACGATACTTCCCTCACACTTCCGCGTCCCGCCCGTGGACATGCGCACAAGGGCGGTTCAGGGGTGTAGACGTACGCACGTGCTCGCTGCCGGTCCAGGATCCCAACGGCGTCGCGTTCCGTTCCGACGTTCTCCGGAGGCGGTTCATGGGCCGAACCCCTTTGGAAGACGGCCCATAGGCGGATTCCTTCGGAAGGAGTCTCGATGGGAGGCTTCGCCTTCCTGATTCCGGCCTCGTCCGCTGGTGCCCAGTCTCTTCTGATTCCGGGCATGTGTGATCTTACTCGCAGACGGACCGACGCGTCCGGCTCAGCGGCTCCTTGTGCGTGGAACAGTCCCACCATTCCCGCCCCCTGAACCGCCTCTTCTCTTTCCCGTAGTTTCGGGAGTCGGGTCCCCCGGAGTCGGTCACCAATAATGAATAATTACAGCGTGACCCCCATCCCCGCTCTGGGCCGAGCACAGGCCCTGATAGTCCTCAAAGTAGTCCACCCGCCAACTGTCCGCCCCATCCGTCGTGAAGGTCAGCCCTGAACATGTCATTGCGAGCGGAGCGCGGCAATCCAGCGCCT
>JAMCWO010000297.1 GCA_023481165.1 Planctomycetota bacterium | reverse complement strand
TTCCGGTCCCCGGGCGGATTGGCCGGATGCTGAGGAACAATGGCGTCAAACAAAGCCAATTTCGCCGGGAGTCGCAACGGGGAAATCCGAGGTTTGGGGCGGTGAGCCTGCCGTTGGCGCTTCAGACCTGACAGGTCCTGCTTCTCAAGAAGCGCCTCAGGGACGATTCAGGCAAGAATAGACGCGGAGAAACAAAGCCAATTTCTCCGGCGCGGGCCCAAGGTATTGCGTTGAAGGGCGGCGGGGCGGCTCGTATAATCGCACCTCCGGCGGGTGGCGTGTTCTCGCAGGGTGCCTGTGATATGGAATGGACTCATGGGCGGGACGCCCATGCTACTTAATTCATGGGCAAGATGCCCATGCTACTGAAGGGTTGATTATGGCGAAGAAGAATGAGAAGGTCGTGCTGGCGTACAGCGGGGGGTTGGATACGAGCGTGATTCTGCCGTGGCTGAAAGAGACCTATGGATACGATGTCGTGGCGTTCGCGGCCGAGCTGGGGCAGGGGGATGAGCTGGCGGGAATCAAGAAAAAGGCCCTGGCCAGCGGCGCGGTCAAGTGCGTGGTCAAGGACCTCCGGCGGGAGTTCGTTGAGGAGTACCTCTGGCGGCTGCTCAAGGCCGGAGCGGTCTATGAGAATGGGTATCTCCTGGGCACCAGCATCGCCCGGCCGCTGATCGCCAAGCACCAGGTGGACGTGGCCCATGCGGAGAAGGCGATGGGCGTGGCGCATGGGGCGACCGGCAAAGGCAACGACCAGGTGCGGTTCGAAGTGACCTACATGGCGCTGGACCCGAGTCTGAAGATCATCGCGCCCTGGAAGGACCCGAAGTTCACACTGACCTCGCGCGAGGCCGCCGTAGATTATGCTCGCAAGCACAAGATCCCCATCGAGCAGAGCAAGAAGAAGATCTACTCGCGGGACCGCAATCTGTGGCACATCAGCCATGAGGGGGCGGACCTCGAAGACCCGGCCAATGAGCCGAAAGACGATCTCTTCGTGATCTCCAACCCGGTCGCCAGGACGCCGAACCGGCCGGCGTATGTGACGATCGGCTTCGAGGAGGGCATCCCGGTGAAGCTGGATGGGCGGGCGGCCAACCCGGTCCGGCTGGTCGAGACGCTCAACGAGATCGGCGGCAAGCACGCCGTGGGGCAGGTGGACATCGTGGAGAATCGCTTGGTCGGGATGAAGTCGCGCGGTGTGTACGAGACGCCGGGCGGGGCGATTCTGATGACGGCTCACAACGCTCTGGAGACGCTGACGCTCGAGCGCGAGACCATGCACTACAAGCAGCAGGTCGCGCTGAAATATGCGGAACTGGTGTATTACGGCCTCTGGTTCAGCCCGCTGCGGGAGGCGCTCGATGCGTTTATCGACGCGACGCAGCGGAACGTCACGGGTGAGGTGCGTCTGAAGCTCTTCAAGGGCCGCTGCACGCCGGCAGGGGTTGCAAGCCCCAACAGCCTGTACCAGATGAACCTGGCCAGCTTCAAAATGGGTGCGGAGTACGACCCGACGGACGCGAAAGGCTTTATCCGCCTGTTCGGTCTGCCGACCCGGGTGGCCGGGGCGGTCAGCCGCAGAGCGCAAAAGGATTGATTAGGAGCCTCCAACAGAGTGAAAACACGACAAGCACGATGTCATTGCGAGCGCAGCGAAGCAATCTCCCATCTCCCATCCGCGGGATTGAGATTGCTTCGTCGCTGCGCTCCTCGCAAGGACATATTTACGTTTATTCTGTAATGCAAGGAGTACGTTTTGGCTCCTCAGGAATGGATTCTTTGCCTTTGGCTTTTTGCGATGGGCTGCTGCATTGGCAGCTTCCTCAATGTCGTGATCTACCGGGTGCCGCGGGAGAAGTCGCTCATCCACCCCGGCTCATCGTGCCCGCATTGCGGCCAGCCCATCCGGTTCTACGACAACATACCGCTGGTGTCGTGGATCGTTCTGAGAGCCAAGTGCCGCCGGTGTAAGGGGCCGATCTCGCCGCGATACTTCATCGTGGAGTTGCTGACCGGTGCGGTCTTTCTGGGCCTCTATCTTATCTATTTTCACACGAATGTGTGGCCGAGCCTGCACGTTGAAGGTGCCTGGCTTGTCTATCTTATCCATATTATCCTTCTTTCCGCGTTTATTGCAGCGTCTGGCATCGATCTGGAGCTTTGGATCATCCCGCTGTCCATCTGCTGGTTTGTCACGGGGGTGGGCGTCATTGGCTCGGCCATCGCCGGGTCCATCATCAGTCCGCAGGTGCTCAAAGAGTACTTTATCTTGCCGGTCGCGTCTCCCGGGACGGGAGCCCTGGCACTGGGAGCGGCGGTGGGACTGAGTATAGGCTGGCTGCTGCTCCGGATGGGTATCCTCAGGAGAAGCTATGAGTCTGCGGTCGCGGAGGACCAGGAACAGACCGTAACGGAGAAGGCCAACGGCGCAGTTCCTGTCGGCCCCGGCCCCTTTGAGGAGCCCCAGTTCAATCATCGGCTCGAAGTCTTGAGGGAGGTGGTCTTCCTGGCGCCGATCGTCATCTGCTCCGTGGCTGCCTACAAGGTCCTGGGGCCCTCGGGCCCGGCCGGACGGTGGTGGGGCGGCCTGTTCGCCTATCCGGCCGTCGCAGGTCTGCTGGGCAGCATGTTCGGTTACTTCGTCGGCTGCGCCGCCGTCTGGGTGACCCGCATCCTCGGGACGCTGGCCTTCGGCAAGGAGGCCATGGGGCTGGGGGACGTGCACCTGATGGGCGCTGCGGGGGCCGTGGTAGGTCCGATCATGGTCGTAATTGCCTTCTTTATCGCGCCCTTCTTCGGTCTGGGTTGGGCACTTTTCCAAATGTTCTTCAAAAAAATTCGCCAGATTCCCTATGGTCCCTTCTTGTCATGTGCCGTGTTGACTGTTATGATCTTCCACGATTGGATCCTAAACCGCATCTCCTTGGTGTTTGTCAGGTGATCGCGGCAGGGTTGGGTTTGCGTTTTGCAGGGAGGTACCGCATGCGAATCGTCAACACAAAGCTCATCGTTCCCCTTGTTACCGTCGTGGCTCTGTCTCTGATGTCCGGGTGTACGGACTACAAGAAGAAGTACGACTACCTCAACGTCGAACATCAGAATCTCAAGGGCCGCTATGAGAATCTGGAAGGCGAGAGAGCGGAGCTGGCCAGCCGTGTGGCGCAGGACCAGCAGACGATTGACGAGCTGCAGCGGCAGATTGACGAGCTCCACAAGACGCCCGCCCAGGCGACCGGCTTTGAAGGTCTGGATACGACCTTCGATCCCGCCGCCGGCACGATCACGGTGACACTGCAGAACACGATCCTGTTCGATTCCGGCAAGGCCACGCTCAAGAGCTCGACCAGCAAAGAGCTCGATCAGATCGTGTCCGTGCTCCGGCAGAAGTACGCGAGCAAGGACGTGGACGTGGTGGGCCACACGGATACCGACCCGATTGTGAAGTCCTCGTGGAAGGACAACCTGGAGCTGTCGGCGCAGCGGGCCCTGTCCGTGGCGCGCTACCTCATCGCACACGGCATTGCGGAGAAGCAGGTGCGTGCCGATGCCTGCGGCTCCGCGCGACCGGTGGCGTCCAACTCGTCCGCGACGGGCAAGGCCAAGAACCGCCGGGTGGAGATCGTGGTCAACCTGCGTCAGCGTGGCCCCGCCGCGGCGCCGGTCGCGGCCAGCGCGCCGGCAAAGCCGAAAGCGACTCGGGCGGCCGCGAAGACGAAGTAGAGTTGTCGGTGCGGACGGTGCGGCCACGCCGCACCATGATGCGGGTTTGTCTCGAACGGATGTTCGTGACAGGAGGGGGTGTCGTCACTTTACCTGCGGCCCGGCGTGGTTTCTCTGACCACGCCGGCTTTGTCAATGCGGAGGGTCACGGCGCCATCCCGGGCCGTGATCCATCGTGCTGCGGTCTCACCCCCCACGGCGCGGGGCGGCGCGGCGACTCGCCCGCGCTCGTAGTCGGTCCGGCCGCAACTGCAGATCAGAAGGCCGGGCGCCAGTTGCGGGAGGAAGCCGTCGTCCAGGGTCCGGATCGAGCCGTGGTGCGGGACGATGACCACATCGGCTTTCAGCGAAGGATACCGCTTCAGGATCTCCTGCTGGGCCGGCTTCTCGATATCCGAGCACAGCAGAATCCTGCGGCCGGCGAACTCGATCAGGCAGACGACGGATCGGTCGTTCTCCTCCAGTGCTTCCAGCGCGGTCGACCCGCCGGCGGGCCAGAGCAACTGAAC
>JAMCWO010000003.1 GCA_023481165.1 Planctomycetota bacterium | reverse complement strand
ATACGAAGGACATGCTCGACCGGGATTACCCGCTCCGCAGCCTGATCGAGTGGGTCCGGGCGAACTTCGACGTGGAGCTCAAACTGTCGCAGGTGGACGGCGCGCCGCCGCAGGAGATCGAGCAGTTGATCAAGGAGCGGTCCAAGGACAACGTCCGCAACGACATCTCGATCTCGCTCGGCGAATACCTTGAGGATTACGACGATCCGAGCACGTGGGATACCGCAGGGCTGTCCAAGTGGGCGATGAACAGCTTCCACGTGAACCTGAGCATCAACAAGATCAAGAGCTTGAAGCCCCAGGAAATCGAGGAGCAGTTGGCCGAGGCCGCCGTGGAGCAGGTCGACAAGAAGGATTGCTCGCTGCTTGCCGAATTCCTGGATCCGGATTTCGCGGTGCGGCGGTTTGCCGAGTGGACGCGGGCCAAGTTCGATATTCCGGTGGAAATTGAGCGGCTGAAAGGCTTGAAGCCCGAGGAAGTGCGACAATGGCTGCTGGAGCAGACCGCGGCCAAGTACCGGCAACGCGAGATTGAATACCCCGTCGAGTTTGCGATGAGCATGGCCTACGGCGGGCAAAACGCCAATATCTACGGATTTCAGGCTTTGGCGGAATGGGCCAACGCGAAGTATAACGCGGGTCTATCCGCCGAGCGCATCCAGGAAACGAAGCCCCGCGACCTGCACGAGCAACTGCTGGCGCTCAGCGAAAGCTATAACGATGGCAAGCTCGATGAGGAATTGGCTGAGAAGATCGCCCACCTGAACCGGGCGGAACTGGTCCAATGGGCCAACCAGCGGTTCCACGCCTCCCTGCGGGAGGAGGATCTGTCCGACGGTGAAGAGGTTCGGAGTCGTTTGGCTCAGGTGGGGCGGGAATATCTCCGCTCGGAATTGGCCGACTTGGAGCAGTACGTGCTGCTGAACGTCTACGACAGCACCTGGAAAGACCATCTCTATGCGATGGACCGGCTCAAGGATGAAATCTGGACCCGCTCGCTGGCGGAAAAAGACCCCAAGGTCGAGTACAAGCGGGAGGGCTTCCGGATGTTCAACGAGATGCTGGAGTCCATCGACGACCGCGTTACCGATATTATCTTCCGGGTCCGCTTGGAGGCGGGCGCCCGGGCGCGGAATTTCTACCGGGTGAGCCAGACCTCGCACGATGAGGTGGGCCAGTTCGCGGCGGGCGAGCAGCAGCGGGCGGCCGCCCAAGCCCCCCAGGGCGAAGTCAAGGTCAAGCAGATCCGGCTGGAGCAGCCGAAGGTCGGCCGCAACGATCCCTGCCCCTGCGGCAGCGGCAAGAAATACAAGAAATGCCACGGCCAGAACGCGGAGTCCGGTAGCGCCTAGGTCCTATTCGTCCGATACGTCCTATCCGTCCGATTCCGTACTGGCTGAGTGCGGCGGACTTTGACTACCACGGTGTGCGCAAAAGAAAACATCGAGTAACATGGCGCTACCCGATGTTTTCCGGAGGGGAGAAAAATCTTAACTTGAACACTGCCGTTATCGGCAATCGTGCATCCGCACTTGAGTTCAAGTCTTCTATTTTTTTGTGTCCTATAAGGGGTACGGCACGCTCAAAAAAAATGTTCGTCGCATAGAGAAGAATTTGCATTTTGCCCATGACCGCCGTCAATTCCCTCGGTCGCACCCCTGGAAAACCCTGATCTGGCTGGCGATTTAACCGGCGGGCAACCGCAAGCAACCATCAGATGCTTCTTACGTTTGGTGGGGCAGGTTGCGAGTGCTTCTTCGCACAAATCCAGGCGATCTCTTCTTCAGTGAAAGGGTTAGTCTCGCCCGTTCGGCAGTACTCTCTTTTTCGCCGCCGCCGAGCACCGTAGCGGAAGAGTGCATAGCAGCCTTTCTTGATGAATATGCCGCATGTCTGGTCGGGGAGGTCCCATCGCACAACCACGTCCTTCTCGTCCGTCGGGTAGCCAAAAGGAAAACCATTGACCCCATCGCCTATCCGGCTGAAGACCGCATAGAATGATTGTAATGTCGGTGTGGGGCCCTGGATTGTTAGCTCCCACTGTCCGTCGGGAGACGTCGAACGCAAGACTGATTGTCGATCCGAAGTCATGATTCTGTACAATGGGTTGTGCTCACTGTCTATCATGGCATCAGCCGTCATTTCAGATCGACGCGCTTGGCGTGGACCAGGCGGTGGCCGAGCATGTCCACGGCGGCGCCGGCCTGTTCGAGGGCGATGTAGCCGACCAGCGGCTCGTATTCGCCGTCGTCATCCGGGGCCATGTCGATGAACAGAACCTCCGCCGCGATCGGCCGGAATTCCCCGATCCGCCCGCGCACGGGGCCGCATACAGAACCCTTCCGGACGGATTGGTCGACCATCTCGACCTCTACCTCACCCAATTGCTCGACTTCCCCCAGGCTTTCCCGCCAAGCGTTGGGTAGGGTGATGTAGGCGGAGCCGGTATCGACCAAGGCACTGATCACCAATGTCCTGCCGGGGTCGGTAAAGCTCGTGAGTCTCCCCTGTGTCACAATCCGTCCCCTCTGAGCCGCCTGGGTCCGCACGAGCATAAGCTCACCCGTGATCGAAATCCGCTGGTTGCCTTCTTCCTTATAACCACAGGATAGCACGGCTCGTCCGCGCCGTCAATGTCATCGTTGGGACAATCCGCGTGCTCCGACTTCGCAGATGGATCTCGCCCTTATCTCTGGAGAGGGACCAGAGAGTCTAGAGACTACTGATCAGTCTTATGTAAGTGTCATGCGTGCCAATCCAGAACCAGTAGAAAATGTCTCCTTGGAGAAGAGCCAGGGCGCGGTAGCCTCCCCCAATCCTGATGGACCAGACGTCTCCTGCCTTCTTGAATCTCAGCGAGGGATGCCGAGGGTTTCGACGTCACAGCCGATAGGCCAGCTTGGCCCGCTTCTTGACCTCCGGCGACAGGGCGGCATAAGCGGCCCAGAAGTCAGGAGTTGTCGATGACTTGATCCAGCGGCTTGGTCCTCCCCGCGGCTATGTCGTCGCGAGCTCGCTTCAAGACGGCACTAGGGCGGCCCCCGTTCTGGGAATCCCGCTCGATCTCCTTGTCCCATTCATCCATATGGCCCGCTTCATATTCCGTGAGCCAAGAAAGGAACTCATCCAACTCCCTCTCCGGGAGAGCTTTGACCTGCTCCGCGATTTTTCTGACAGCCGGTTTCATAGAGTTATTGTCGCAGAGTGTGGCCGAAAAAGCAATATCATCATGGGGTCAAAGTGCCCTCAGACCCTCATCTGCTTGAGGATCTGGCCGGCCCACTCCTGGGCCCGGTCGATTTGGCCTGCGAGCAGAAGGTCGCGCTCGCCGGTGCCTTGCGTGCTGCTGGTCCGGACGAAGAAGGTCTGCGGGCGCGCGACCGGTTGGCCTCCCAACTGGCTCAGTTGGCGCAGCAGCTTGGGCGCGGCCCGAAAGAGCCGCAGCGGCCAAGGGCGGACGGTCGTATCGAACGCAGCCACCGATTTGCCGGCCAGAATCCCCGCAGGCAAGGCGGCCAGCGCGGATCGGACCGCCTCCGGCACGGTGAAGCCGTGCGTGGGGCTGCCCAGCACGACAAGATCGACTCCCTCAAGGTCCGCAGCGGTGAGTTGTTCGATGCTGACCACACGCGTATCTCCGGCTTGCTTGATCGTTTCCGCCATTGCCTGGGCGATCCTCCGCGTATTCCCGAACTTGGAGAAGTATACGATCAATGCCTTCATGGTTCATCCCTTTCCACGCGCGGCAGACGATACTTCCGCGGCGTTCTCCGAATCATAAGCCCAGGCTCGGCCCTCCCATATGCGGATTCTCCTCGTTCGGGTTGCCGGCACGCCTACTGGCCGTGCGTGGTCTCGGGATACTGGGCGAGGAGATCAAGAAGCTGGTCGGGCAGCAGAGACAACATGGGCGTATGCCGCACGCAGTAGTAGATCAGCCACTTGTTCTGATCGGGATCGTAGTCGGTGAAGTAGGGATTCAAGATGCCGGTGTGCGGGGTGTTGATGCCGATCATACGGACGGGGGTTTGGGGGCCAAAGTCGAGCTCCTTCAGCCGGACGGTCCTGATTTCCGGGCAGCGATCGGTCCTGTAATGGATCTCGAGATTCTTGAGATCGTACACGATGCTCCACTTGGTCGCATCGCCCTGGCGGACGGCCGCCAGCGTGTCGAAGGCATAGGGAATCGGCGGCTGTTTCGTGTCATCGGGCCGGCAGGCCTTGAGCCGGTCCGCCGCGACGACGAAGCGGTCGAGCGACTCAAAGGAACCCTTCCGGATGGGCTTGGCTCCGCCGAAACCCTCGTGCTGCGCCAGGTAGGCCAGCGAGTTGTCGCAGGTGTCGTTCGTAATCAGCTTGTAAGGCAGCTTGTCGCCCGTGTGGCAGACCAGCTTGCCCCCGAGGAACTCGACAACGGCCGCGTTGCCCGCGCGGTCGCAGACGAAGAAATGGAGCGGCATGGGCATCGCATACGAGATGCGCACCGCCTTATCGCTGGCCATGACCTCGGCGACCGTCCGGCTGTTGTCGAGTTGGTACTGCACCCAGGCCGTCAGGGCGGGCCGCTCATCCGGGACCGGGTTCTGCGTGCCGGGCAGCATGAGGGTTTCTACAACCAGGCCGGCTTCGTTGATGCCGCCGTTGGGCATCTCCCGGCCGTACTGGTTGAACGTGACGCTGCCATACCGGGAGACCCACTCGGCCGCCTTGTCGGTAGGATCCAGCAGGATCGCCCGCTTGGCGACGCCTTTCTTGTTGACGACCAGCAGGCCGTGATCCAGGTGCCAGTCGTAATTCTTGCCCGCGAACAACCCTTCCTGCAGAAAGGCCGTGCAAGCCCGTGCGCCAGGTGCGGTCACAAGTACAGCGATGCCAAGAAAGACGCCCGCGAGAAGCGGACCGCAGAATTGGTCTGAGTTTTCGTGTTTTCTCATGTTCTACTCACCCTAAAGGCAACCAGCCGGCGCTCAGCTCTTGAGGGTTTCGAGGGCGGCTGGGACGGTGGCTTTCTCGTGGACCATCCTGCTCAGGGCTTGGACCATCTTGTCGGGCGTCTTGTGCTGGAAGGCGTTGCGGCCGATGGAGACGCCCGTCGCTCCCGCCGCCAGGGCGCCCTCGACCATCTTGAAGATCTCCTCGTCGCTGCCCATCTTCGGCCCGCCGGCGATGACGACCGGGACGGGACAGCCTTCGACAACCTTGGCGAAAGTATCGACGCTGCCGGTGTAGGGGACCTTGACGATGTCGGCCCCGAGCTCAGCGCCCACGCGGGCGGCGTGCTTGACATTGTTGGCGTTGTATTCATCGTTGATCTTGGGGCCGCGGGTGTAGACCATCGCCACCAGCGGCATCTGCCATTCGGCGCAGCGCTCGCTCACCTGGCCGAACTGCCGCAACATCACGTTGTCGGTCTCGGCGCCGAGATTGATGTGAATGGAGACGGCATCGGCCCCGAGCTTGATCGCCTCCTCGACGGTGCAGACGAGTTCCTTCGTATTGGGGTCGGGGCTGAGACTCGTGCCGGCGGAAAGATGAATGATCAGACCAACGTCCCGGCCCGTCCCCCGGTGGCCCGCCCGGACCAGGCCCTTGTGCATCAGGATGGCGTTGGCTCCGCCGGAGACCATCTTGGCGATGGTCGTCCGCATGTCGGTCAAACCCTCGATGGGTCCGACCGTCACACCATGGTCCATCGGGATAATGACCGTCTTGCCCGAGTTGCGGTCGATGATGCGCTCCAGTCGTATTGCCTTGCCGATCATGGCCCGGACTCCTGTCATTGCGGATTTCGGATTGCGGATTGAACCCGCCGTACCAGCGCACAATGTACTTTCGTGAACGAGCAAGGCAAGAGAAAAACGTCTGGCCCGGCCGGGTTTCAGATTGGTGCGGTGGTCGAAGTCGCTTGCCGGCCCGCCTTGTTCACGATATGCTCGATGAGATGATGAGCAAAGACATGGCCATCAAAACCATCCAGGAGTTGCCGGATTCGGCGACCTGGGAAGATATTGAGGAACGTGTTCGCTTTCTGGCTGCTATCGACAAGGGGCTGGCGGACATCAAGGCCGGCAGGGTTGTTCCCCATGAGGAAGTGAAGGAAAGTCTCCGACAATGGCTTTCCAGATAATAAGGTAGTATGTTTCTACGCACGGTGAGAGAATGGGAGGCACATGGTATGGCGCGTCGTAGTCAGAGTCGCGACAGCGGGTGTCTTGGTGTGATTCTATTCGTCCTGCTTGGATTGGGACCAGTTTTCTGCCGGGCCGGGGAGACGAATTACCTGGAACGTCTGAAGGCTCTTGGCCTGGCGCACGTGGGAGGGCCGACGGAGGCGTACTACAGCCGTGGCGCCGAATCGCGAGCCCAGAAGCTCCAAGCCATGATCGACGACATGAACACCTTCTTCCAGAAGCGCATGGGGATCAAAGCAGACGTAACGCTGGCGATGTTGAATTCTCCTGACTGGACCAAGATGGTCATTGTCGTGTTACCAGAGGAGCAGAACCTCGGCGCGACAGCGCCGCTGAGTTCTCCCGATCGGACAAAGATCATCCCCTCGGTGCCTTACGGGTTACCTTGCTTCGCTGGCGACCCGCCCGTGATCTTTATGCCAGCCACTTCTGGTGGCTGGGCTTACCAACAGGTGATGGCGCGAAAAGAAGCCATCCCGCCGGAGGTGCTGCACGCGTTCGTAAAAAGCAACCATACGACGTTCGAGGCGGCTGCCGACCAGTTTGTGGACCTCATGGGCTTCCACGAACTGGGCCATCAACTGGCCCGAGTCTATGGCGTTGATCCGCAGGTTCATTGGCTGGATGAGCTCATCGCCACCTACTTTCTCTATGCGTACGTTTCGGAGCGGAAGCCGGAGATGAAGCCTGTCCTCGAATTGCTTGTGAGGCCATCGAAAATACGACCCAGGAACACCTCGCTGGAGGACTTTGAGCGTCTATACCTCCGAGTGGATGACTACGGTTGGTACCAGGGGATGTTCGAGACTCGTGTGCGCGAGCTATACCCCAAAATGGGCCTGAAGTTCCTCGAGGAGTTGCGTCGGAGGTTTCCGGCATCAGCCAACCTCCCGAAGGAGCAGCCTGCGAAGGGAGAGGCGGCGCGCGGCATCTCGCCCGCGAGCGTGCTGGAGCAGGTGGAGCAGATCGCACCAGGTTTCCAGACCTGGGCCCAAGGCTTCCGTGAGTAAGGAGGGGCCGCCACCGGCGCGTTTTGCGTTCGAAATCAAGGACAGCCAGGAGGGGAGCGCGGGCCTAAAAACGAAAGGGTTTGGTCTCACGAGAAGCGACGCGGCGACTGCCTCCCCATACCCCTGCTATTCGTCGATCACGCCTTCGAGGAGGCGCTCGTAGAATTCGGCGTATTGGTCCTTGTTGGGGGTTTCGCGGTAAGCGATGGCGGCACGCGGGTGCTCGTTCAGAATCCCTGTCAGCATGTAGGGGATGATGTAGCCCCATTCGATCTGCTCGCGCAGGGGGAGCATGTAATCCTGGATGAATTTCAGGATCGGGCTGAGGTTGAACTTCGGGTTCTTCAGAAAGCCGAGGAGCAGTTCGAGGCAGCAGTTGCCGGGGCCGCGGCCGATGCCGAAGAGCGAGGCATCGAGGTAGTTCGCGTTGTGGATGATGCCTTCAATCGTATTGGAGAAGGCGAGCTGCTGATTGTTGTGGGCGTGGATGCCGACCTCTTTGCCGGGCACGTGCTCCTTATATAGCTTGACCAGATACTCGATCTGCTCGCAGTAGAGGGCGCCGTAGCTGTCCACGACGTAAACGCAATCGACATTGGTTTTGGCAAGCTGGTCCAGGGCCTCGATCATCGCGAACTCGCTCTCGCGCGAAATCGCCATGATGTTGACGCAGGTCTCATAACCGAGGTCCTTGGTCCGCTTGGCGAGGTCGATGGCCTTGTCGATGTCCTTGACGTAGGTGGCGACGCGGATCATGTGCACCGGGCTCTGGTCCTTCGGGGCGAAGGTCTGCTCGCGCACACGGTGGGCGTCCACCATGATGCTGATCTTCATATTGGACTCGATGCCATCAATGATCTCGCGAATCTTCTCGTCATCGCAGTACTTCCAGGCCCCGAACTCCTTCGTCGGGCACAACTCCTTGCTGCTGCGGTAGCCCATCTCCATGTAGTCGATGCCGCTTTTGGACAGGGCCCGGTAAGCCTCCCGGACGAACTCATCGCTGAAGTAATGATTGTTGATCAAGCCGCCGTCGCGGATCGTACAATCGAGCACCTTGATTTGAGGTCTGTACATGGTCTACCTTCCCGTATCTTCGCGTTCTTCTTCGAACGTGGCTTGCCTATCGTTATGGCACTGGAATACTGGAATGATGGAATCATGGAACATTGGGGACGCCGCACGATTCATCCATCATCCCAATATTCCAACATTCCATTCCCCTATCCTTCGAGCTTCTCCAATACCTTCTCCACAATCTCCCGACTGACCGGCACCGCGTACTGGCCGTCTTTTTGGTGGACCTGGCCCAGCCGGTCGAGGAGCACGAAGCGCGGCCATCGATCGACCGCTTTTTTGTCGTGCTTCATCACGTCCATCAGCCTATCTTCGGCCAGATTCGGCGGCAGTTTCACCGGAACGCCGAGTTTTTCCAGGACCGTGCGGACCCGCTCCAGCCGGCCCGGCTCCGCCAAGCCCAACTCCGCCTCGATCAGTCCCGCAGCGATAATCCCGATGGCAATCGCCTCACCGTGGAGCAGGGTATAATCGCTGGCGGCTTCGACCGCATGTCCGATGGTATGGCCGTAGTTCAAAATCCGGCGTTGGTTCTTCTCCAGCGGGTCCTCCTCGACCACGCGGCCTTTGATCGCACAGTTGTAGCTCGCCAGCGTCTCCAGAACACCCGGGTCCCGGGCGAGAATCGCGTCCAGATTCCTCTCGAGGAACTCGAAATACTCTTCGCTGGCGATCAGGCCGTGCTTGACCGATTCCACGAGGCCCGCGCGATACTGCCGCTTGTCCAAGGTTCGGAGTGCCGCGACATCGATAAAAACGGCCGTCGGGTGCCAGAAGGCGCCAAAGGCATTCTTGCTGACGCTGGAATCCACGCCGGTTTTGCCGCCGATGGCGGAGTCCGCCTGGGCCAGGGTCGTGGTCGGAATCTGTACCACCGGGACACCCCGCTTGAAGATCGCCGCGGCGAATCCCCCGATGTCGCCGACCGTCCCGCCGCCGAGCGCCAGGACCGCAGTGTCGCGGCCGAGATAGGCTTTCTCCATGGCCTCCACGATCGCCACTACCGTGCCGATATTCTTCGATGGCTCACCCGCCGGCCGTATTACATAGGAGGGCACGTCCCGGCCCTGCAAGAGGGTATCGAGATGGCCCGCCGCCACGATGTTCGCATCCGTGATGAGGAAGAGCCTGGCTTTGGGAAAGCCCGCCTCCACGGCAGGCCACACGGACGGCAGCAGCCCCGAGCCGATCGTGATCTTGTAGCTCGTGTCGGTTGTCCCTGGAACCTTGATGTACAATTCCTGCATGTGTGCTGCTCTGCCTTCTGATCGCAAAAACAGGCCTCACCGGCCCTGGCGGCCGGCGGAACCGCCAGAACGTACCCGATCCACGCCGGGAATGCAATACGCAGGATTCGCGCCTTGGAGACGGTGTGCAACTGCGTCTTGTGGGGGGCTGCTCGGTCCTCTTCTGTCATCCTGAGCGTCAGCGAAGGATCCGGCCAAGCCCGAGAACAAACGCTGGCCCTCTTCGGCGGCCAGATGCTTCGCTTCGCTCAGCATGACAGACACGGATGGGTCCTCCACGAAGATCAGTCGCACATCGGAGCTGAGTGTTGGCGGCCGCAACGGCTCAGTTGGCGGGCGTGGACGGTTCGGCCTGTTCGCTCTCGGAGGGATACGCGGCGGCCAGCAGACTGCCGGTGGCAGGGGCGCCGACAAAGTCGATGCCCCAGCGGTTTCCGGCGGATGCCTCTCGGTCCCGCGAGGTCCCCGTCTCGACGGACTGCTTGGTGAAGGTCAGGCCGGATAGGTTGGCCTGGACCGTGAACAGGGCGCCGGACGCAAGCTGCGTCAGGGCGTAGATGCCCTTTTTGTTGGTTATGGCTTCATATCGTTTGGTGCGGAGGTCGGCCCGGACGGTGGCACCCCAGATCGGCTGGCCGAAGGCATCGGTGACTCGTCCGCTGATGATCTCGCCCGTGCCCTCCGGGAAGATGTTATAGATGCACACGGGGATGGTATCGTAATTCCCGATAGCGGGCAGGTTGTACCAGATGTCCTCGTGCCCGCCCCAGCCCATGTTCAGGTGATGATACAGTGCTTTGACGCGCGTGGACGCATCATACCCGTAGCCGTCCACGACGACCCCGTGGCCGGTTTGGCCCAGGATTCCCAGGATGACGGGGTATTCGGCGTCCAGGTTGGGGTTGATCATGTCGGCCAGGCCGGTCCCCACATTTCTCCCGTTATTCGTGCCGCTGATGCCGTTGCGAAAGGCGAACGTATTCTTGAGTGCGGCGGTGATGGCGAGGGCATCCGAGCCCGAGCCGTCGGGGGCATAGCTCATACGGACGGCCACGCCGGCATCGTAGCACAGGGCGGCGATGGCCTGGCGCTGCGCCGCGGTGATGGTGCAGTCGGGGACCGGGACCATCTGGTCCCATTGGTACGGCCCGCCCGCCCCATCGCCGCCCCGCGTGAAGGCCGGCTGCTCCTTGTCGAGGACCGTGATCGTGAACGATCGTTGCCCGATCCCAGCGGCCGGGTAGCGGTAGTAGTACATCAATTGCGCCATTGCAATCGCCGCACACCCGGCGGGATTGTGGTTCGGCGTGAAGTAGTTGTAGCCGGGGGCCGAGCAGAGGTCGCCCTGAGCCCAGCGGGTCTTGAGAAAAGGTGCGACCCGCACCTCGGAGACCGCAGGCAGGGCGAGGATGGCGAGCTCTTTCGGCATGGAGCCGGCCCTGCCGATCAGATCCCCCCATTTTTCTTGGGGTGATGTCGCCGACTGGATCTGGAGCCGTCCCGAGACGGCGGCTGCATAGGCGTCCGCCAACCGCCGGTTCACATCGGCGGTGACCAGGGCCGTCAGCGGGTCCCAGGCGGACGGCTCGCAGGTCGGGGCATCGGTAAAGCTGAGAATCGGCTCGACGAGGTCATCGGCCGGGACAATGACGAAGCCTGAGGGAACCAGATGAACGATGTAGTATACGGGGGCGCCTGCCTCGCCGGTCACAGTCCGGACCTCACCGACCCGATTGCCCAGTGGCACATCGAAGGGTTCGGTATTGCCGGTCAGCCAGCCCGCGACGGCCAGTTGGGCCTCCTGCGGCGTGGTGGGCCGCGCCCAGATATCGGCGGCACGCAGAAACAGCAGGGAGCAGATCAATCCCGTGAGGATAATGTCTGGTGTCTGGCGCTTACGCATAACTAAATCAAACCCTTACCCCCCGAAGGTGTTGGAATCGCGGTCTTGCGGTCCTCGCCGAGCCGGTTCACGGGGTTCGACCAGCCGCCCATATACTCTGGGCCTACCCACCAGACAACGTTATTGTAGATGCCGGGACCGGCCTTGTCAAGTTCGGGGCGGACGCGAAAAGGGGCTCTCAGAGGTCGCCATCTGCATCGCGTTGAAGTGAAGCCCCTTGTCCGGACCCGGACCGGAAGGTATATCTGGAGACTATGACGTACTTGGCAGTCCCCATATCGGCACAGAGCATGGACCGGGCGAAGCGGCAGATCGCGGCGGCGGTATCTGCCGGAGCCGAGATGCTGGAGTTGCGGACCGACTACCTGGATCAGCTCGACAGAGAATCCGTCGTTGCCTTGCTCGCCGCGGCCCAAGGCTCAATCCCCGCGCCTGTGCCCGTGATTGTGACCTGCCGCGATCCGCGCGAAGGGGGCGTGGGGAATCGTCCCGAGTCGGTGCGAATCGAAGTCCTGCGGGCCGCCATCGAGGCCGGGGCGGATTTCATTGACCTGGAGTATGCGAACTTCCGTCAGCCTCAGATCGGGTCCAAAATCAGATCAGCCCTCGCCGGTCGCCCCGGGAGCCGACTGATTCTGTCGGCCCACGATTTTCAGGGCGAGTTTGGCAATATCCGGCAGCTTTGCCGCGACCTACAGCAGGCTTTCCCCGACGCCATTCCCAAGCTGGTCTACACGGCCAATCACATCAATGACTGCTTTGACGCCTTCGATCTGATACATCAGACGAAGGGTGACCGCATGGTGTTGTGCATGGGTCAGCCGGGGCTCATCAGTCGCATCCTCGCCCGCAAGCTCGGCGGCTTCGTGACGTTTGCGAGCCTCGACGAGCAGGCCGCGACCGCGCCGGGGCAACTGA
Source organism: Planctomycetota bacterium (assembly GCA_023481165.1). Lineage (GTDB taxonomy): Bacteria > Planctomycetota > Phycisphaerae > Sedimentisphaerales > Anaerobacaceae > PLanc-01. The sequence goes on along the minus strand of JAMCWO010000003.1, from coordinate 7,938 downwards.
CGGTCGGCACGTTGAAGGGTCTCTACCGTTACGACCGTATCGACGCCGCGACGGAGCTTTTCGGTGTGATCGCCGATCCTGTAGGCCACTCCCTCAGTCCCGCGATTCACAATGCCTGCTTCGCCGCGCAGGACATGAACCGGCTCTACCTGCCTCTGCTCGTCCAGGGCGGGGAAGCCCAATTCGACCAATTCCTCGACAATATCCTGGCTCGGCCCTGGCTGGACTTCCGGGGCTTCAGCGTGACCATCCCGCACAAACACCGCGCCCTGAAGTATGTGCATGCCCAGGGCGGCTTCGTCGAGCCCCTCGCGGATAAGATCGGCGCGGCCAATACACTGATCATTGATCCCCGAGCGGAAAGTGGGGTCCAACGCATCCGCGCCTATAACACGGACTACGCGGGAGCCCTCGACGCGATCACGGCCGGCATGGGGATCGAGCGCAAGGACCTGCGAAATGTGCCTGTCGCGGTTGTCGGAGCCGGCGGCGTCTCGCGGGCCATTGTGGCCGGTCTGACGGATGTCGGCGCGAGAGTCACGATCTACAACCGCACGGTGGACCGGGCGGACGAACTTGCCACCGAGTTCGGCTGTCAATTTGCCGGTTTGGACAAGTTGTCTACGAGAGACGCCAAGCTCTTGATCAACTGTACCAGCATCGGCATGCACCCCAACGTCAATGCGACTCCCGTTCCCGCCGAATGCCTCCGGCCGGACATGACGGTCTTCGACACGGTCTACAATCCCGCCGAGACCCTGCTGCTCAAGCAAGCCAGAGCAAGGGGGGCCTCAATCATCGACGGTGTCACCATGTTCGTCAACCAAGCCGCCGCCCAGTTCCAGCTCTTCACCGGCCAGCCGGCCGACATGGGTCTTATGCGAAGCGTTGTCCTGGGCCATCTGCGGTGACTGAGGGCTGGGTGTTGGCTGCCGGGCGGGATCATTGATGCGGAGACCCAGTAGACACACGAGAGGGACATCGATATAATCGCCGCACTTGGAGTCCCAATCTAACTGTCGTGAAGGGAGATCAAATGATTCGATCGCGTGGGGTTCGGTGGGTGTGGATCGCCCTGTTGGCGGGTGTTCTGAGCACGGCGGTGGGGGCCACGCCGGTGGAGGAACTGACGAAGCGGCTGCCGGAGGGAGTGGTGGCGTTCGTGGGCACCAGCGGCGGGGAGGCCCTGAAAGGGGATTTCCAGAAGACCTCGCTGGGCCGGATCTGGAACGATCCGGGTGTACGGAGCTTCTACGAGGCGATCAGGATCCAGGTCCTGGCCAAGATGCAGGAGAAGGGCACCGGTCCGAACGAGGTCCAGCAGATAGACATGGTCACCGGCATGGCGGAATTGGTCGGTGGGCGGCCCCTGGTGGCCGGCCTCGCGCCGCTGCCCGGACCGATTCAGATCAAAGACAAGCCCCCGGTATACGGCTTCTTGATTCTGGACGCCGGGAGCCAGAAGGCCCAGATCGAAGACCTGGTGAAGAAGCTGGAGGCTATGGCGGGGGCGGAGTCGATTGCCGATGTGACGATCGGCTCGGCGACCCTGCGCGGCCCGAAAAGCAAGCAGGAGCTGCCCGTATACTGGGGCTGGCTGGGCAACTACTTCGTGATGGGCGCGAATGACGCGGCGGGGGCGGCCCTGCAGTACGTGCAGAAGCCGCGTGCCGCCGTCCCGACGTATTTCCAAAAGGTGCCGGCTGGGGGCGATGCCTTGGTGGTTCATGCCGACCTCCAGCAGGCGATCAGCTTGGCCACGGCGGCGGCCCGACAGCGGGATGCGCAGGCGGCCGACACCATTACGGCGGTGCTCAAGGAATTGGGCTTGGCCGGCGTGCGGACGCTGATCACGCGGGCGGGATTCGCCGGTCCGGATATCGTCGTCGGGTCTCTCCTGGAACTGCCGGGTCCGCGCACGGGCCTGTTGGCGACCCTCAAACCGGTGGACCCGGCGGTGATGGATATGGTCGATGCGCGGGCGGTGACGGCCGGGGCGGCCAATCTCGATCTGGCGGCCGCATACGACACGATCCTCCGCGCCATCAAGGCGGGTTCCGGCGAAGCCAGCGCCAAGGTGGAGAAAGGTCTGGCCGCCTTCGAATCCCAGGCCAAGCTGAGTCTCCGCAATGATCTGCTGGGCAGCCTAGCGGGCCCGGCGGTTTTCTATACGCTGGGCACGGGCGCTGTGCCGGAAGCACCGCTCGGAGGCGCGGTGGCGCTGCTCAAGCTGAAAGACGCCGCCCTGTTCGAAAAGACCTTGACCAGTCTCGGGGACTTCGTGGCCGCCCAGAGCAAGGGCCAGTTTCAGGCGGGCGTCCAGAAGCGGGACGATGGCCGGACGGTGCACACCTGGATGATCGCGCAGTTGGCCATGATGCAGGTCACGCCCGCGTGGTCGGTCGGGAACGGCTACGCCGTCATCGGCTCGAATCCGGGCGTCCACGACACGGTAGTCAAGCTGATGGGCGCGACCGGCGCGGAGCGCAAGTCGATCCGGGACACGCCGGGATACAAGGAGGCGACCGCGAAGCTGCCAAAGGAGATCCTCACCCTGGACTATGCGGATTCACGAACCCAGTATACCCAGATGATGGCGATGGCGCAGCAGTTCTGGCCGATGGCCTCGATGTTCGCGGCCCAGGCCGGCGTCAAGCTGCCGGCCATGCTGCCGTCGCTCGAATCCATCATCAAGGATATGAAACCGTCCTGCCGGGCCCGCTGGTTTGGCCCGGATGGGCTCTACACGCAGTACCAGGGCCCCGGCTTGGAGGTCACCCTGTCGGGTGTGGCGGGGGCTGCGGTGGGGATGGGCGTCGCGCTGCCGGCCATGGCGAAGGCACGCGATCAGGCCCGCAATGCCGTATCCATGTCGAACCTCAAGCAGATCGGACTGGGCCTGCACATGTATGCCCAGGACCACCAGGACAATTTGCCGGCGAACCTGGAGCAGGCGAAGTCCTACTGGAATAATGCCAAGGTGCTCGAATCCCCGCGCAAGCCCAAGGATTTTGCCGGGCCCAGCTATATCTATATTCCCGGGCAGAACGTATCGATGAACCCGGGCAATATTGTGGCGTACGAGAATCCCCAATTCAGGACGGATGGCACCAACGTGCTGTTCCTGGACGGCCACGTCGAAATCCTGAAGCCGGATGACTTCCGGCGGGAGCTCAAGGAGACGTACGAGCGCCTGGGCAAGCCGATGCCCGAAGTCAAGTTCAAGGGCCAGGGCGAAGAGGAGGCCCAGCCCCGTCCGCCGCGACCCCCCAGGCCCGGCACGTCTACCCAGGCATAGGATCAGAAGCGCCAGATCAAGCTCAGGCCGTATTGAAAGCTCTGGTTGTGCGGCTCGTACCAGCCGTGGGAGGAGGTGGAATCGTCCACCCACCAGTATTGCAGGAAGGGTGCGATCGCCAGGTCCGCTGAGGGAGCCTTGTGGCGCAGTTCCACCGAGACGCGGGCCCCGACCCCCGGCCACTGCACGTTCGTCACCGTGCCGTCGTTGAGGATGTGGGACAACTGCACGCCGACCAGCAGTAGATCGAGCTCGCCGCCCAGTCCGATCTGCCAGCGGCCGCCCAAGTTATGGTACGTTTTGAGGCCCACCGGGAGATAGAGGTAGGAGGACAGACGCTCATAGCCGGCCGGGTCCTGGCTCGAATCGTCGCTCAGACCCCGGTACCCCAGGCCGAGATAGAAGCGGTTGTCCCAATCCTGGTGCTCCCACTGCCGCCCGCAGAGCAGCCGCAGATTCAGCAGGAAATCGTCGTTGCCCTCCATCGTGTAAGACGCCCCGGCGATGGGCGTGCCCTGGTAGTCCACGAGGGAGCCCTCGTAGTCCACGGTGCCGAACGCGAACTCGCCCTCGATCCGAAAAAGCCGGTTGCCGCGATAATGCGTATACGCGCCGGCGGCGCCGTACAGAATGCCCTTATCCTTCATCAGGCCCGGCTCTTCGTAGCGAAAGACGGAGATTTCCGGCGCGAGCTCCCAGTGGGGCGCGATCAACAGGTCCTCGACGGCTCCCTGGGCGCCCGCCCCGAACAGAAGGCAGACCATCAGCACCTGACATACACCCATAGCATGCCCCCGAACCTTACCATTACCCCCAGTGCGATTGTCACTGTAGGATATCCGGTTTGGGGGTCGAAGTCAAGGTGTGACGACTTGGCCCGGAGGAATCCGCCGCAGTTCCGATAAGTGCCGGGACCTGCCCGCGCTGATGTGATCTTTCTCAGACGTAGTCCCGCTGCCCTCCGTCGCGGCACATACTTTTTTCCGCCCGGCAATCCCGATGGCTCGATGGTCGATACCGGCCTGTTACGTAGGGTGGGCTGTGCCCACCATTTACCGTCCGATCTACTCCTTGGGGTTGGTGGGCACAGCCCACCCTACGAGTGCGGAAGGTCTCGCCGCCAACCCCGGATATGACTCTGTCGCGGCTGGCAGGCAACACTGTCGAGCGCTGTCAATAATCCTTGAACGGCCGGATCCAATCCGGCCAATCGGCATCCACGACGCCGCCGGCACGTGTCCAAGGGCCGCGCGTGTTGAAGCTCCGGTGCCCTTGCAGCGTGTAGATCACCACCAGCAGTTCGATCCAGGTGAATCCGCGTCGCCTCGTCATGTCCTCACTCCTTCTTGGGGTTCATGAGAACTGGCCTGCCCTATCTCCGTTCAGGATGCCTATTCGACCACAGGAAAGTCTCTGGGGCGATAGAGAAAGACGAGCCGCGGGAAGAGGAAGGCGTGAGAATCTGTGGCGCAAAAGAAGTGCAGAAATCAGACGTGGGAACTGGCGAGCCGGGGTCTGCGTCCCCGGACAGGGTTCAAAGGCAGTAATCGTGCACGGTGTTCCAGGCGGTGCCTTGCTTACCTCCGTCTGGAAATCGGGTACGGTTTCACAAGAATGTCGTCCGTGAGCCCGGGAATGTCTTGGAGCCCTGGAATGTCCGTGAGCCCGGGAATCTCCGGACGGTCTTCCTCCGTCGTCGCCGCTTCGGTCTGGGTCGGCTCGGGTTCCGGACTGCCGGCGTCAACTTCGCTTTCCGGATTATCGAGGTCGGCTTCGCCTTCCGGGTCACCGAGGTCGGCTTCGCCTTCCGGGTCACCGAGGTCAGCTTCGCCTTCCGGGTTACCGGCGTCAGGTTCGCCTTGCGAGTTACCGAAGTCAGGTTCCGGTTCCGGGTTACCGAGGTCAGGTTCGCCTTCCGGGGCCATCATTCCCGGAGGCAACGGCATATCGACGGCCAGATCGGCACGGTTCATCCGGATTTTCGCCAGGGCGTCGAGGGCTTCGTCGCGGACCGCCATGTCCTGGGACCGGGAGATTTCGACCAAGCAGGCCACATCTTGCTGTGTGACATATTTCCAGAGCCCCTGGGACTGGGCCTCGTCGTCCTGGGGTTCCGCGTTGCTCAGCACGGAGTGCAGGAACTCCGGATCGGGCAACAGGCCGGCGCGGATCTTCAGGATGATCTCCAGGCAGCACAGTTTGATCCCCCCCGGCATCTCCTGCCAGGCCGCCTGGATTTCCTGCTTCACCTCCTGGGTGGCAAAGTTGGCCAGCAGGGACACTCCCTCCAGTACGGGTCGGGCCTCCGGGTCAGGGCAGCGCAGAAGACGGGGCAAGACCTCGAGGCAGGCGGTCACGCCGGAGCGATCGGCCCGCGGGTCCGCCAGCCGGAGGCCCGCGCCAATCACCGCGTTCTTGTACTCGTCCGCGGTTTGAGGTGTGCGACCCATTTCGTCCAGAAGCCGGTTGCAGTCCGGGTGGTCAAAGGCCACACAGATCAACGACACGCCCTCGCGCAGATCCGGGTCTCCCGAATGGAAGAAGCGCCCCAGAAGGTCCAGGGCGGTCCGCTGATCCCCATAGGTGCAAACGTACTTCAGCGCTTCTACCCGATCCGAGGACGAGGCCTGCGGATCATTCCCTTCCTTCAGGGCAAACTCCAGGATGCTGGGGTGGTAGAACGCGTACATGGTCTTGAGCAGCAGAGCCTTGGCCTCAGGCGGATCGGCATCGCCTTCGTTCCGGGCAGCAAGACGGAGGGCTTTTCGGGCCAGCCGCCGGCCCGCCGGCCGTCCGATGGCCGCCAGGGCCGCGCCGGCTTCTTCGGAGGATTCCCGCGTTACCCGCCGGGTCAGCCGAGCGTAGGTCTGTCCGGCCCGGATCGTGAAGTAGAGCAGGAAGAACAGGGACCCCGCGACCGCCAACCGGAACACCGCCAGGAGGGTCGCGCCGATCCAGGAGTGGGGCCCCGACGGTCCCGGGACCAGGCCATACTCCCCGGGGATCCCCAAGCCAATGGTGTCCAGCATTTCGTCCGCCGTCAGTCTCATCACATTGAGCAGCGCGCCGGAATCTCCGGCCGCCGGCGGCAAGTCCATGATCTGCGGCCAGGCGCCGGAGAGGGCCAGGAGCAAGCCCACCCAGAGGGCCAAGGTGCCCAGGCCCAGCAGAAATCCCACGCCCGGACTCAGGAGCGCCTGCACGGGGCGGGGACAGGGCGGCAGTTCCCCGGCCGCGTGGCTGTCGCTGAGCCGTTTCTGCCGTTTCCCTACGTAGCGGAAAAGCCAGAAGAGAGCGGCACACTGGATCAAGACCGCGCCCGCCAACAGGAGCACGCGGTTTTCGGGAGACATCACGTTGCGGGAAGGCACTTCCAGGATCCCCACCCAGACCGCCACGAGCAGCGCCGAGAGCACCAGCATCCAACTGGTCTGGCGCTTCTCCGCCCAGCGGGGGTCGGTGTCTTCCACGCCCGCGCGGATGGCCAGCCGGTCGGGCAGCTTCTCGGGCCGCATGAAGAGGATGACGATGCCGAAGGCCGCCAGCAGCAGGGCCGAAATTTGACGCCACTGGTCCAGAGGCCGGAGGGCACGGCCGATGACCGGCCAAGTCGCCTCCGGGGGTACGACCTGGCTGGCGAGGAAGGCGGCCAGGCCCGTCAGAGCGATCACGATTCCCAGAAGGGAAAGGATGATGCGCGGGGTCGTCAGGGTACGGAAGGACATGGCTCTTACTCTCATCTGTGTAAACCTCTCTTCCCGATAGCAGGCTCTCGCGCTCAGTCCAGTTTCTGCACCCAGATCTGGCCGTCTTTCTCGAACGTAACGCTATCCGACTGCACCTTGCGCACGCGGTAGCCCTGAACCAGGCCTCCCTCCGACACCAGGGCATCCCCGATCAGCGCGCGGAACTGATGGTCGGCGCCGGCAAAAACGGCTTCCACGTGCGGAGCCTGGTCGGCGGATGGTTGCTGCTCTGGCACCGCCGGGGCGACTTCGGGGGTAACCTCGACGGCGGTCTCAGGCACGAGAGGCTGGGGCTGAAAAGCCTCCACGGCCGGGGAAGATGGGACTTTGACCGGTTGAGGTTTAGGGGTCGCCACCGGGATGGCTGTCGCCGCCGGTTGCCAAACCTCGCTCCCGCTCACCGCGGACGGGGCCGCGGCCCTCCGGAATACATAGACCGTCAACAAGACAGCTACGACAGCCAGTAAGAGCAAGACTTTCTTTCGCATGATACTGCCTCCGACCCGTTGCCCTGGACCTGGGCCTAGCCACAGACTTCGTTCGATCCTCTAATTCGATGCCGTCATGAGAAACACCATGACGGAGGCTATGTGAGTCTCCCTATAGATCATACGAATCACCGCCCGGGAAACCAACCGGCGCCGGTGGTCGCATCCCGCGGGACAAGGACCAGGGTCCCCAAACGCAATCAGTTCGCGTTTGGGAACCCACGATGCCCTCTCCACGGCCACGCGGCGGCATTTTTTGGGACGCGGCGTCGCCAGTCCGGCCGGGACAATGGTTTAGAAAATAACCAAATAATGGCAGTTGGTTGAGAGTTTTCATTGACACCGGGACATGGTATTTGTACCATTGTATGCGGGACTGCCCGTGTGCGGCAGCCGCTGGTCAATT
>JAMCWO010000021.1:748-20430 GCA_023481165.1 Planctomycetota bacterium | reverse complement strand
ATAGGAATGGGCCAGGGTGCCGTCCGGCGTCAGGGCCTTGGCGTGGTACCCCAGCAAGATGATCGCCGCCGAGCCCTCGATATCCTTGAATCGCTTCTCCGGCGTTGCGCCCTGGATCAGCTTCGCACGCCGGTCAATCGCTTGTGGATTCACGTTGCGACCACCCCCATGGTGGTCCCGTACCACGACTTCCGTCGCCCCGGCGGCAAAGCATCCATCAACGCAAGCGTTCAGGTCCCCGGCCATGAGTTGCTTGCCCTCCTCGCCGGCCACCTGCTTACTGGACGCAATCCCGCTGCACCCTTCCATGTCGGTCGAGATGTAGACCTTGAACCCCTGGCCGGCGGCGGGATGTCCGAGGAACAGAGCCAACGAAAAACCGACCAGCAAAGAGATCTTCTGGTGAAAACTCATCCGCATCCATCCTTTCACTAAAGAACTCCTCAGGCAGCAGCTAGCCCCGCGCCTGCTGGAGCGCCCGGAGCGCGTTTTCCCGGTACAGATTCTTCAAGATCGGGTCCGGCAGATGAAAGGCACTCAGGGGCCAGTGGTACTGTTGGAACTCGTAGAAGTGCTCGTCATCGGTCTCCAACACCCGCAGCGTGGCCCGCAGACCGCCGGGGCCCTGGTAGCCGGAAGAGTCGGTCCCATACACGACCCGGTCGGGGTATTTCTGAAAGAAACGCAGGACCGCCCGCGGGGTGGCACCGGTTTCCCCGAAGCGCGCGGAGATATCGGCGTAGATATTCGGATTGCGGTCGAAGATCTCTCCCAGCCGGGTGAGGTCGTAAGTGAGGTTCATCATGTGAGCGGCGATGAACACGGTCTTCGGGTGCTTCCAGCGCCGCCACGCCTTTCGCTTCGAATCCCGGCTCGTCAATGCCGCTCAGGTTGAAGTTGGTCCACAGCTCGAAACGACCCGGGTATTTCAAATAGGGCTCCGCACTCGCCTTGAACGCTTCCGGCGTTGCTGCGCGGCCCAGGAAGATGATCGCCTTCTCGAAGTTCACGGCGTCCATGACTTTGATCGTGTTCGCGACCCCCTCCGCCCCGCGGGCGCCGTGGTTATGCATTTCAATGACCGGGTACTTGGCCTTCTCGATGCTGGTCACCGGGATCTTAAAGATGGACCGCGGGCGATAGTCCTTCAACAGCAACGCATCCGGCGCGATATCTTGCTGTGATGATCGTTGCGCTTGGGTTCTTTGGGTGACGGCCGGGCCCGCCGGTGGCTGGCCGCGCAGCGCGGACGAACCGCCGGAAAGCGCGGCCCCGGAGAGCATCAAAAACTTCCTTCGTTTCACGGTCAATCCTCCCGTTTGAAGTCTAATGACACGACGACATTGTAGGGCCAGGCAGGCGGAAAGACAAGGGAAAGGAGGCCCGCGCAGTCTCCGACCCCGCAGTCTCCCAGGGAGAGGGGCCACTCCCGAAAGGACGAAGAGAAGAGGCGGTTCGGGGTGCGGGAATGTTGGGATTGTCCCAGGCACAGGGAGCCGCTGAATCGGACGCGTCGGTCCGTCTGTGAGTAAGATCACACGTGCCCGGAATCAGAAGAGACCGGGCACATGCGGATGAGGCCGGGAAGGGGAAAGCGAAGCTGTGAATCCGACTCCTTCCGCAGGAATCCGCTTATGGGCCGTCTTCAAAGATGGTTCGGCCCATGAACCGCCTCCGGAGAACGTCGGAAGTGGATGCGGCGTTGTTGGGATGCTGGACTGACGGGGAGCACGTACGTAGCGTCTACGCCCCTGAACCACCTCTTCGTCTTTCTTTAAGACGTGACGGTTTGGATACTGGGAATTCCCAACGGAATAATTCCTAATTCGAGACCTGACCCCTCTGACCCCCGTAGCCTATGAGGAAAGGGTCTGCATCCTGGGGTGGGCCGTGTGCTCAACCAGGCGGGGAGTCGATTATGCGAATTTGCTTCAACGACTCTCTCGCTGCGCCGTAAAGGTTCATTATGGCTGCGATCAGGCGCAGTTGCTCCGGCTGATTGCATCGCCTCACGTCATAGTCCAGACGCTCACAGAGCGTACACATTAGCAGTATTGGTGTACGGCCCTTTTCCCAAGCCTGTTCCGTACATATGCGATTCGCAGCGCGTGCGATGGCATCCCCCGCAAAGCCCTGCTTCGATGCGCTTGCGTAGAAATCCACTCGTCTCTGGTTGGTGATACGGAATTCCGGGGACGCCATACTCAATTCGAAGATGCCCCCGAATACCTCGGGAATTTCCAGGAACTATCAAAGCGGCTCGTCAAAGCTCATTAGACGGTTCGTCCTTCTCTTGCCTCTGCATCTTGGCGTCTCTACGCGAGACATGATTTTCTCCGTCGTCTCCATGGTAACAGATCGGTAGCCGATAGTCGGTTGTGGCTATTTCCGGTCGGCTTATTTCATCGTCGTGCCCACGCGGCGGAGGTCAGGAAATCCTGCGACGTCACGCGTTGCACCGCGACCCCGTACATCGTGGTGAAAGCGCGGGTGATGGGGCGACCGGGGCGCCATTTGATCTCGAACGCCTGAATCTCGTCACCCGTTTTGACCACCAAGTCCACTTCCGACTGCGCCCGCGAACGCCAGAAGAACAGTTCGCTGGTACAGCCCTGCAAAAGATTGTGCTTGGCCACTTCCGCGATTACCCAGTTTTCCCACAGCGTTCCGATGTCGGGGCGGAACTCCTCGGTAGAGAAGGCGTTGAGCAAAGCGTTGCGAATCCCGGTATCCCAGAAGAACACCTTCTTGCCCTTGGCGATTTCCTTCCGGGGATTGGTGCTGAAGGACGGCAGCCGGAAAATCACGTAGGTCTGTTCCAGCAAGTCGAGGTACCGCTCTACGGTCGGTCGTGCCATCTGCAACTGCGTCGCGAGCTCCTGGGTGGAAACCTCGTGCGCCGTCTGATGGGCCAACAAGGTGAGCAACCGCTTGATGAGGTCGGGGGATTTAACCAGCCCGGTTGGCAGAATGTCCTTCCAAAGGTAGTCGGAACTGAGATTCCGCAACAGATGCGCTTTGTCTTGCGACAAGACGACCTCGGGGTAGGAGCCGAAGGCCAGTGCTTGCAGGAGGAACGTCCGCAACGGTGTGGCGAAGCGCTCGTGGAGGATCTGGGGTGTGTAAGCCTCCGAGTACCAGCTTTGCGAGCGCAGTGACTCCTCGAACACGAGCGGCGGCAGCAAGAGCTTCTCGTTTCGCCCCGTCAGACTCTCCGCCGCCTGGTCCAGGAGATTCAGACTGGAGGAGCCGAGCAGCAGTGCCTTCACGGGCAGTTTGGCATCGTACCATCCCTTGACAATCCGCGGAGCTTCCGGCAAACGTTGTGCCTCATCCACGACCAGTATCTGGGGGGTGCCCAAGCTGCTCAAGCCATCGGGGGGAGGCAGGGCTGCGGCGGCCAGGAACCGCTGCTTGTCGATCTCCACATCGAAGTTTAGAAAGACCGCTTTGCGACCGGCGAGAACATGTTCCACCAGCGTGGTCTTTCCTACCTGCCGGGCACCAAGGATGATTCCTACCTTGGGGCCATTCAAAATGTCCAACAACGTCTGCTCGGCTATCCGTCTGATATACATAGTATACAGAATAACATGTCATTCTGTATAGTCAAGTATGCACAATGAGAGAAAATTGGCGATTGCAGGGGCTACGGCGGGGATTTCGGGGGGACAGGATACCTTTCGGCCCGGAGTTGAGTATGCGGTCTCCAAATTCGCTGGAGCTAACGAGCGCGGGAGCGCTCGATCGTGGGGGGCGGGGATGCGGGCGGGGTTATCTGCGGCCCGGCGCAGCCTGCATCTTGTCTCGGTAGTATTGCCTGATGGCGTTGCAATGGCTGAGATCCTGAGAGGGGACACTGGGCTGTTGGATCTGGGGGGCGTTGTAGTCCAGATGGGCTTGTCCATCATAACTGTAACTCCCGTTCGATCCGGTCGGATGTGGCGTCTCTCGGTTGATTCCCGTGGCTATCGGGATACGGGGCCGACGATACGCCGGCGCGACGGCAAAGTCAAGGTCATCTCCCTCTGACCCGTACGCTTGGGAAGCAGCGAAACCGTCGCCGGACCCAATTCCTTCTCGCATTTCTTCAGGTGGCACGATTGACAACCAAGCCGCCAACGGGCAGCATATATACGGTTACCGGTACGACAATGAGGGAAATAGCACAAGACCGGCCGCCACAGGGGTGTGTCCGAGAGGAGCAGATGCCGATAGAGAACCAGCCGGAATGATGGATCCAGGGAATCGTAATCGAAAGGAGAGGTTATGAGCAAGATGCTGAAGGAATTCAAAGAGTTCGCGATGCGGGGCAACGTCGTAGACCTGGCGGTCGGTATCATCATTGGTGCGGCCTTTGGCCGGATTGTCACTTCCATCGTCAATGATATTATCATGCCCCCGATTGGAAAGTTGATGGGGAATGTGAACTTCTCCGATCTGTTCGTCAGTCTCGATCCCGAAAAGACCCGAGGTATCGCCTCCCTGGCCCAGGCCAGGGCGACGGGGGCGGCCGTGATCGCCTATGGGCAGTTCATCAACACGATAATCGACTTTGTCATCGTGGCTTTCGCCATCTTTCTGCTGATCAAGGGCATCAACTCGTTGAAAAGGCCGGCCCCGGTCACGCCGACAACCAAGCCCTGTTCTTACTGCCTATTGGACGTCCCGCTGAAGGCCACGCGCTGTCCGCATTGCACCTCGGAGCTCACGGCATAGTCTCCCCGGAATCCAGGAGACACGTAGCGTAGGGTATTGAGTTGCCGCCGAAGGTCGCTTTACTTCTTCTCCGGATGCCAACTATCGAGCCCCTGGGTGAAGTCCGCGACGATCTGCTCCTGGATCCACCCCATCAGCTTGCTTTTCAGGTCTTCGTCATCCATTTCCACACCTCCGACAAAAGGGTTATCTCCCGGCTGCCATTGTCCCAGTGCAGACCGGGGCACACAACGGGAAAACCACGATGTTCTTTCGTCCCTGGCGGGACCCATGCGGATAAGAGGAAGTAGCCGGTAGTCAGTGGGATAGAGGTCGGCTACAGCCTGCGACCCGTCGTGGGAATTTCTGCGAGATTCTCGGTTTTTGCGTCAACAGGTGGGCATCCAGAACCGTCTTATTATGGTGAAATTATATAGTCACAAGGGCGTTGAGATCGCCGCGCGGCCCTCGGGCACAACCAAAGCCGGTTGTCCGCAGATTTCGCCGATTCGCGCAGATTTTCAGGAAGGGCAAAGAGCAAGAGGGGAGGACAACCGGCCGCCACGGCCCTCCTCCCTGCTGCCAAGGAGAACAGGATGTTGGGGCTTTGCAGGGGAGAGATAATCCCCGGTGCCCGCGCGAGCCGATTGTGCGAAACGAACCCAATTGCCCGAAGCGGGGCACCGAGGCGGTGTCTCGATTGCGGACTGGGAACGGACCTTCGGCGGGACGCCACCCCTGCGACCCGCCGCCTCGGGCCTGCGCGGGCCGGTTGCACAAACAGACCCAATTGGCCAGAGCCTGTGGCGCGAAACAAAGCCAATTTCCGCCGGTCCAGCCCCGCGCAGGAGTCAATCGTGCGACATCGCCTCGATGCCCCGCTTCGGGAAACGAACCCAACTTCGCGAGCCGGGACGGGGCCTGGGAGACGAGGGGCAATCGTGCGAAACAAAGCCAAAAAACGGTGGGCAGTAGCCGATAGCCGGCAGGCAGTTGTACAAACGAACCCAATTTCAGGGTGAGGCAAAATGAGGCTAACTGCTGTTTCAGTAAATACTTAGGAGAATTCTGGAGGATTCGTGGGTCATGCAAAACGAAGCCAATTCCCCGCCGCAACCGGCGGGACGTGGCCTGAGGGACGTGGGCCGTGGGACGATTGTGCAAAACGAACCCAATCGGGGCCGAGCGTCCAGGAATGGACGCGGGCGGCCGTGGCCGGAAGGCCCCGGCGGGCGAAAGATGCAAAACGAACCCAATTCCCGGTGGTGCCGGGTGGGGCCTCGGAGACAAGAGGCGATCGTGCAAAACGGACCCAATTTGGCCAAGCCGGCAGGCGGTGCGGAACCTGCAGAACATGGTGGCATACCCCTCTCAGGGGCGGGAATAAACTGTTGACAGGGTGGGGGCGGACCACTACAGTGGTCGTCTCGTTTTTCACGCGCTCCTGTTCGGGGAGGTGTCTGGGTTCCCCAGCACGGAAGACCAGGTTCGGAGTCCCCCGCCGCAGAGGGCGCAAGGGCACCCCCAACGCGATGTGTCGCGTTTGGGACCCCAAGAATAATCGCAGGTGTTTAGGAGAATGATTCATGGCAACGAAGGTTGGAGTCAACGGTTTCGGTCGCATCGGCCGGCTCGTGGTTCGCGCGATGGCTGGGCAGCCCAACAAGTTCCAGATCATGGCCATCAATGATCTGTTTGACGCCGAGATGTTGGCGTACATGTTCAAGTATGACTCGACGCAGGGCAAGTTCGACGGCAAGGTCGAGGTCAAGGGGACTTCCATCGTGATCAACGGCAAGGAGATCCCGATTCTCAACGAGAAGGATCCCGCCAAGCTGCCGTGGGGCAAGATGGGCGTGGATGTCGTGCTGGAATCGACCGGCAAGTTCACTTCCCACGCCGCCGAGGGCAAGCCGGGCTACGATACGCACCTGACCGCCGGCGCCAAGCGCGTGCTGCTGTCCGCTCCGGCCAAAGATAAGCCGGACGCCACCATCGTGCTGGGCGTCAACGACAATGAGTTGAAGGCGTCGATGAAGTGCATTTCCAACGCCTCGTGCACCACAAATTCTCTGGCCCCGGCGTGCAAGGTCCTCCATGAGAAGATTGGGATCGTCAAGGGGTTGATGACGACCGTTCACGCCTACACGAACGACCAGGCGATCCTCGATATGCCCTATAAGGACAAGCGTCGCGGCCGGGCCGCCGCGCTCAGCACCGTGCCCTCGACCACCGGCGCCGCCAAGGCCCTGGGCGAGGTCATTCCAGCGCTCAAGGGCAAGCTGCACGGCTATGCCCTGCGGGTCCCGGTACCGGATGGCTCGATCACGGACCTGACCTTCCTGGCCGCCAGGAAGACCAGCGTTGAGGAGATCAACGGCGCCATGAAAGAGGCCGCGGAAGGCCCGATGAAGGGGATCATCGAGTACGTGACGGACCCCATCGTCTCCTCGGACATCATCGGCGACCCGGCCAGCTCGATCTTCGACTCCACGAACACGATCGTGCTCGACGGCGACATGGTCAAGGTCACCATGTGGTATGATAACGAGTGGGGCTACTCCTGCCGGAGCATGGACCTGATCGAAAGGATCGCCAAACTCAAGTAAGTTGTGATTTTTGATTTATGATTTCTGATTTGGAAATCAAGAATCAGACTTCAAACATCAGAAACCTTATTGAGTTTTGAGGGGTCTTTATGGCCAAGAAGACAGTTGCGGATATCGACGTCAAGGGCAAAAAGGTCCTGATGCGCGTCGATTTCAACGTGCCGCAGGACGACAACGGCAACATCACCAGCGATGACCGGATCGTCAAGGCCCTGCCGACGATCAAGAACGTGCTCGACCGGGGCGGCGCCCTGATTCTCATGAGTCACCTGGGACGGCCGGAAGGCGCGCGAGACGACGCCTATACCCTTAAGCCGGTGGCCCAGCGGCTCTCCGAGCTGCTGGGCAAGAAGGTCATCTTCGCGAACGACTGCGTCGGGCCAGATGCCAAGGCGAAAGCCAAGGCTCTCAAGCCGGGCGATGTCCTGCTGCTGGAGAATCTGCGGTTCTATAAAGAAGAGGTCATCAAGGACAAGGCCGCCAAAGAGGATGCTCAGCTCCGCCAGGCGAAAGACAAGTTCGCTAAGGAGCTCGCCTCGATGGCGGATATCTACGTCGATGACGCCTTCGGGACCGCCCACCGTGATAATGCCTCCATGTACACCGTTCCGGCGGTCATGGAGGGCAAGCCCCGCGTGATCGGCTTTTTGATCGAGAAAGAGCTCCAATTCCTCGGTGACACCGTCACGAACCCGCAGCGGCCGTTCGTCGCCATTCTCGGCGGCAAAAAGGTCTCCGATAAGATTGGTGTCATCGAGAACCTGATCCCCAAGGTCAACCGCATCATTATCGGCGGCGCTATGGCCTACACGTTCCTCAAGGCCCGGGGCAAGGCCATCGGCGAAAGCCTCTGCGAGGAGGACTTCATGCCCAAGGCCCTCCAGTTGCTGGACCAGGCGGCCGAAGCCGGCTGCGAGGTCATGCTGCCGCCCGACCACGTCGTGGTCCGCAAGCTGGAGCCCGGCGCCGAGCACCGGATCGCCGTGGGCGACATCGACCCCACGTGGCAGGCGGTGGACATCGGCCCCATGGCCGCCAAGGAGTACGCCGCGAAGATCGTCAACGCCAGGACCATCGTCTGGAACGGACCGATGGGCGTCTTCGAGATCCCGCCGTTCGACCAGGGGACCAAGGCGATTGCCCAAGCCGTCGCCAAGGCCACCGGGAAAGGGGCCAAGAGCGTTGTCGGCGGCGGCGATAGCGCCAGCGCGATCGAGCAACTCGGGCTGCAGGACAAGATCAGCCACATCTCGACCGGCGGCGGCGCGTCGCTGGAATTCCTCGAAGGCAAGAAGTTCAAGGCCATTGAAATTCTCGATGAGAAGTAGACACAATTAGAGAATTCTCGTACCGTATCGTGTTGTCATCCTGCGCCGAAGGCGAAGGATCTGGCCTGAGACGGAGAGATCGCTCCCCTACGCAGGCCAGATCCTTCACTTCGTTCAGGATGACAAGTGGTGTGTGTAACCATCAGGGCTGATCCGTCCAAGGAAGCTGGGAGGCGGCTTTCATTGTGGGGAACGCTTCGATGATGCGACGATTGCCGAGCCCCGGGACGATTGAGATTGTCCCCTCCATCCTCAGTGCGGATTTCGCCAGGCTGGCGGACGAGATCGCGATCGTGACTTCCGCCGGCATCCGGATGATCCATCTGGACGTCATGGACGGGCATTTCGTTCCCAATATCACCATCGGCCCGCCGGTCATCGCCAAGCTCCGCAAGCACAGCGACTTGCTCTTCGACACCCACCTGATGATCAGTGAGCCGGCCCGCTACGTGGAGTCGTTCGCCCAGGCCGGGGCCAATAACATCACGTTTCACATCGAAGCGGCGGACGAGCCCAGCCAAATTGTCGACCGTATCCACGACCTGGGTTGCACCGCGGGGATCACGCTGAACCCCGAGACCCCCGTGGAGTCGATCGCAAAGGTCGCGCCCTTGTGTGACATGGTGCTGGTGATGACCGTCCACCCGGGGTTCGGGGGTCAGTCCTTCATTGATGAGGCCGCCAGAAAAGTCATCGCGATACGCAAAATGGTCGGGCCCGGCATCCGGGTCGAGGTGGATGGAGGTATCGACGACAAGACGGCGCCGATCGTCGTCTCCTACGGCGCCGACACGCTGGTGGCCGGCAACGCCATTTTTGGGAAATCCGACCGCAGGGCCGCCCTTGGGGCTATCCGGGCCGCCTGTGAACAAGGACATGTGTGACAGTCCCCAAGCTCTGTGGTATACTCATGCCCATGACACAGAAGAAGGCCAACTGGAACGGTTTCTCGCTCCGGCCGCGCCGGGAAATGCCCGAGGGGCTCTGGATGAAGTGCCCCCGTTGCGAGCATATGCTCTACCGCAGCGCGGTCGAGAAGAATCTGAACGTTTGCCCGGAGTGCAATTACCATTTCCGGATCGGGGCCTGGACCCGCATCCAGCAACTCACGGACGAGGGTTCCTTCCAGCAGATTCTCGCGGACCTGACGACCGATGACCCGTTGGGCTTCAAGTATCGCGGCACGACCTACAAGCAGCGGATCAAGGCCGACCAGAAGAAGACCGGGACAAAGGAGGCCATGCTGATCGGCAAGGCCTTCATCAAGGGCCGCGGCGTGATCCTCAGCGTCATGGAGCCGAATTTCCTGATGGGCTCCATGGGGGCGGTCGTCGGCGAGAAGTTCTGCACGGCCGTGGACAAGGCCATGGAGGAGTCCCTGCCTCTGGCGGCCGTGATCTGTTCCGGCGGAGCCCGGATGCACGAGGGGGTCGTCTCCCTGAGTCAGATGGCCAAGACCTCCGCCGCCCTGGCTCGTTTCGACGAGGCCAAGGGCCTGTTCATCTCCATCCTGACCGATCCCACCACGGGCGGCGTCACCGCGAGCTTCGCCATGCTGGGCGACGTGATCATCGCCGAACCCGGGGCCGTCGTCGGTTTCGCCGGCGCGCGGACTATCGCCGAGACGATCAAGGTCGAGTTGCCCGACGGCTTCCAGACGGCCGAGTTCATGCTCGAGCACGGCTTCGTGGATATGATCGTCCACCGCCAAGACCTCCGGAGCGAGATCGCCCGCATCATCGACTACTGTCAGAAGTAGCCCACCGGCGACCTCAACGCCATAAGCCTGCTAGATCCACGCTCCATGACGACACGAGTGCCGAAATGCACCTCCGACCCAGGCCGGCGGGCGTCGAAATCGGGCTTCCGTACGAGTGGGAGCGGACGTATAATTCTCCTTTGCCTGCACTCCCATGTGAGGATGCAGGTGCTTCTGTGCGGGAATTTGGCAAGATTCGACGATGAGCTATTTTCGTGATAACGTGGAGCGGACAGCGGGGTATACGCCGGGCTTTCAGCCGAAGGCGCCGGAGGTGGTCAAGCTCAATACGAACGAGAACCCGTATCCGCCGTCGCCGCGAGTGATGAAGACCCTGGCCCGGATCAAGCCGGAGCAGCTTCGGCGCTACCCCGATCCGCTGGGAAATGCCTTCCGCGAGGCGGCCGCCGAGCTTAATGGAGTCAGGCCGGAGAACATCATGTGCTGCAACGGGGGTGATGACCTGCTCTCCATCGCGATCCGGGCGTTCTGCGATGAGCGGCGCCCGCTGGCGTACCCCGTGCCGACGTACTCGCTGTACCCGGTTCTCGCACGACTCCAAGATTGCAGAGCCATTGAGATTCCATTCGGCGAGAAGTTCGACCTGCCGGCCCAACTCGCGATGACCGGGGCGGCATTGACCATGGTCTGTAATCCGAACGCTCCCACCGGCAGCGTCGTACCGGTCGAAGAGCTGGCTTCCCTGGCAGATCGGCTGGCGGGCGTGTTGTTGGTCGATGAAGCCTACGTTGACTTTGCGGAGCAGAACTGCGCGTCGCTGGTTCGGGACTTCGAGAACGTCATCGTGCTGCGTTCTTTGAGCAAAGGATACTCTCTGGCCGGACTGCGGTTCGGATATGCAATTGCTCAGAAGGACCTGATCGACGGTCTGATCAAGGTCAAGGACTCCTACAACGTCGATGCCCTCGCGATTGCCCTGGCAACGACAGCGCTCAAGGACCAGGCGTATTTCCGCCGGAATGTGGAGAAGATCAAGAAGCAGAGAGAGGTGCTGTCGGAGCAACTAAGATCCCTCGGTTTTGCCGTTCCCGACAGTCGCTCCAATTTCGTCTTTGCCCGGGTCGCCGACGATTCGGCGGCCCGCATTCACGAACAACTGGCCCAGCGCAATATCTTCGTGCGGTACTGGAATGCCCCGGGGATTCAGGACAAGCTGCGTATCAGCGTCGGCACAAAGGAGCAGAACGCCAAGCTGATTTCTGCTCTGAAGGAAATCCTATCGGCAGGTGGAGACAAATCATGAGCAGCAAAGGCATCAATCGCAGGCAATTCGTCGGCACAGCGGCCCTGGCAACGGCGGGATTGGTCGCCGCCGAGCCGAACCCGGCCCAGGCACAACCGAAACCCCAAGCCGGCAAACCCGGTATCAAGGTGGGTCTCTACAGCATCACGTTCCTGGGCGTCTGGTACCAGGGCAAGGGTCTTCCTTTGGAGCAGATGATTCAGAAGGCCAAAGAATATGGCTACGACGGTATCGAGATCGATGGCAAACGCCCCCACGGGAATCCGAACGACTGGCCGACGAAGCGCTGCAAGCAATTGCGTTCTATAGCCGATAGCGAGGGGATCGAGATTTACGCCGTGGCGGGCAACAATGACTTCAGTAGTCCGATCTGCGAGCACCGGGAAACCCAGATCGTTTACATGCGGGAACTGATTCGCATGGCTTCGGATTTCGGTGCCCGGGCGGTCCGGGTCTTCTTCGCCTGGCCGGGTGTCACGAAGCACCCCCAGATCGCGTCTTACACCGTGGCACGGAACATCTGGGACCACACTCATTCGCTCACCACGAGCACCGACGACTGGAGCCGCTGCCGGGATGCGTTGGCCGAGTGCGCCCGCTACGCGGGGGACTACGGTGTGACCCTGGCGTTGCAGAATCACGCCCCTATCGTCACGAGTTACAGGGACGTGCTGCACATGATTCAGCAGGTCAACTCGCCGCACCTGAAGGCCTGCCTTGATCTGCCGCTGCTATCGGACAAGAGTCCGGAAGGCATCCGGGCGGCGACGAACGATCTCGGCCCCTTCCAAGTCCTGTCGCACTTCGGCGGCGAGTTCGACCGCAATGCCGATGGGTCGGTCGGCGACGACAAGACCCGAGAGCCCTTCGTGAATTTCGTCCACGGTCTGAGGCAGGCGGGCTACAGCGGATACATGGGCTATGAATTGTGCCACCCCCTGCCGGTCGTGAACGGTCAAACGGTCGGCGTTGAATTCGCGGAGAAGAATGCCCAGTTGGCCGCGGAGTTCATGCGCAGTGTGCTCAAGGCCGCGCAAAGCTGAAAGAACAGAGGCTATGGAAAGCAGAACGGCGAACATTCATCGGCAGACAAAGGAAACCGACATCACGTGCCAGCTCAACCTCGATGGCTTGGGCCAATACGAGATTGATAGCGGCGTCGGCTTTCTCGACCACATGCTCACGCACTTGAGCAAGCACGGCCGGATCGACCTGACAATCCAGGCCAAGGGCGACTTGCATATCGATCCGCACCACACGACGGAAGACATCGGCCTTTGCCTGGGCGATGGCCTGCTTCAGGCGCTGGGCGATAAGAAGGGCATTGCCCGCTACGGCCACAGCTCGGTGCCGATGGAAGATGCGCTGGCGAATATCTCACTGGACCTGTCGGGCCGGCCGGCATGCGTCTACAACGTCGAATATCGCACGAACAAAGTGGGCGATTTTGACGTGGAGTGCATCGAGGAATTCCTGCGGGCGTTCTCGAACAGCGGCAAGTTCAATCTGCACGTAAACGTCCCCTATGGCTCGAACAGCCACCACATCGCCGAGGCGATTTTCAAGGCCCTCGGCCAGGCGCTGGCGGTGGCGGTCAAGATTGTCGGCACAGAGATTCCCAGCACGAAGGGGCAGTTGTGATCGAAGAACCGAAACCGCCGGAATACCGCGTGGGCATCGGCACCGATATCCATCGGATCGTCGAGGGCCGCAAGCTCATGCTGGGCGGGGTCCATATTCCCTTCCCGGCGGGCCTGCTCGGCCATAGCGACGGCGATGTGGTCCTCCATGCCGTCGTGGATGCCCTGCTCGGCGCCGCCGGCCTGGGCGACATCGGGACCCTGTTTCCCGACACGGACATGCAGTGGAAGGACGCCGACAGCAAGGTCTTCCTGTACACGGTCAAGGAGCAGCTTGAAAGGAAGCAGTGGGAAGTGGTCAACGTGGACCTGACCATTCACACGGAGGTCCCCAAGCTCGGGCCGATGAAGGGCCAGATCCGCCGGTGCATCGCGGGCCTGCTCGGCATGGACTTCGCGGCGGTCAATGTCAAGGCCAAGACCAACGAAGGTCTCGGCGAGATCGGCGCCGGCGAAGCCATGGCGGCGACCGCAGTCGCGTTGCTGCGCCGGAAACCCCGGAGAACATTGTGATAAATAGGTTCGTGGAACGCGGCTGGTATGATAACGCCCCAAGACAGGCAAATGGCTCTTGAATTCAAGCGGTGTGCGGCCGCCTTGGTGCCGATCCTGCAGTTTTGTGTATTCGGCTCCAGAGCCCGAGGAGACGCCACCACCGGCTCGGATCTCGACCTCTTCCTCGTGGTGGACCACATCGATGCGGATCTGCGCGACAGGTTATCCGAAATCGCCTGGGAGATCGGATTTGAGAATGATGTGGTGCTCTCGACCTTCGTCGTCACCGCCGATCAGTTGGAACGCGGTCCCTTGGGCGTCAGTCCGATCGTCCATCAGATCGAGAAGGAAGGCATCCGGCTATGAGTGAGGAGCGGCTCCGCGAATTGATCAGGCTGCGAATGGCGCAGGCCGCCGAGACGCTCCACGAGGCCCAGATTCTCCTCGCCGAGCACGCCGGGCGAGGCGCGGCCAATCGGGCCTACTACACCATGTTCTACGCCGTCCTCGCCGTGCTGGCCACCAAAGGGCTCGGTTCCTCCAAGCACAGTGGGACGATTTCTCTCTTCGACCGCGAATTTGTAAAGTCGGGCGACCTTCCCAAGGAGTTGTCCCGTGCGCTTCACATGGCGTTCGAGCGCGGGCAACAGGCAGACTACGGAGAACTGATCCGACTGGACGAGCCGGTGGCAACGCGAACGGTTGAAGAGGCCGAGATGTTTGTCCAGAAAGTCCGAGATTACCTAACGGCCAGAGGCTTGCTTCCCTCGGATCCATAACCAGACGAACCAGAGTAACCACAGAAGTGTAGAAGAAGACCGTATGGCACTGCAATTGCACAATAGTCTGACGCGACGAACCGAAGAGTTCAGACCGATTGCGGAAGGAAGGGTTGGCATTTATGTCTGCGGACCAACGGTATATGGCCATGCGCATCTCGGCCATGCCAAAAGCTACGTCAGCTTCGATGTGCTCGTGCGCTACCTGCGCTACCTGGGCTACAGCGTCACGTACGTGCAGAACATCACGGATGTGGGGCATCTGACGGATGATGCCGATGCCGGGGAGGACAAGATCGCCAAGGCCGCCCGCAAAGAGCGGAAACATCCGATGGAGCTCGCGGAGTACTACACGCGCAGTTACTTCGACGATATGGACAAGCTCAACTGCTTCCGGCCCGACATCAGCCCGCGCGCCAGCGGCCATATCATCGAGCAGATCGAACTGGTCAAGATTCTGCTGGAGAAGGGCTTTGCCTACGAGGTCCATGGGTCGGTCTACTTCGATGTCTCGAAGTTTCCGGATTATGGCAAGCTCTCCGGGCGGAACGTGGAGGAGATGCTGGCCGGCGCCCGCGTCGAGGTCTCGCCGGAGAAGAGAAACCCGGTCGATTTTGCCCTCTGGAAGAAGGCGGAGCCCAACCACATCATGCAGTGGCCCAGCCCGTGGGGCATGGGCTATCCCGGCTGGCACCTGGAGTGCTCGGCCATGAGCACGAAGTATCTGGGCCAGCCCTTCGACATCCACGGCGGCGGCATGGAGAACAAGTTCCCCCACCATGAGTGCGAGATCGCCCAATCGGAGGCTGCTTATGGCGTGCCGTTTGTCCGCACTTGGGTGCACAACAATATGGTGACCGTAGACGGCCAGAAGATGGGCAAGAGCCTGGGCAATTTCCTCACTCTCAAAGAAGCCTTCGCGGGGACCCATGAGAAGCTGTCGCGCGCCTACGAGCCGCTGGCGGTCCGCCAACTCGTCCTCAGCAGCCACTACCGCAGCCCGCTGGATTTCTCCGACGCCGCCCTGTTCGCTGCGCATAGCGGCTATCAGAAGATCAGCGAGGCCGTCCGCAGCTTGCGAAAGCAAATCGGCGCAGCGCCGCAGGGCGAACCGGACCAGGGGGTCCTCAAGCAGCTTGCGGACGCCAAGGCCAAGTTCGAAGAGGCGATGAACGACGACCTGAACACATCGGTTGCGCTATCGGTGCTCTTTGACCTAGTCCGCCTGACCAACAGCCTGCTCGAGAACAGGAAGACAACGCGTGAGACGCTTACCGCCGTCAACGGGATGTTCACCAGACTGGGCGGTGATGTCCTGGGAATTGTGACCGAGGAGCTGGCCCAGGCCGGTGGGGTCAGCGAGGAGACGCTGGACAAGCTGATCGGGATTCTCATCGCGCAGCGGACGGAGGCCCGCAAGGCCAAGGACTTCGCCCGGGCCGACGCCCTTCGGGCGAAGCTCGAGGAAGCCGGCATCCTCCTGGAAGACGGCCCCCAAGGCACGCAATGGAGGTCCAAGTGAAGATTCTCGGCATTGACCCGGGTTTGCATCTCTGTGGCTATGCCTGCCTCGAAGCCGATGGGAACACGGAGAACTTGATCGAAGCAGGCGTCATCCGCATCCGGGCGGACTTGCCGCTGCCGGACAAGCTCAACCAGATCGCCGAGGATATCCAGACAATCCTGGACCGATTCCTGCCCCAGATCGTGGCGGTGGAGGAATTGTACTCCCACTACGCCCACCCGCGCACGGCGATCCTGATGGGCCACGCCCGGGGAGCCCTTCTCCAGAAAATGGCGGCCGCCGGGGTTGAGGTGAAGAGTTTCAGCGCCACCCGCATCAAGAAATCCTTGACCGGCAACGGCCGGGCCTCCAAGGAGCAGGTCCAGCGCACGATCCAGACCCTCCTGGCCCTGCCGCAATTGCCCGAGCCGCCGGACGTCGCCGATGCCATCGCCGCCGCCCTGTGCTGTGCGACGACCATGATGCACATCGTTGACACAACCACCGGCCACAGCGCATACTGATATCTGATGAAGCCGTTGAAGTTCACACAATACTTTCTCTATACTCGAACTCGGGAAGACCGTAAGAATATACGGTTGGAGTGGATTCAACGTGCCGTGGCTCATCCCATCGGGGAATATGTGCAGGCGGACGGACGCATTCGCCGATGGGCCAGGATTCCCGAGGCCGGTGGTAAGGTGTTGCGTGTCGTATTACTGAAAGATGGTCAGACGGTCCACAACGCATTCTTCGACAGATCCTTCACGAGGTAGACTATGAATGTCAGGTACTTCCCGGATACAGATACACTCCTCGTTACGTTCAGTGACAGGAAGGTGGCGGAGACGCGAGATTTGACCGAGGATGTCTTGATTGAACTGGACGAACAAGGTCGCTTGGTGAGTATGACCGTAGAGCATGCCAAGGAACAGATGAACGCTACGGAATTCACCTATCAGGTCGCGACCGCCTGAGGACTTCCGATCGCGAGGCGTGGAGTCCAGCATGGGCGGAAGCCCATCCTACATCGGCCTTCTTGAGTTGAGTTTATGATTGCAGGGATTGAAGGAAGACTGGTTAAGCTGGATACGGAGACCGCGCTGGTGCAGGTGGGCGCGATCACGTATGAAGTGATGTTGCCCGGCTATTGCGTCAGCGCGCTGGCAGGGCAGATCGGCACGGAGATCACGCTGTGCACGATGGAGTACTACGAAGGCAGTCTCGGCGGCGGCAATCTCATCCCCCGGCTGGTCGGCTTTCTGACCGCTACCGAGCGGGAGTTTTTCAGCACGTTCATCAGCGTCAAGGGCATGGGTATCCGCAAGGGCTTGCGGGCGCTGAACATTCCCATCCAGGACATCGCCGCCGCCGTCGAAACCGGCGACGAGAAGATGCTGATGACGTTGCCCGGCATCGGGCGGCGGATGGCCCAACAGACGGTGGCCGAGCTCAAAGGCAAGCTTCAGACCTTCGCGCTCGGGGCCGAGCCGGCGCGGGCCGCCGCCACACAATTCAAACCTTTCCAGGCCGAGGCCCTCGAAATCCTCATCGCCTGGGGCGAGAAGCGCAACGAGGCGATGGAGCTGATCGAATTGGCCGCCCAGAAACACCCGGACGTCCAAACGGCCGAAGAACTCGTGCCGCTCATCTACCGCCTCAAGCAAGGCGTCGAAGTCTGACAATCACAGGAGGACGCTATGCGCGCGACAGCAATTGCCCTGGCCTTGTGCATCGTCTCCGCGTCGACAGGAGCAACGCCAGACTATGCCCCGCTCCAAGAGGGGAACCAATGGACCTTCAGGATGTCCAACGGAGCGCAGAGTACGATGAAGGTCACAGGATTCGCCGACGTCGGAGCCGTGCGGTGTGCGATTCTCGAGACAACCTCGAGCGGACAGACCAGCCGCGAATACCTCGCCGTCGATACCGAAGGGGTCAAGACTTACGTGAGCCAGGCCCAGGGCCAGGAATTCCGGTATGACCCGCCCCTCCTGCGAATCAAGCTGCCCTACAAGGAAGGAGATGCGTGGACGGCCACGGCTACCCAGGGCCGCAAGACTGTGACGACGAGCTTCCAATCCATCGGCAAAGAGCGAATCCAGACACCGGCGGGTATCTTCGACTGCATCAAGATCTACTCGACCGTGGACGGTGTGCCCGGCGCCTCGATCAGCTACTATGCCGACGGGATTGGACCGGTGCGCCAAGTCATGCGTGCGGGTAGGCAGGAAACGATCGCGACACTCACCTCCATCAACATCAAGCCAACCTCGAGGACGCGAACGGCCTCCAAACCCCAGCCCGTTGCCAAGATACGCTGCCCGAAGTGCGGCACAGAAGTCGATACCAAGGCACAGTCCTGTCCCCGGTGCGGTCAGAAGGTGGGGGCACCCGTGGCGGCTCCCGAGCCCAATCGTCCGGCGGCGCCGCACCCGGCACGCACGTCTTCTCTTGAGAAGTACCAGTCGCCCGACGGCAAGGCCCTGCTCTTTAAGCCGCCGGATTGGAACGTCGCTCAAGGCGATCTGTTCGGCCCGGACACCTATGGCGTGATGGTGCTGGAGCCCCAGGAGAACGCGGTCGTCCTGTTCATCACCTTTCCCGTGGGTGAAGAAGTCAAGGATTCCGTCATGCTGGCCGCCCGGTGCATCACGGCCCTGCATCAGAGGTATCCCGACCTCCAGGCCGTCAACGTCAGTTCGACGCCCCAGCGGGAGCGCACCCTTGCAGATCTGACGTTGACAGCCGAAGGTGAGAAAGGCTTCGGGCATGGCTATTTCTTCCATGCCCAAGGCACCGGCAGCGTCTATATCTTGCTGGCCAAAGCGCGCCTGTGGAACGAGCTGCGTCCGACCCTGACCACGATTGCCGCCAATCTGGCCTATGCCCCCCAGGGGATGGCGGCCGTGCAGGACCAGGGACAACCAGCCACCGGGCCGGCGTCCGCTGAAGGTTCGGTCCATCCCCTGGCCGCCATGCTCATACGGGCCGCACAACAGACCGGAAAGCCGCTCCCGCTGCAACCTGCAGCGCTGGCGGACCAGTCCCTGTCGCTGCAGATTCCCGAGGGCTGGGCTCTGGAAGGCGCGCGCGTTCAGTATGCGACCATCAACGATTCCCGAATCAGGACGCACGGCGTCGGCAGTCTGTGGCTTACGATCACGCCGGCGGCCGTATCGGTCCCCGGCGCGATCAACGTCCCTTACCAGCCGCCGCCGCAGGCGTTGAAGATCGCCCTCGAATCCGGCAGAAGCACGCGGGATGTGCAGGTCATCGCCGAGTGCCCGGTGGAGCAGGCGGTGCCGGCGCTGACCCAGACGATCCAGCAGATGCGGGCCCAGGGCGCGCAGGTCGATGCCCGCCTGATCCACGTGCGGTTCCGGAATGTCCCCACCGAGAACACCTGCCGTGGGCTATTCTGCGTGATGTGCTCGATCAAACCCGACAGCCCCGTTTGGCACGTCTCCCTCCAGGGAAGCTGGGCGCCGGACCAGGAGTATGAGGAATGGTTTGAATTGTGTGGCGGCGGCCCGCGCCGGCTCGGCCCCGAGCGCGAAGGTCTGAAGCTTGCCTTTGAGCTCGGCCACCGTCTGTTGGGCCATC
>JAMCWO010000021.1:0-738 GCA_023481165.1 Planctomycetota bacterium | reverse complement strand
CCGTTTGGCACGTCTCCCTCCAGGGAAGCTGGGCGCCGGACCAGGAGTATGAGGAATGGTTGCCGCTGTTCCTGCGGATCGAGAAGACAGTTCAGGTCAACCAGCAGTGGATGGGCCAGGAACTGCGGAACCAAGCGGTTCGACAGCAGCAGTTGAGCCGCGCTCTGCAGAAGTCCATCGCCGAGTCGATCCGGACGTTCGACGGCTACATGAACGCCGTCCCGGACGGGCAGCGCCGCGGCGATTACACCAACTGGATGTGGAGCCAGACGACGCTCGGCCAAGGCATTTGGGTCGCCCAGAGCGAAGGCGCCAAGATCGACCAGACCGATTCCTGGGGCCTTGAGGGGCCCGAAGGCCGGATCGACGGCCGCAACTACAACACGATCACCTTCACGGGTGAAGACCCCTGGACCGGCGGCCATCGGGAGTTGGCGAACACGCGCGCCGAGTACGAGCGTTACCTCCCGAACCCGCCGCAATGATCGTCCAGCGTCCGAGGGTTGCGCAGCTCGTTTCGTAAGACGTCCGATGTCACACGCGACGAGCCGCGCAACCGCTCCACACGCGAGGATCGTCAGGGTTTCGTCACCCGAATGTCATCGATGTAGAGGCGACCGGCGCCGCCCTTGGCGGGAGCATTGCGGTCGCCCACGCCAATGTACATCTTCTTGACTTTGGCCACGTTCACGCCGGTGAAGCTGCTCAGCGGGATCTTCCACTGGGTCCACTTCGCCG
>JAMCWO010000147.1:2797-4284 GCA_023481165.1 Planctomycetota bacterium | reverse complement strand
TGGGATGCCGGACCTACGCACGGCCCTTCCGTACACTGTTTACACGCCTGCCGGCCGTATCTTGTTCGTCCGAAACGCGGCCCAGGCGATGCGAAGCGCGGGATGGGCGTTGGCGCAGATCATTCCCCCGATTCCTGCCGGGAGGGTAGGGGCGTGCCCCGAATGGCGTCGAGCAGCTCAGCGGAGGGGGCGCTCTTGAGGACGTAGCTTTCGGCCCCGGAGCGGTACATCGTCTCCCGCTTCGTGCCGGCGTTGTGCATGGAAAGCGCAATGATGCGTGTCTTGGGCAAATGCGCCTTGATTTGCCGCGTGGCCTCGTCGCCGTTGATCAAGGGCATGGCGACATCCATCACCACGATGTCGGGCCGCAGCCGATAGGCCAGGTTGATCGCCTCGCGGCCGTTCGCCGCCTCGCCCACCACCTCGATGTCGTTCTGCTCGCTCAACAACGACGCCAGGCCTTCCCGCACGATCTTGTGATCGTCCGCCAGCAACACCCGCAGGGGACGGCCGGAGGATGGAGAGCCCGGAACGGAGTTGTCGCCGGTCCTCGGTCCTCGGTGGTCTGTCATGGGACTATCCGGGACCACGATGTGGAACGTGCTGCCCTCGTCTGCGGCGCTGCGGATCTTCATGCGACCGCCCAGCAACTCGATCCGCTCGCGGATGCTCAGCAAGCCGAACCCGGCCGTTTCCCGCAGTTGGCGCGGATCGAAGCCGCGCCCGCGATCGGAGACCGACAGGCACAGATACCGGCCCAGCCGCCGGACCCGGATCCGCGCCGCCTCGGTCCGGGCATGCTTGACGACGTTGAACAGCAACTCCTGGGCCGCCTTATACAGAAACATCTTGAGCGCCTCGGACTGGGTGTTGATCGGACCGAAGGCCTCTATGGTAACGCGCAGACCGTGCTTGGTCCGCACCTGCTCGGCCAGCCAGTGGAGCGTCTCTCCCAGATCGCCCTGATGCAGCACCGCCGGGCTGAGCTCGTGGGACAGGCTGCGGGATTTCTGGACGGCGTCCAGGAGCATTTGACTGACCTGCGCGATGATGGCTTGCTGCGCGGGATCGTGCTTCGCGCGGTTGTTCAGCAGGCTCAGATGAAATCGGGCGGCCGCCAGCACCTGCTGCAAGTCGTCGTGCAGAATTTCCGCCAGGTGCCGGCGCTCCCGGTCCTCGGCCTCCGACACCTCGAGCGTCAACTTCTGGAGCTGGCGGGCGCGATGCTCCAGCGTCTCGTTCAGCTCCTGCAGCGCTGCTTCCGCGCGCTTGCGCTCGGTGATGTTGATGTCCATCTCCAGAATCAACGGCGTGCCGTCGGTGTCCGTGAAAGGGAAATCATAGGTGTCGAAGATCATGCTGCCGTCGGGGCTGGTGGCCTCCCAATGGTGCGGCCAGCCGGTCCGGAGCACCTGGTAGCTTTCGCAGAACTCGCAGGGTTGCCCGCGGCCGAAACAGGACTCATAGCAATGCCGGCCGCATATTTC
>JAMCWO010000147.1:0-2787 GCA_023481165.1 Planctomycetota bacterium | reverse complement strand
AACTGCGGTTGGCGAAGGTGATGTGATAGTCCGGCGTCAGCAGACAGATCATGACGGGCAGCGTTTCGAGCACGTCATAGAGCCGTTGCCGCTCCTTCTCCAGCTCCGCCGTCCGCTGGGCCACCTTGCTCTCCAACGTGGCGTTGGCCTCGCGCAGGGCCTCCTCGGCCCGCCGTTTCTCCACCCGCTCGCACGCTTCGGCCAGGGCGCGGTGGACCACCGGACCGAGCCGGCTGAGCCGCTGCTTCAGGACGTAATCGGTCGCGCCGGCCTTCAAGGTATCGATGGCCAGTTCTTCGCCGATCGCGCCGGACACGATGATCACCGGCACGTCCACCCAGCGCTGCCGCGCCAACGCCAGGGCGGTCAAGCCATCGAATCCCGGCAGGGAATAATCGGCCAGAATCAGGTCGGGCGCCGTGGTCTCCAGGGCCGCCACGAAGGCGGCCTTGTCCTGGGCCCAGTGCGCCGTGAAATCGAGACCCGCTTTGCGCAGCTCGCGCTTCACCAGCTCGGCGTCGGCGACATCGTCTTCCAGAATCAAGATGTCCATCGGTTCCTTCCTGACCTACCGATCATTGTGCCGGCAGCTTGTTCAGCATCAGCCAGTACAAGCCCAGGTCCGCCACGGCCTTGGCAAATTCGTCGAACTTGATCGGTTTGGTCACATAGCTGTTGACGCCCAGCGCGTACGCATCCTTGATGTCCCGGTCCTCGGAGGAGGAGGTCACGACGACCACGGGAATGCTCCACGTCCGCCCGTCCGACTTGAGCCGGCGCAGGACTTCGATGCCGTCGACCGTGGGCAGCTTCAAATCCAGCAGAACGACCCGGAGGGCGGCGCTCGGGGGTGCCGCGCCGTCCCGCGGGAAGAAGAAGTCCAGCGTCTCCGCGCCATCCTGCAACAGGACGATCTGATTGGCCATGTTGTGTTTGCGAAAGACCCGCAGAATCAGCTCGGCATCGTTCGGATTGTCCTCCACGACGACGATCTCGACTTCCGCGGGCGTTGTTCCTTCTCTCCGGGGCGATGGGGCCATCATGATCCACTCCTGCGCTTCGCCTTGTCGGAGTCCTGTCTCTCGCTCGGTTGGTTCAGCAGCAACCAATAGAGCCGCAATTCCGCCACGGCGTTGGCGAATTCCTCGAAGCGGATCGGCTTGGTCACGTAGCTGTTGACGCCATACTTGTAGGCGTCCTTGATGTCCTGGTTCTCAGCCGAGGACGTCAGGACCACCACCGGAATGTTCTTCGTTCGGTCGTCCGATTTGAGCCGCTGCAGGACCTCGATGCCGTTGACCTTGGGCAGTTTTAGATCCAGCAGAACGACCTGGGGGTGATCATCGGACCCGCTCCCGAAGAAGAACTCCAGCGCCTCAGCGCCATCCTTCAGCAGGACGATCTTGTTGACCATGTTGTGCTTGCGAAAGACCCGCATGATGAGTTCCGCATCGTTCGGGTCGTCTTCCACAAGGACGACATCCACTTTTTCCTCGTTCATGATGCCGATCCTCCCGGCAAAGTAAAAAAGAATGTGGCCCCCTGATTCACCTGCGCTTCGGCCCAGACCCGTCCGCGGTGGCGGGTGATGATCCGATAGACGATGGCCAGGCCCACGCCGGTGCCCTCGAACTCGGTCGCGGAATGCAGCCGCTGAAAGACGCCGAAGAGCTTGCCGACGTACTGCATATCAAAGCCGACGCCGTTATCCTTCAGATAGTACGCGCCCCCGTCCGGCGTTGCGGCGTAGCCGAACTCGACGAGCGCCTCGGGCCGAGGCCGCGTGAACTTGATCGCATTGGACAACAGATTCACCAGGACTTGGCGCAGCATGGCCTTATCCCCCAGGGCCGGCGGGACGGCATGAACCACCAACTGGATTTTGCGCCCGGGCGTTTGCGCGGCCAGTTCCTCGAAGACCCCCTGCGCCAGGCTTTGCAGATCGACCTGGGTCTCCAGCATTTGCTGTCGGCCCAGCCGGGAGAACGTCAGCAGATCGTCGATGAGCTGTCCCATCCGGTGGGCGTTGTCCTGAATCAGCCCGAGGAACCGCTTGCCTTCGTCGTCGAGCCGCGGCGCGTAATCCTCCACCACCGCCTGCGCGAACCCGCTGATGGCTCGCAGCGGCGCCCGCAGGTCGTGCGAGACCGAGTACGAAAACGCCTCCAGCTCCCGATTCACGGCCTCCAGCAGCGCGCGGGCCTGCTCGGTCCTGGCCCGCTCCGTTTCGACATCCTCCAGGATATTCATCAGAGCCCGCTGGGTGTCATTCAGGCGGGCCCGTTCCTCGTTCATGTCTTCCAGGATATTCAGGATCGCGCGCTGCATCTCCTCCAGCGTCGCCAGGCGCTCCTGCAACGGGGCCGATTCGGTGATGGTTGGTTGATCCTCAAGCATCTTGGCCCAGCCTCTGGCGGAGATCTTCGTTGGCTTTTCTGAGCTCTTCGATCTCCTTCTTCAATTCCACCATCTTGAGCTCGCGGCCCACGGTCAGCTTTTGGAACTTCTCCAGTTCCGCCAGGCGTTCCAGTTCCCGGCGGCGCTGCTCCGCCAATTCCGCTTCGATCCTCTTCTTGGCCGTCACGTCGCGGGCGGCGGCAAACACGCCCAGCACGCGGCCGCCGGTATCCTTATAGACACTGGCATTGTAGAGCACGTCCGTCAGCCGCCCGTCCCGGTGGCGGATCGTCAGCGGGTAATCGGTCACAAAGCCCTGCGCAAAGACCTGCTGGTATCCCTCCCGGGCCTTTTCCGGCTCCGTGAAGTAGTGGGAAAAAGCCGGCCCGA
>JAMCWO010000348.1 GCA_023481165.1 Planctomycetota bacterium | reverse complement strand
GCCGGCTTCGTACGTAGACTCCTGGCGCCCCAACCGGGTGACGCCGAATAGATGTGTGGAATTCCCGCGAAAAAATCCCGCGAGCGTCTTGACAACGGCTTGCTCATAGATGTCCCCGGAATTCCGGATTCCCCGCCGCCTCCATTATTGCGATGGTTTAGCGGCAAAAATATACACCAGCGACCTGTCCGTGAAGACGAGAACTCGCCACCGTGCAGGGGCAACGTCACCTGACGCCAGATAAGACACCCGTGTGACGTCTTTAGGATAAGTTCCCATCGAGACATGGTCCATATCATCGGCTGTAATCTTATCAAGCACCAGTCTGTCAAAAACGTTGATGCCGAGCTTTTCCTGGTACAAGCAGCCCATAATGAAACCATGCATGTCCCACTGTAGCGGGTTGGTTCCATCGCTGGGGAACTCTTCTCTTCGGGATGCGTGCGGAGTAACCGCATTCAACATACTTTTCCAACCTTCTTCACTGGTCGTAAATGCCACGAACATCTCCTCATAGCCACGATAACTGTGGAACATGGCCTGCGTGGCCTCCAACTCGTCAGGCAACGTCCAATCCACGAAGCGCCCGAGTGTCGCCCGAACGTCCCTCTCTGGTACTATGCGGTAGACCGGGCGAGTCAAGGACGACAACAGCGTCCATGCCACAAGAGACATAGCGGCAATGGCCATTACTACGATATATAATCCGACCGTCTTTCCTGCACCCACAGCTAATCACTCCATTTACTGCCGACGCAATAATAGACCCTTCGGCTCTTCTTCGCGACGAGATCGACACCGCTGCCTAGGCCAATGTTGATACATGGCTGCAATCCTACTTGGTTGGAATACGACATTCCGTATCCGTATCACTGCAGTAAGCTCGTCTCTTATTCTTGGCATCGCATCCTAAGGCCACTTGGTCCCATCTATGTAAAGCCCACCTGTGTTGTCTGCCTTGTGTCGGTACTCTATCGTATGGCTTCCCAGCAATACATCGACGTTGTAAGGAGTGTAATAGAATAGGGAATCCAAGACCCCATCGAATTGTGGGTATTTACTCCCATGCAAATCCGCGTAGTCAATAATCTTGAAATCGGCCGTCATACTCCAGCCGTCAGACGTTATCGACATTGTATAACTCATGCTGACCTGAACATTGTGGAACCAGAAATTGGCACTACCTTTTGGGGCGTCATCCCTGAAGTGCACCTTCTCCCCTTCAGGTGCCGCCGGGGTTGTGTAATCGCCCTTCAATGCGTATTTATAGTCCCAACTGCTAAGGTCGAAAGTATTCGTTTCTGGATCGTAGCAGTTCAGCCTGGCGTACCTCCAGAAACCCAGACCGAAGTTGCTTATGTCCGCCATTAACGAACCTTTGAAAGTGGTATCTTCCATCGCCCACTTCCAGCAAGCTGCTGAATCTGTGTAGTGAAGGTCCCCACCGTTCCCCCAGAGAGCCTGTCGGCACAACTGACCGGCTGTAGGCGCGCCCCAACTAATCGTTTTCTCGTGTGGCGTCTTCTTCTTCGGCTGAGACCAACCCGGTGGGATGAACGGTGTCGGTATAATCGGGATAGTAATACAGCCTGATGGATCGAGGAGGAATGTTGGGCTATTCCGACAGTATATGTACCAGTTCATCCCATCCCCGTAACCGGCCGGATCGGTCTGGAGGAATCTCCCGATCTGGGGGTTGTAGTAGCGGGCGCGGTAGTAGTACAGGCCCGTCTCTTTGTCATACTCCCGGCCGGTGAACAGGAGGCGGTTCGGGTGGCTGGCGTCGCTGGCCCCCAGGCGGCCATAGACATCGTACTCGTAGACCTCGACCGTATTGCCGCTGGCATTCGTCAGGCCCACCACGTTGCCCAGGCCGTCGAAGTGATAGTAGTACGTGCCCGCGTAGCTGCCCGCTGACTCGATCATCGAGATCGGCTCATCCACACCCGGGCCATAGATGTACTTTCGCCGCAGGACGTTGCTGCTATCGTACTCGGCGATGCAGTGATCGCCGTCGTAGACGTACTTCGTGATGACGCTGCTATCGTACTTCTTCTGGACCCGCCGGCCCGCCGCATCGTACTTGTACGCCAGCGTCAGCCAGGCCGCCGGGTCCGGCTCCGGCGCCGGCGGACAGGAGCCCGACCACTGCACCGCGTCCACCCACCCGCAATCGCTGCCGGTGGCGGTGCTGCCATCCTTGGCGTAGCGCCACTGGAGGGTGTGGGTGCCCGCGCCGCTGACCGGGTAGGACGCCTGCGTCCAACCCACACTCCCGCTGATCCGCCCGCTCTGACGCACCCCATCGACCCAGAACTCCAGGTAATCGCAGCCCTCTTCCGACGAGACCTTCCACCAGAAGCTGACCGTGCCCGGACCCGTAACCTCCGTCTGGAGGTAGCTTTCCTCCAGGTCACCGATCCAGCCGCTGCGGGCCGAGTACGCGCCCTGATAGCTCTCGCCGTAGGTCACCGTCCAGACATCCGCCCCGCCTGTCGTGTACGTGAGACCCGAATCCAGCGCCTGGCCCAGCGTGGGTGTCGGCGGGGAGCCGGATTTCGTGACCCGGATCAGGCGGTTCTCGGGATCATAGTCGTAGGTGTAGGTCCCATCATGGGTCATATTGCCGCTGTCGTCGTACTGGTAGCTGGTCGTGCCGGCGGCGGTGTACTCGTTGAGGTTATTCGCCGTGTAGGTGCAGGTGCCGCCCCCGTCGATGACGCTGGTGCGGTTGCCGGCGGCATCGTAGTTGAAGGTGCTGTCCGTGGCCAGGTAGCTCAACTCCGGCGGATAATCCACCCCGGTCACCTGGTAGATGCTGTCGTACGTGTACACGTGTATCTTCGTCCCACCGCTATCGGTCACGGTCATATCCTGACGATTGCCCACTTTGTCATACGTGTAGGCATACTTATGTTGCCCATTGTTGGTCCGGTTGTCAACGTACAATAGCCGGCTGGCGGCGTCCCCAGCACAAGAGGTCTTGGTCTCTTCCTGACATCAGCCGCGAAGCGGCACAACGACTCGCCCTGACACAGATGTGATTCGTCACGCCTTTGTGCGTTCACCTTGCACAAAACAGGCTTGCTCGCTGTCACCTCCTGTGGTACACTCTGACCTGCGGGCAATTTGGTCCTGGTGCATTGGCCTATCACGTTTGCTGGAAGGAGGATCACCATGAGACACAAGCAACACTTCTCACCACGCTGGGTCGCGGCTCTGGTTCTGGCTTGGGGGTGCATGGCGGCCGCCGGCCCCCTGGGACTTGTCGGGTACTGGACCTTCGACGAGGGCCAGGGTGTCACCGCGTTCGACTCCTCGGGCAATGGCCTTGACGGCACGCTCAAGGGCAACCCGAAGTGGGTCTCGGGGCAATTGGGCGGGGCCTTGGATTTCGACGGCAGCGATGATTACGTGGAAATCCCCGATGACCCATTGCTGGCCATCACGACGGAAATCACGATTGCCGCCTGGACCAACATGAGGGCGACCGCCAGCGACGAGATGGCGATTGTCAGCAAGGGCGGATGGGCGGCCAACGACCTGCCCTACGAGTTGACGGAGACCCGTGGAGGGGTGATCTTCTGGCAGTTCTACAACGATGCGGGGAGGGACTCCTGCTCGCCCAATTCGCCCCCGGCAGGGGAATGGCACCACATCGCCGCCACCTACGACGGCGCCAGCTTCCAATGTTACGTCGATGGGGCGCTGGCGGAAGAATGGGCGTACGCGGGCAAGATGCCGGTCAATACCGCCGCCGTGAATATCGGCAGAAGAAGCCGAGGCGGCACGTTCTTCAACGGTCTGATCGATGACGTCGCCATCTACAACCGGGCTCTGACCGTGGACGAGATTCAATCCACCATGGAGGGGCACCTGCAGGAGAATCCGCGCGCCAACCGTCCCAATCCGCGCGACGGCGACATGATCTACCAGACGCAGGCCACCCTCAAGTGGCAGCCCGGCGATTCCGCCAAACTCCACGAGGTCTATTTCGGCGAGAGTCTGGACCAAGTCACGATGGCGACGGCGGCAGATGCGGACGTCTTCTGTGGCCGCCAGGCGGTCGCGCTGCTGTCGGTCGGTGTGCCCGGGGGCCGTCTTCCCGCCGGTCTGGTCCCCGGGACAACCTACTACTGGCGCATCGATGAGGTCAACGATGCGAATCCGAACAGTCCCTGGAAGGGAGACATCTGGCGTTTTCAGGTTCAGCCTCTGACGGCCTATCAGCCTTTCCCGGTCGACGGCATGAAGTACGTCGATCCGGATCAGAACCTGAGCTGGC
>JAMCWO010000053.1 GCA_023481165.1 Planctomycetota bacterium | reverse complement strand
GGGCGCGAATGATGGGCTCTTTGCCGGGCTGTCTCCAGAGACCGACATCGGTAAAGACAACCCTGCTGCCCGAAGCCTCCACGATTTTGGGCCTCTGGGAGACGATCTGGCCGCGCTCGTTGCCCTCTTGCCAGTAATTGCCGTTATTGACGCGGTCGCACCCAAAGAAGAGCGAATGATGGTGGGGGTAGGGCTCCGAGGTCTCGGTCGTAATGGACTTGCCGGACGCCGGGCCGTTGACCGGCCAGAAATACGGGTACTTCTGCGACGGGTCGAACTTGTAGCAGGTGAACACCTGGCCGCCGACGGTGACGACAACCTGGTTCTTTTCCATTCTGGCTTCGACCTTACCCGCCGTTGCCTGGGCTGCAGCCAGAGCTGATGTACCGAAGACAATCAAGGTCGCAGTGAACAGGAACGCTCGGATATTCATTGTTGCATCCTCCAGAACAGGTAGGGTGCGTATCACGCACCGCTCATGGATT
This sequence comes from Planctomycetota bacterium, assembly GCA_023481165.1. Classification (GTDB taxonomy): domain Bacteria; phylum Planctomycetota; class Phycisphaerae; order Sedimentisphaerales; family Anaerobacaceae; genus PLanc-01. The sequence goes on along the minus strand of JAMCWO010000053.1, from coordinate 3,829 downwards.
CCCGAAGATTTGGTGCGTGATACGCACCCTACAGTATTCTCCAAAGAGACAATAATCACAGATGCCAAGGGCTCCGCATGGCGCGGCCGAGCAAGCGGTTGGCGGCGTCGTCGCCGGGGAATTCCTCCGTGGCGGGGTTCCACTTCAACGATCGTTGCAGCTTGTAGGTAAGGATCGTCAGATGGCCCAGGGACGCACCCCGGTGGCCGATCTCTTCGCCGCAACTGGTCGGGCGCCTCGTGCGGATGCACTCGAACCAGTTGGCATGATGGTTGTTGTCCCCGATGTTCACCTCACGCGTGGTCAGCTTCATCTCGGCAAAAAGCTCCTCCGGGCCGCCCTCGATAGGGCCGCCGGTGGACATCGACGTGACCCAGCCGCGCTCGCCGACGAAGATACCGCCAAAGTTGCCGGCCAGCCGCGCCGTCGGAGGAACGGCTTTGTAGACACTCTTGACCATCTCCCAGTTGTCGACGAGGTGCAGAAGCGTTCCGTTGGGGTAGCGGCACGTGAGTGTTGGATATGTCCCGCTGCTGGGATGGATGAATTCCACCGGGCCGCTGTTCTCCATGCCCAATGCATACTGAATCACATCCGCTGCATGCGAGTGGTACCACGTGACGGCGGCCGCACCGAAGTCTTCCGAGAATGCCCACGGCACCACGCCGGGCGATGGGTTCCTGTGATAGGCATTGTTGTAGGGCTGCCAGGGGGCCGGACCTACCCACAGATCCCAGTCCAACCCGTCGGGCACCGGCTCGGCGGGCAAGGCGAAAGACAGCGGTGCATACGAGTCGACACCAAGGTGACGGCCTATCTTGCCCCAGAGGGTGAAGACCGATTTCACCTTGCCCAGACCTCCCGCGCGGACGAATTCACACACCCTCCGGATCGTGGAAATAGAGCGGTACTGTGTCCCCGTCTGAAAGATGCGACTGTAGCGGCGTACGGCTTCGACCAGCCGACGGCCCTCTTGGATGTTTAGCGAGATCGGTTTTTCGCAATAGACATCCTTGCCCGCCTCCACCGCGTGAATGGATTGCAGCGTATGCCAATGGTCCGGCGTAGCAATCACGACGGCATCGATATCGGAGCGAGCCAGCAGTTCGCGGTAGTCGTTATATGCTGTGCAGCCTTTGTACTGACCGCCGGGCGCACGGGTCGCGTAGGTGTCTTCCGCCCGCTTCTTCGCCTCTTCGCGCCGCACGCGATCCACATCGCACACAGCCAGCACCTGAACCTCTCGATCGCCCACCAGCCGGTGCAAATGCCCGCGTCCCATCGCGCCGTGACCGATCAGACCGACCGTGATCCGCTCGCTCGGCGGAGTACTGGTCCTGGCGCCTCGTGTCCCAGCCGGGACGATCCACGGGACGGCAATAGCCGTCGTCATACAGCCTGTGCGACCGAGGAACTCCCGACGAGTAACCGTCCGCGGATTCTGTGCGCTTATCACGATTTGCCTCCGTTGGCCAACTGCAGAGTCTTCTGATTGAAAGCCGCGACAGTCAGCGGCAGCGTTTCTGTCGCCGCGGATGCGGTAGAGGGGAATTCCAGGCTGAACATCATTGGTTTGCAGCCCTCTTGATGCATGCGTTCGAGCAAGTAGGACATCGCTTCCTGCTTGCCGCCCAACGCGTCCAGTTGCACGATTTCCTTGTTGATCAGGATATCCTCGGGTCTGCCCAGGGCTCTATCCGGGGTCCTGTCTCTGACGAGGCGGATACCATGCCAATCGCAGAGTTGCTCCAGCACTTGGAGTCCGCGCCCATCGAGCGGTGCGCCCGACCCCAACGAGACTACTGCGCCACCTGATGCGGCCCGGGACGTGGGCGGCGGGAAGGAAGGCAACTGCATCGGCCTCTGGATATCGAGGGCCTCAATGCCCATCTTCTTGGCGAACGCGAGGATTTTGCGCCAGCCGTCCTCATCCGAGGGCATGCGGTCCACACGATACGTCAGCAAACGAACACCGGCCTGATCCAGGCTCAGACGGATTTGTCTCATTTCCTCGTTGCTGAGCTGCTCATCGAAATTCTTCCGGAGATCGTCGCCGACCTTCTGGCTACTACGGGCGCCCACGTACGAAAGACCCAATACCGCGGCTTGGCCGATGGTCGCGAAAAGGGGAGGCGGCGGGAGAACCGGATAGGGGACAAGCCCGAGCCGCCAGCCGAGCTTTTCCTGGGCGCGAATGGCCGGGGTCAGCTTGGCGCTTGGCGTCGTGGGGGCATCCAGATCGCCCAGACAGAACTGTGTGGCGGCCAAGTAGAACTGGAGCATCTTCGGGTCCCGGAAGACGGAAGGGTGATGGGCGAAGCCGCAGTAGAAGACGCGGCCCCGGCCGTACTGGCGGACCCAGGCCAGGGCGTAATCGTTGTCGGCCCGCTCGACCTTGCCTAAGGACGGGGTCTGCTTCATGTCCGTCTTGGCGGTGTCGATGCTCAGGAGCACCCGCACGCGGTTCCGCGAATAGGGCTCGTGGACCCGGAAGAACTCGTCGCGATAGTCGAAGTCGCCGCCGAAAGGCTGCGTGATCGGGTGTCCAGGATCCTCGACCTTGAGGAAGACGTGCTCATCGTTGGCCTTGTGATTGGCGCCGCGCCCGCCGAGCATAATGCCGAACTCGGGCCAATCCTCGATCGCGCCGGGCCATTTCGTGAAGGCCACGGAGGTGCCGTGGACACCCATCAGGCCGCCGCCGCTGTAGACGAACTCGATTAGACTCTGCCGGAGGGCCGGGTCTTCGAAGCAATTGCCCACGGTGTTGTTGAAAAAGACCGCATCGAAACGCTTGAGATTGTCCGGCGCGAAGACGGCCGGATCTTTGCTGACCTCGGTCTCGAAAGCACCGGTCTTGGCGCCCATTAGCGTGAAAGCCTGATTCGCCGTGGGGATGGAGGCGTGGCCGCCATAGTTGACGTTCAGATCGAAGATGAGGAGTCGACGCCGTTCGCGAGGCTTCACGAAGGCTTGCGCCGGAAGCGCCGCTTCGATCTTCTGTTTTTGCTCGGCCTCCGAGAGTCTCTGCGTCTGGGCGCCGGCACGCCGCAGACAGGACAGCGCCAGCGCTCCAGCCGCTCCCACCGTACCACTGAGTAAACTACGCCGACTTGTTGCCATCGGATCTCCTATTGTCTTTGCCTGCACGGGCGAGACGCCCGTGACACTCATGGGCAAGATGCCCATGCTACTATGCCTTACTTTGCGGCCATAGCCTTGGACGTCAGTTGCTTGTCTGCCACAACGGGGGCACTTTGCTCCGGGGTCGTGATGCCGGGGGGTAGCTCGATGATCCGGAGGCTGCGGAAGTGGATTGGGGCGCCTTCCGACTCCAGGCAGATATAGCCTTTCTTCTGGCTGGCCTTGCTGATGCCGTTGACGAACTTGCCGTTGATCGACATCTTGATGACGCCGTCCACGCACACGAGCGTGTACGAATTCCACTGGCCCTTGCCCTTGCAGCGATTCTCGGCGGACTTGCTGCGGGGTCCGCGCGGGTTGTCAGGCACGGTCGTCATTGCTCCCACCGGGAAGAGTTCGCCGTGGACATAGGCGTCTGTCACCTTGTTCTGCACGGCATAGTCCAACTCCAGGATCTGAACCTCTACGCCTTTCGGAAAGGGCTTGCCCGCCGGCACCGTGCCTTCGGCCCAGACGTAGGCGCCGGAGTTGCCGCCTGCCGTCAGGTGCATCCATTCGAACGAGAGAATGAAATTCTCGTACTGCCGGTCAGTCCGCATGACGCCGGTTGGCTTCCCGCTGCACACGATCATGCCGTCTTTCACGCTCCACGTATCGGGGGCGCAATTCACGTTGACCCAACCCT
>JAMCWO010000038.1 GCA_023481165.1 Planctomycetota bacterium | reverse complement strand
ATGAGCCCAAGGGGATGACAGCTTCCCAGCTCGAGACCGGATATTGGCGTGCCTATGAGACCTTCTATAGATGGTCCAACATCCTCAGGGCCGCACGGATGAAACCAGACATCCGCGGCGTCGTGCGGCACCTCGCCTATACCGGCGGGTGGAAGAAATTCGAGCTCGGATGGGGACTGATCATCAAGACCGGTCTGGTTGGCAGAATGCGTCCCCTGCTGGAGGGAATACTGGCGGGATTCGAGCGGGCCAACTTAGAGGGTCGCGCCTCAGAGGATCAGCCCATCGGATTGACAATCTAGCCGTGAACGTTCTTAGCGGGCGCATTAACACGCGAAGCGCAACACGGCGTGATGATCGCGAACCCACCGGCCGTCTCCTGGCTTTCGGTGCGGATTCACACGCGAAATTCCGTAGGCACCCGAGCGATTCTCGGCGGTGCCGCCGCCGAGATCGGGGGATCAGGGGGTCGTGGTCACGAAGGTTCGGCGGTCCCGCTTGCAGATGATCTGCATCACGTTGCGGCCGGACAGGGCCGCCGTGGGCACGCCGCCGCCCGGCTCGACCCACTGGCCGGCCATGTAGAAGCTCTTGAGCCCGGGGAGGGTCTTGCTCATACGAAACGGAGGAAACGTCTTTTTCGTAGTCATCCAGCCTTCCATACTGCCCTGCCAATTGCCGGTGTAGCGTTCCCACGTCACGGGCGTGGCCACATCCCGCATTTCGATCTGGCCCGCCAAGCCCGGATACCGTTGATCGAGGAGTGAGATCACCTGATCGGCGATTCTCTCCTTTTCCTCCTGGTAGCGCTTGGGGTCTTGGCGGAGGGTCTTCCAGTACTCGTAATCGGCGGCGAAGAGGGTCTTGAGAACCGTCTTTCCCGGCGGGGCCAACGTCGGATCGAAGTTGCCGATCTCCACGCCGAGATGGTTCTGCTGCCGCCCGCCGATGGTCACGGGTTCATCGAGGGGGTAGACCACGTGCGCCGGCATCTTCTCGAACAGGCGATTGACGCCCAGCGCCACATGGACCAAGGGAGGAAAGAGGGGCAGGTGGTCGTAGTAGGCGCGAATTTTGCGGTCGAGGTACTTGCCGCCCAGCATGTCGAAGATCGTGGCGTGACCGTCCGCGGCGGAGATGATGATGTCGCCGCGGTGCTCGGTCCCGTCCGCCAGCCGGACGCCGACCGCCTTGTCGTGCTCCACCAGGATCTCGGCCACCGGCGCGCGGTAGTGAATCTGGCCTCCCAGGTCGAGGTAGCGCTGCTCAATACTGGGGGGGAAGTGCAGCGGCCCGCCGACCGGATAGCCCGCGGACCGGCGCTGCAGCCAGGCCAGAATCATGAGCAGGCCCGCCATCGGAAAGCCAGGCAGGTTGGCAACCAGAGGAAATGCCTCCCGCAGGAAGGGATCGGAGAACCTTTGCGCATAGTCCTGGACCGTGATCTGCTTCCACTTGGACATGAGCCGCAGGAACGGGAAGTTGCGGATCAGGAACCAGGTTCCGTCGATCATCCCAAATAGCTCGGGCGCTTTGTCCACGGGCAGATCGTACTTGGCGCAGGTGCGTGCGGCTTTCGTGAACTCCTCGATCACGGGCGCATCCTCGGGAGCCAACTCCTTCATGTGCTCCCGCAGCCGGTCAAGGTCGCTGTAGACGATGAAGACCTTGCCTCCCCGGCCCTGGACCCGCAGGAATTCCTCGCGCTCGACCATGCGCCGGCCCTGGACCGCGCCCAACTCCTCCCAAATACGGTGGAAGTTGTCGCCCGGCCGGGAGCCGACCAACCAGTTCAGGCAACCATCGATGGTGTATCCCTGGCGTTTCCAGGAGGTGCACAAGCCGCCGGGCTTGTCGTGCCTCTCGAAGATCTGCGTGCGGAAGCCATTCATCTGCCCGTAGCACCCGGCCGACAACCCTGCGATCCCGGCCCCGGCGATAAGGATGGATTTCTCTTCCATGATTCCTGCCTTTCGTGAGGATCATGTCCATGTCTCCCTAGTACTTGGCCTCTTCCTTGCGCGTCTCGTCTTCTTTCTCTTTGACTTGGCTCAGGGCCGCCAGGCCGCCCATGGCGCCGAGGTTCATCGTTTCCAGGGCGGAGCTGGGCACGATGATCATCGAGCCTTTCTCCTTGAGGCCCTCGAAGAGCATGTTCATGCCGCGCAGGTGCATGGCCCCTGGATTACGCTCGTACTTCTTGGCGGCCTCGGCGAATTTGTCGGCGATCTCCGTCTCCGCCGTGCTCAGGATGATACGCGCCTGGCGCTCGCGCTCGGCCTGGGCCTGCTTGGACATGGCCGCTTCCAAGTCCTTGGGGATGATGATGTCGCGAATCTCGACGGACTGGACGCTGATGCCCCACGGATTGGTCTTCTCGTCGAGAATCTCACGAAGCCGTTTGCCCAGCTCGCCGCGATGGGTGAGCATATCGGCCAGCTCGTGCGTGCCGATGATGTCCCGCAGGGCCGTCTGGGCCGACAGGATGATCGCCTGGTAGAAGTTCTGTACTTCGAGGACCGCTTTCTTGGCATCCCAGGCCATCCAGAAGCAGATGGCGTCCACGTTGACGGGCACGGTGTCCTTGGTCAGGGTCGATTCGGAGCTGAAGTCCGTGGCCCGGATCCGCATGTCCACGCCTTGCGCGATGCTGTCCACAATCGGGATGATGAAGAACATGCCTGGGCCGGCGAGCCGGTGGAACTTGCCCAGCCGCAGAACCACGGCCCGATCCCACTGTCGGGCGATCTTGAGGGCCAGCAGCACAACGATGGCCACGAAGATCGTAGGCGCCAGGATCCGGCGATCCAGAGGCTGCAAGCCGTGGTGCACGAGCCAGTGCGCCCCCAATCCCGCCAGCACGATCAGAATCGCGACCAGCCAGGCCACCAAGGGAACGCCGGCACTTCCCTCCCACGGCTGTATTGCAGCGTACTTTTGCGAAACCGCGTTAATCACGTCAGTCATTTTCTTTTGCTGTGCCATCGCTCAGTCTCCTTTGCAGATGCTCGACTATGTCTGCGAGCGTGAGGTTGTATTGGTGTCCGCGGGCGACGAGCTCATCGCAGACCTGCCGGAGCATGCGCTGCTTCTCGTCGTCGGCGATTTCGATCTCTTTATGGCCGACAAAGGTGCCGGTGCCCTGCTGCGTGTCCAGGATGCCGAGGAGTTCCAGGTCCGAGTAGGCCTTACGAACTGTGTTCGGGTTGATCTGGAGCTGCACGGCGAGGTCCCGTACCGTCGGCAACTGCTCGCCGGGCAGCAGACGCTTCGAGGCTATGCCGTACCGGATCTGATCGACAATCTGCCGGTGAAAAGGCACGCCGCTTTTTAGGTCCAACTTGAACTCAATCATCTCAAATCTCCGGTTGTCAGAATTGCGCTGTCAATCTAATAGTCTATTGTACTATTATTATATTTCATTGTTCACAGCCGGAAATCGAAAATTTCTAAAAAAATTGGCTGCGCTGCCGCATTGCTTGGCAAGATTACTGCTTGCGGCCATAATTGAGGGTCAGTCAGCGTGAGAAAGGATTATCGCAACGGAGAAACGTGATGGCCAATTTCACCGCAAATCGGCTTTGCAGAATGCCCCTTGGCTTGAGCGGCGCAATCATAATCCTTTGTCTGCTCTCAGGTTGTGAGCGTAAGAACGGTCGCCAGGTGCAGGGCTATGTCGAAGGAGAATTCGTCTATGTCGCCTCCCCATTGGCAGGTTCACTGGAGGCCTTGAACGTCCAGCGGGGCGCGCAGGTGGCGGCGGGGGACCCGCTCTTCGCGTTGGACGACACACAGGAAAAAGCGGCCCGCGAGGAAGCCCAGTCGCGCCTCGCCCAAGCCCGCGCGAGCCTGGAGGACCTCAAAAAGGGCAAACGCCCCTCCGAGGTCGAATCCATCAAAGCACAGCTTGGGCAAGCGCAGGCCGCTTTGGCCCTCTCCCAGAAGGATCTGGCCCGGCAGGAGGAGCTAACACGCTCCGGCGCGAGCACGCCGCAGGACCTTGACCGTGCCCGCTCCACGCGCGATCAGAATCGCGAGAGGGTGGTCCAACTCCAAGCCGACCTGCAGACGGCCCAGCTTGGCGCTCGCATGGACCAGATTGCCGCGGCGGAAGATAACGTCCGAGCCTTGGAGGCGGCCCTTGCCTCAGCTCAATGGGCTCTGTCGCAGAAGCGTCAGGCGGCGGCGCAGGCTGGTCTCGTCTTCGACACGATGTACCGCCAAGGCGAATGGGTCCCGGCCGGCCGACCGGTCGTCGCCCTGCTGCCGCCCGCAAACATCAAGGTCCGTGCCTTCGTGCCCGAGACGCGGGTCCAGACCCTTCATCCCGGCGACAGCGCGCAGGTCATTGTAGATGGCCTGCGCGGGCCATTGGCGGGGCGGATCAGTTTCATCGCCCCGAACGCGGAGTATACGCCGCCGGTCATCTACAGCCGGGAGAACCGCGCCAAGCTGGTCTTCATGATCGAAGTGACCTTCGAGCCCCAAGTCGCCGCCACCCTGCACCCCGGCCAGCCGGTGGACGTGAGATTCGGCGAGTGACCTATGCCTGACGACCTCGCGATAGATGTCCATGGGATGACAAAGCGGTTCGGCGCGCTGACGGCGGTCGATCACGTCGATCTGGCGGTCCGCGCGGGGGAGATCTGCGGGTTCCTTGGTCCCAACGGCAGCGGCAAGACGACATTCATCCGCATGCTATGCGGCCTGCTCCGCGCGGATGAAGGACGCGGCACCTGCCTGGGCTATGATGTCGTCACCGAGAGCGAGACCATCAAGCGGCACGTCGGCTACATGACCCAGCGCTTCAGCTTCTGGGACGACCTGAGCATCGCGGAGAACCTCGATTTTGTGGCCCGGATGTACTGCGTCCGGGACCGCCGCCAAGCGGTGCGCGAGACGATCGAGCGGCTGGGCCTGACCGAGCGGCGCCATCAACTGGCGGGCCAGCTTTCGGGCGGCTGGAAACAGCGGCTCGCCCTGGCCGCGTGCATGATTCACCAGCCGAAGCTGCTGCTGCTCGATGAGCCGACGGCCGGCGTGGACCCGAAGGCCCGCCGGGAATTCTGGGAGGAGATTCATCGGCTCGCGGGCGAGGGGCTGACGTTCCTGATCGCGACGCACTACATGGACGAGGCCGAGCGCTGTCACCGGCTCGCGTTCATTCTCCAAGGTCACTTGCTGGTCCACGGCACGGCGACCGAGGTCATCGCGCGGTCGCACCTCGTGACGTGGTCCGTCAGCGGCCCGGGCCTGGTGGAATTGGCCCAGCGCCTCCGGAACAGCTCCGGCGTGGAGCAGGCGGTGTCGTTCGGCACCATGCTGCACATCAGCGGGCCCGATGCCGAGGCCCTGGAACGGGCGATCGCACCCTTTCGTACGAAGCCCTATGAGTGGCGTCGGATCGACTCCGGCCTGGAGGACGTGTTCATCCACTTCATGAGCCAATCGCAGGACGGAGTGGCCTCATGAGGCGGCGGTACGAATTCTCGCCCCGGCGGTTCTGGGCCATCGTGGTGAAGGAATTCATCCAGATGCGCCGGGACCGGCTGACCTTCGTGATGATGATCAGCATGCCGCTGATGCAGCTCATCCTGTTCGGGTACGCCATCAACTCCGACCCCCGGCATCTGCCGGCCGGCGTGCTCCTGGGCGACCACGGCCCGCAGGCCCGCACCCTGCTGCACGCGATCAGCAACAGCACGTATTTCAATTTTGTCCGGGAACTCGACACCGAACAAGAGGCCCGGGAGGCGATCGCCCGGGGCGAAATCCAGTTCATCCTCAATATTCCGGAGAACTTCACGCGGGATCTCCTGCGGGGCGACCGGCCCACGCTCCTGATCGAGGCGGATGGGACCGATCCCGCCGCCATTGGCAACGCCGTCAGCGCCGCGCGTCTGCTGCTGAACACCGCGATGCGGCACGACTTTCAGGGCCCGCTCGACTATCTGGCTGCCCAGCGCGACGCCATCGACCTGCGCATCCAGACGCTCTACAACCCCGAAGGAATCACCCGCTACAACATCGTGCCGGGCCTGATGGGAGTCGTGCTCACAATGACGATGATCATGATCACCGGCCTGGGTATCACGCGCGAGCGCGAGCGCGGCACCATGGAGAATCTGCTGTCGATGCCCGCCCATCCGGCGGAGGTGCTGATCGGGAAGATCATTCCCTACATCCTCCTCGGGTACATCCAGGTGGCACTGATTCTCGGCGCCGCCTACGGGCTCTTCCACGTGCCAATGGTGGGCAGTCTCGCCCTGCTGCTGGCGGCCACGTTCGTGTTCATTGTCGCCCACCTGGCGATGGGCATCACCTTCTCCACACTGGCCAAGAACCAACTCCAGGCGGTGCAGATGGCGTACTTCTTCTTTCTGCCGTCCATCATGCTGTCCGGGTTCATGTTCCCCTTCCGCGGCATGCCGCGCTGGGCCCAGGATATCGGCGAGATTCTGCCGCTGACGCATTTCCTGCGGATCACGCGCGGCATTCTGCTCAAAGGCAACGGCCTGCCGGAGGTCTGGCCGCAGCTTTGGCCCATCGCCCTATTCGCCGCCCTCGCGCTGACGATCGGCGTCAAACGCTACCGCCGGACGTTGGACTAGCCCGGCCGTTCGGAGTGGGCTCCCAAACGCGATCTATCGCGCTTGGGGTCCCAGTTCCGCGTTTACGCAGTCATAGACCGCCTGAAGGCTACTCCAAACCTCTCTGCCGAAGTTCAGTTGGGGGAAGCGGCGGTGCCCTTCTGATACCCCTTCTGAGCGAGGCTCGGAGCCGGGGCTTTGAAGGGCCAGTACTTGACCGTGTATATCAGCCCAATCGCCAACAGCAGCAGAGGCCACCAGACGTCCGCGTGGAGGTTGGCCAGGGCCAGCGGCTTCTGGGGGGGAAAGAACAGGTGGTAGATGCCGGTGCACAGGATCAGCACGCCGTAGACCGTCAGCAGGGAGCCAATGAAGAACCAGATCGGAATTTCACGTTTATTGTCCATGAGTACTCCCTACCTTACCAGAAGATAATGTTAATGGCGACCAGCACGATGAAGACGACGCCCGCCCAGAGCTTCGGGCTGGAGTACCAGGCGCCGGACTCGCCGGCGGGGATCTCCGTCAAGCCGAAGACCAGGTCCTTGAGCTCGGCCGCGGGCTTGGGCTTTGTGAACAGACTGACGAGGATCGTCACGCCCATGCAGACGACCAAGGACCAGAAGCCGCTATACATGTTGACCGCCATGCCCTTGGCCTTCTCGGAACGAGCCACATACTTGGTGTGCGCCGGGTTGAACGAGGCGGCGTCGAATTTCTTGGAGATGTGCGCCGCCTGAATCGTCACGCCGGTTTTGAGCACCAGCGCGGCACCCTCTACGCCGAACTTGGCATGTTCCTTCGTGTCCGCGTAGACGGCATCCGGCACAAGGACCCGCATGGTCTTGGCGTTCGCTCCCGCGCCCTGCATGCTGAGGAGCGTGATACCCGCCTGCGGCACCGCGTGCTGACCTGATACGATCGGCGCCTTGCCGCCTTCGAGCGGAATCTCCACGTTCGTGGTCTTGACTTCGCCACGTTCCACCACGACTTGCGTGACCTTGTCACCGGTCTTCACCACCGAGACCACCGCGCCGTTGCCGACAACCGCGGTGGGCAGCGGTTGGGAACCCTCGGGGAACGTGTGCACGAAGACCCACATGCCCATCGAGAACACGATAGCCACCAGGAAGCCCCAGAAGCCCCCGGCCGGCGTGGCTCGCTTCCAGAGCATGCCCAGAATCACCGTGCCAAACAAGGGGACGATGAAGAAGAATACCAGCACCTGCAGGAACTCGAGAATGTTCGAGAAATAGAAGAGAGCATACGCCGTGCCGATGGAGATCAGGACGCCCAGGATCGAGCACCAGCGACCCATCGTCAGGTAGTGCTTGTCGCTGGCGGTCTTATTTATCAGCGGCCGGTAGACATCATACGTCCAGACCGTCGCGAAGGCGCTGACGTTGCCGGCCATGCCGGACATGAAGCCGGCGATCATGGCGGTCACGCCCAAGCCCAGCAGGCCCGGTCCGAGATATTGGCCCATCAGCAGGGGCAGCACGTCGTTGAAGGTACGGTTGGTGATATTCGCCGTCACGTCGCTTTCCGGCACGAGGACCATGGGCGAGCCGTCTTTATTCAGTAGCACAGCCAAGCCGAGCAGGCCCGGAATGGTGACGATCAGCGGCACACACATCTTGAGCACGGCGCCGATCACCGTGCCGTTCTGGGCCGAGCGCAGGTTCTTCGCCACGAGGACGCGCTGCACCTGGAGGAAGTCCGTGCACCAGTACCCGAAACTGACCGCCAGGCCCAGTCCGAAGACCATGCCGAACCAGTCAATGCCCATCGGGTTATTGAACGTACCGAGGTCTCGCCAGAGATGGGAGAAGGTCGCGGCGGGAACATCGGGGTGGATCACCTTCACGTTCTCCTGGATGGTGGCCATCATCTTGGTCCAGCCGCCGGCGTGAATGATGCCGAGAATCGGCACCAGCAGCGTCCCCAGCCAGATCAGGAAGAATTGCAGCACTTCGTTGAACACGGCCGAGAGCAGCCCGCCCAGGGCGACGTAGAGGCCGACCGTGATCGACGAGACCCAGATGCTCATGTTCATGTCCCAGCCGAGCAGCAGGTTGAGAATCTTGGCCATGGCGAACATGCTGGCGCCGCTGACCATGACCGTCAGGAACGTGAAGGAGATGCCGGCCAGGGTCCGGGCCCCCTCGCCGTAGCGGAGTTTCAGATAACCGGGGACGGAGTGCGTCTTGCAGATGTAGTAGAAGGGCATCATGACGACGGCCAGGAACAGAATCGCCGGAATCGCCCCAACCAGGTAGGCGTGGGCCCCGAGCATGCCGTACTGATAGGCCATCGCGGACCAGCCCATCGTTTCGAGCGAGCTGAGATTGGCGGAGATGAAACTCAGGCCCGCGATCCACGCGGTCATCTTGCGGCCCGCCATGAAGAAGTCCTCGCCCGTGCTCGTGTGCTTCTTGAGGTAGAAGCCGATCGCCAGCACGACCGCGAAGTACAGCACCACGATGACCAGGTCGATGGGCGACAGGGTCAATAGATGAGAGGAACCGTTCGCGAGGATAGGCGGCACCAATGACAACATGGCGGTTTCCTTTCGGGACCGTGAATGACTTTCGCGGCTTTGTTCACCGGCTCACAGAACCACGGCGCCAGTATGACATTGTCGCGACTGATGTCAAGCGTTCGCAGTACCGATGGGTGGCAGCGTCAAGGCCGAAGGCCTTGGCGATGGTCCTTCGCACGGGGAATCCGCCATCGCCAAGCTCCGAGGACTCCGCTTGACGCTGCCACCCGATACGTTTGGCGACTTTGCGTTTGCCCTGGGCGTCGCTGGACGGAACGTTGACAGAGGCGGGGTGACATCCTACACTCGGACCACCGTGAAAGGGCTGGGCATGACTGAAGGTATTCTGGGCGCCGGCAGCATTTCGATCGGAGGCATCGACATCGCTGTCATCGTCCTGTATTTCGTCGTGATTATCGGTCTGGGGGTGTGGGCGGGACTGCGGCGGCGGGGTACCAGCGAAAGCGCGGGCTATTTTCTGGCCGGCGGCACGCTCACGTGGCCGCTGATCGGCATGGCCCTGTTCTCCACGAATATCTCCACGATCCATTTGGTCAGTCAGGCCCAGGAGGGGTATGTCAACGGCTTGGCGTACGGCAACTTTGAGTGGATGGCGCCGTTTCTGCTGATTACCCTGTCTTTGTTCTTTGCCCCATTCTACTTTCGATCGAAGGTCGCGACGCTGCCGGACTTCCTGGAGCAGCGGTACAGCCGGGGCTGTCGGGACTGGCTGGCGGCGATGTCCATCATCTCGGCGATCGTGATTCACATCGGCTTTACGCTCTACACCGGGGCGGTCGTGCTGGAAGAGATATTCGGCATCGACAAGCTGACGAGTATCGTCGGCGCCTCGATTCTCACGGGCGTCTACACCATCGTGGGTGGCCTGCTGGCCGTGGTGCTGACGGAGTCGCTCCAGACGATCATCCTGTTGGCCGGGGCCATTCTTATCACATCGGTGGCCTTCGTGAAGGCCGGCGGCTGGCCGGGCGTCACCGCCCACGTTGAGCCGGTCAAGCTGACGATCCTGCGCTCGGCGAGCGACCCGGCGAATCTGCCGTGGTACTCGGTGTTCCTGGGCTATCCTGTGATCGGGCTCTGGTACTGGTGCGCCGATCAGACCATCGTGCAACGGGTGCTGGGGGCCAAGGACGCCAATCACGCTCGCGTCGGGCCGCTCTTTGCCGGCTTCATCAAGATCCTGCCGGTTCTGATCTTCGTCTTTCCGGGGACGATCTGCCTGGCCCTGCTCCACCAGGGCAAGATGACCGCCCTGCCCGTCCTGCAGGTCGCGCAGCCGAAGATCACCCTGTCCCAGATGTCCGAGGTCGAGCAGCGCGTCTACCGAACAGTGTACGACTCCGGCGATCCGAATCAGGCCGTGCGGGTGGATTACGTTGTGGCCCAAACCGGCTTGGAGAAGCAGCAGGTCGATCGGGCCATGACGGACCTGGTGCGCAAAGGGGCCCTGAAGCCCAAGTCCGACGCTGTGTATGCTCACATGATCCTGGAACTGTTGCCGCCCGGGCTGCGGGGCGTGCTGGCGGCGGCCCTGCTGGCGGCCTTGATGAGCACCGTCTCCGGCGCGTTGAATTCCATCGCCACGCTCTTCAGCTATGATCTCTACCGGCGTTGGCGGCCCCAGACACCGGACCACAAGCTCGTGGTCATCGGCCGCGCCGCGACTTTTGTGGCGATGATCATTGCGATCCTCTGGTCGCCTCTGGTCGGCCACTACCAAAGCATCTACCAGGGCGTAAACACGATCATCAGCTACTTGGCCCCGCCGATCACGGCGGTCTTCTTCTGGGGCGTCTTTTGGCGCCGGGCCTCCAGCCGGGGCGCTCTGACAACCCTGGTCCTTGGGTCGCTTCTCGGCGTCGTCGTATTTGTGCTGGATTGGTACAAAGAGTATACGCACTGGAATCTTCAGTTCATGATGGCCGCCTTCTACCTGTTCGTGATTTGTTCGGCGGTCCTGATCGCGACCTCGCTCCTATGGCCGCACCGGCACACACCGCAGAGCGAGCGGCTGGTCTGGAGCCGTCCATGGGAGGCTCTGGCCGACGCGGGCTGGGTGGGCCTGCTCAACTACAAGCTGCTGGCCGGACTGCTGTTTACGATCATGGTCCTGCTGTACATCGTCTTCGCCACGGAGGCGACCCAGCGGTTCTTTGGTTTGGTCAAGTAGGGTGGGCTGTGCCCACCAACAACGTCCTGCAGCGAAGGAAAGATGGTGGGCACAGCCCACCCTACGAGGAGATCTTCGTATGCTCAAGAAGATGGACACAGTGGCCCTAGCGCTGGCGTTGGGCGCGGTTTGGCTTTCCGGCTGTGCGACCCAGAAGATCGAGCGGCATGGGGCGGTCATCGCGATCCCGAAAGAGAGCCTCGCCGAGTACAAGCGGCTGCATACGGCCACCTGGCCCGGCGTGCTCCGGATGATCGACAAGACCCACATCCACAACTACTCGATCTACCTCGGCAAGGTCGCCCCGGACCGGGATTATCTCTTCGCCTACTACGAGTACACCGGCCGCAACTTCGACGCCGACATGGCCCGGATGAAGAAGGATAAGACCACCCAGGAATGGTGGAAGCAGACCGATCCGCTGCAACGACCGCTGCCGACGCGGAAAGCCGGTGAGTGGTGGGCCCAGTGGCAGGAGGTCTTCCATCACGATGGGCCGGCGTACAAACCAAGCCAGATCAAATCCCGCCACGGCTCGATCATCGGCATACCGGAGAAGAGTATCCTTGCCTACACGCAGATGCACGCGGCGGTCTGGCCCGGCGTCCTGGCGGCCCTCGACAAGGTCAATATCCGCAACTACTCCATCTATCTGGGCCAGATCAGGCCCGGCGAGTACCTGCTGTTCAGCTATTTCGAATACATCGGCGACGATTTCCCGCGCGCTATGGTGGCCATGGGCGATGAGGTGACCAAGCTCTGGTGGACGTATACCGACCCGCTCCAGGTCCGCCTGCCCGGCACACCCGAGGGCCAGCAGTGGAAGACGATGGAAGAGGTGTTTCACACGAATTGACCGGCACATTGAATGACATGAGTCCTATCTGTCCTATCTCGCCATCTTTCCGAAAGGGCCCTGAACCATGCTGAAGAATATCCCCCCCATCCTATCCCCCGAATTGATGAAGATTCTCCTGGAGATGGGCCACGGCGATGAGATCGTGCTGGCGGACGGCAACTTTCCGGCGGCATCCGTCGCCCAGAGACTGATTCGTTGCGATGGGCACGGTGTGCCGGAGCTGCTGGAGGCGGTCCTGAAGCTCTTTCCGCTGGACATCTATGTGGACCGGCCTGTCGCCCTGATGAGCGTCGTCCCGGGCGACAAGACCCAGCCCACGATCTGGGAGCAGTACCGGGCCATCGTCAAGGCCAGCGGCGAGAAGTTCTCCGCCTTCGAGTTCGTCGAGCGCTTCGCCTTCTACGAACGGGCGAAAAAGGCTTACGCCGTGGTCGCCACCAGTGAGAAGGCCCTCTACGCCAACGTCATCCTGAAAAAAGGCGTGCTCTGATCTGCCTCCGCGCAGCCGCCTGCTCCTCGTCAATTTCAGGGAATTGCCGACTATGCGCCCCCGGCGTCCTATGGGACGATGACATCAAAACATCGGCCATCCGACATTGAATGGAGGTGCGAAAATGCGCGGGCGAATTGGTTTCTTCTTAGGCGTTCTAACCATCCTGGGCACAGCGGCACAAGGACAGGTCTTCCTCGAAGGCTGGGAGCGGGCGGCGGTCGGAACCTATGCCCCGGGCAGCGCGATCGACGGGGATGAGGGATTCTGGTTCGTCGGGGACGCCATCTCCCTGGACCCCAACTGCGGCCCATCGCCGCAGAAAGCCCAAATCCTGTCGGACAACGACAATCACGTGCTGCAACTGGACTCCGTCGAGAGCCTCAGCGGCTGCTCGGACATTGTCTTTGTCGCGCTGACGGAGATCGCCGGCACCAACGCCGGGTTCAGCATTCCCCTGACCCCCGACACGATCCTCACGTTCAACGAAGTGGGCGAGCTGACAAATCCGCAAGTGCACAGCCCGGGGCAGAACTGCCTGCTCCCGCCCTGCTTCGACAACGTGTCGCTGCTCCTGAGCGACAGCAACGGCAACCTGCTCGCGTACGTCCTGCAGCGGTTCCCCGGGGCGGCGGCGAACCTGCCCAACGCGAACTTCGGCGACACCTACCGCGAGATCTTTCTGAACCCGAACGCCGGCAGCTACCGGCGCAATGTCTTTACCGACTTCCTGACCATTCCCGCCTTCGACCCGACGGGGGCCCAGATCACCTTCGTCGAATTCCGGGTCGATCAGCACGGGACCGCCATGATCGACGACATCGCCATCGGCTCGCAGGCCCCGGCCGGCACGGAACCGGTCTTTCGTTTTTTCTCGCCCGTGTTCGATTGTCACTTCTTCACGGCCAACGAGGCGGAGGCCTTCAAACTCGTCAACAATTTCCCCGATATCTGGGAATTCGAAAACGTGGCGTTCTATGCGCTGCCCGAGGCGAGTGTGACGGGGGCGTTACCCGTCTACCGTTTCTTTTCGCCCGTGCTGGCGTCGCACTTCTACACGATCAGCGAAGGCGAGAAGAACAAGCTGATCAACCAGTTTTCGGACATCTGGATCTTCGAGGGCATTGCCTTCTTCGCCTTTGCCGCCGACGTGCGGCCGCCGGAGACGGTCCCGGCGTTCCGCTTCCTGAACAATCGCAGCGGCTGCCACTTCTACACCACCAATGAAGCGGAGCGCGACAAGCTGATCAACCACTTCCCGGACATCTGGATCTTCGAGGGCATCGCCTGGTACGCCTACCCGCCGTAGGCGCGGCAGGCGAGGATATCCTCCTCGGCCAAATCGTACTCCTCCATGATCTCCCGGGGCTTCATGCCGCCAGCCAACAGGTCCAGAATCAACGACACCCCAATCCGTCTTCCGCGGATGCAGGGTTTGCCGAAGCACACGTTTGGATCAATGGAAACCCGGCTGAGTAACTCTTCTCGCGTCATATCGATGCCATGCTTCACAAGTCTCCACCGTCTCGCGGTTACCGGCTCTGTCGTGATCGCCGTCGAGAACTTTGTCCCTTCTTTGCCTTCCGACGCGCAGCTTCCCCTACTTTCCTGAAGAAAGCTATGATTTCCGCGTCGGATTTGCCCGCGAGTTGTCTCGCCTGCTCATCTCGGATGCGCCTGACCATTTCAACGGCTTTGATCCGAATCTTCTCTGCCATACGTCGTCACATCAACAGCCCACTATCTTCTTCAACTCATCCAACGTAAAAGTTCCACCGCCTGGCTTTGCGTGCGCGATTCTATGGCACGTGGGGCAAAGAGGAACGAGTTGTGCAAGTGCCTCCCGAAGAGCCAAACGAACACCACCGCGGGGAAGAGCAGATATCTGATGAAGGTGGTGGATCTCGACAATGTCGCTCGTCAGGGCCTTGTCTGGTCGAAACCACCCACAGGCACGACAGGCCAATCTGCCGTCTTCGCTTCTGAAGTAGGACTTTGCGCGAGTCATTAGGGCCTCGCAACGCACACGTGTTCGCGCGTTGACCTTATGAAGCTTCCCTTCTGCGTACAATGTTTCGTAATCGACCAATTCCTTGGGGCTGGGCAGGGTATCTTCCCCGGCATGGGCAGACCAATCATAGCCGATTGCACGGCGGACCTCGTTCTGCCACCAGACTTCATCGTCTTCCGCGTGCGGGAAGAAGCCGAAGTAGCCAGGCCCTGGTTTGCGGTCGATCGTGCTGACAATGAGACCTGTTGTGGAAAGTGAGCGCATCCTACGTGATGGCTCCTTTCAGCATGCCCTAATTGGCAACCGGCTTCGCCTCGGGGCCCCAAGGGTCGACTTGGTGCAGGTTCTTCGCCTGCAGGGCTTGGTAGCAGTCGGGCAGGTCGAAGGCCGAGAGGATGTTGGGCACGAATGTCGAGAGCGGCCAGGCGTAGTCCGTCGATTCCGCGATCTCCTGATAGGAGGTCAGAGCGTTCTTCAGCGTCACCTGCTTAACTCGGTCTGAGAGCACCGAGGCGAACGTGGCGGGCAGCGCGCCCCAGCCTTTGGCGACCACGTGAACCTCATCGTAGCCGATCCCGCCGAGCCAGTCGAGAACGCGGAGGACATCGTACGTCTTTTGCCCGACGTAGGGGCGGTCCAGCATGATCGAGTGGATGGCATAGAAGTAGTCGCTGCCGTAGAGCGAGAGGAACGAGTCCTCGTCACACGTGTCCGGCCGGGATTCACCGATGCCGCGCACGTCCACGGTGTAGAAGTCCGTGTCCGGGTCGGCTTTGATGATCTCACGGACGAGCGGCTCGTCGCGCAGCTCGGCGTCGCTGGATTGATGCGCTACGTACAGGATCGCCCGCTGGGTGCTCGCGTGCGGCCGGGCGAGCAGTTGCTCGGTGCCAAGGCGGTACACTACGGCTTGAATCCCCGGCTCGGTTTCGACCAGGTACGTGGTCCAGCGCGGCTTCGGGTACCCGCGCGAGCGCCAGTTGCGCAGAATGCGGTAGTCCGGCGCGGAGGATTTCTCCGCTACGGGCAGATGCAGCAGCGCACGAACCTGCCGGCGAAGCTGGGGCAGCGTGAATTCCTTCGGCCGCTGCGCGGCCAGGGCCTTGGCCTTCTCGGCCGTGAACGCGTAAATGGGCTTGGAATTCAGTTCACAGACCTGGCCCTTCGGGGCGCACCAGAGCGTCTGGTCCTTCTCGATGGTCAGGTTCGGCTCGGTTTGGGCGTTGCTGATATGCGTCGCGCGATTGAACCAGCGGTACATGGCCTCGCGGCTCTTTGGCGTATAGCCGTGGCCGCCTGCCTCGACAAAGAGCGAGATATCCTCCTCATCGCCGAGCAGCTTGTAGAGCCGGCGCAGGCGCTCGTAGGCCTGCTCGCTGCCACGCCGGTCGAAGTAATCGCCCTCTTTGGTGAGCAGGACGATGGGCTTGGGGGCCAGCGCGGCGAGGAAGTCCGAATGGTCGAGGCCGAGCGCCAGGGCCCGCGGCGGGCATTGCTCCGTGTCGGCGGGCAACTCGTTCTCGCAGTTGCGCCGGAATGTCGTCACGAAGCAGCTTGGGGCGGCCATCGTCCAGCGCCGGTCCACGCCGCACAGCCAGGTCGTCATCGTCCCACCGCCGGAGCAGCCGGTGACGCCCACCCGCTTGGGATCGACCTCCGGCCGCGTCAGCAGGTAATCGAGGGCACGGATGCCGTCCCAGGCCCGCCAGGCGCCGACAAACTCGCTGACCAGGAACTGCTGATTGCCGGCGTACAGGTGCTCGCGGACGCCGACGCCGATCCGTGACTTGAGCTTCTCGTTCGGGTATTGGAGCCGTTCGCCTTGGCCGAGGGGATCGAAGATCAGGACCACATATCCCAGCCGGGCGAGGCCCTGGGCGAAGCTCTGGTAGGATTCGTAGGCCTTGCCGGTGTCCGAGTGGCCGCAGGTGCCGACCACGCCGGGCAACGGGAAAGACCGGCCCTTGGGGAGGTACAAGTCGGCGGTGACCAAAAAGCCGGGCCGGCTTTCAAAGATGACCTTCTCGATCTTGTATTGATCCCGCTCGACAACGCCGGTGGTGCGCGGATTCAGCGGCGTCTTTTCGGGCCAGGGGCCGAAGCACTGCTGAATCTTGTCCTGCACATCGTGGACGTACGCCGTAGCGGCCCGGCGACTCTTGATCGTCTCCCGCCGTTGCTCGGCCTGCTCTTCCACCTGACGGACCTGAGCGACGAAATACTCCTGCACCATGCGCGGGAACCGGTTCAGCGGCGTCAGGGCCGCCGAGCGCGAGGAACCGGCCCGCTCACTCCCCAAGGCCGGCGTCAGCAGGAGAGCCATCACGGCGAGCCCAGCACTGGATGCGAAATGGAACCACGACGCTCGCGACGGTTGACTGATCTGAGACATCTTGCGATCCTCCACAGGACGTTGCGTCTTCCGGCGCACCCACTCGACGTTACCCAGGGCAGGTCCACGCCAGCGGAGAAGATTTTAGCCTCTGGAGACGCGAGACGAAAGAGGCGTGTTGACAGAAGTCATTGGCCTTGAAGCCTGCGCAAGTCTCCCCCTCCGTTCTCTCGCTTCTTCTTTGACCGTCGCTATGGGAGCCCCTCTCAGAAGAAGAGCTGGCGAAGGAAGGTGAGCAGGTGGGGGCCGAGGACCAATAGGCCGATGATGACGGAGCCGAGGGCGGAGATCAGGACGCCGCCGGCGGCGACATCCTTGGCGCACTTGACGAGCGGGTGAAATTCCGACGTTGCGGCGTCGGCGAGGAACTCCAGCGCCGTGTTCAGGGCCTCGGCCGTCCAGACCGCGACGATCGCCAGGATGACCCAGCACCACTCGCCGGCCGTCAGCCGGAACAGGCCGCCCGCAACCAGAATGCAGATGGAGGCGAAGGCATGCAGCCAGGCATTGTGCTGCGACCGGAGCATCAGGACCAGACCGTACCAGGCGTACCGAAAGCTCTGCAGCCGCCCCCGGATCGTGAAGGAGGGATTGTTTCCGGTCAGGGCCTCCAGCATCTTATCGCTGATCGCTCCGTTGTTTGGTTGAGTCATATAACTTGTCTGTCCGCTTGTTATCATCTCTGCACCACCCGCTCGCTCCGCAAAAACAACTCTCCGGATCGCGCGGCTGCGATCCGGTCTACTCCTATCACACGCACCGTACCACGCCCTGTGTTATCGACGGGCGAGGCGCAGGGCTTGACATTTTCAAAATGCACCCCCGGTAGTGAAGTATACCCGTTTCGGGAAGTCAAGGCCATCTTTTGTCGTTGTTTTCGCGGATGCGGCGGCGGCTTGACCTTGCGCGGGCAGGCTTGTATGATGCGCGTTCGTGGGAGAGATTCAGGCAGGTCGAGGGGAAAATGGGTACAGAGCATGCAACAGACGGCAGCCCTGTCGCTGCCGACAAAGAGAATGATGCCGCCAGGGCTACCAGCGGGTCGGAGCACCCGCGCGCGGGCCGGAGCCGTGCCGCCCGCTGGTTCGGCCGCTGTTTCTATGCCTGCGGCGATGCGGGACTGCCCCCCGAAATCACCTGCCTGGGCGGCCAATATACGCTCGAAAAGGTGCTGAAGCACGATTTTCACGCCGCCACGGGGCTCTATCGCAGGCAGGAGCGTGTAGGGTGGGGCTTGCCCCACCCATCGGGTTCCGGTGGGGCAAGCCCCACCCTACCGATCCGCCTGATCTGCAAGATCAACCGGCGGATGCACTTCTGTTTTCTGCCGCTCGGCCTGATCGGACGGCTCATGACCCGCAGCGAAATCAGCAAGCTCCGGCGGTGCGAGGGAATCCCCGAGGTTCCGCGCGTCCTGGCCCGCCTCGATGCGCACATGTACGTCTACGAGTACATCGAAGGGCTGACGCTGGACGACCGGCCGCCGCTGCCCGCCGATTTCTTCGACCGCCTCGCGGACGCGCTGCAGCGCATCCACGCCCGCCACCTCGTCCATTTCGATTTGCACAAGCGGGGCAACATCCTCATCGACACCGAGGGCCGGCCCCATATCATCGATTTTCAGATCGCCCGGCACATCGGCGACCGGCTGCTGGGGTCCCGGCGGCTCTCCGCGCGCCTGCGCCGCTGGCTTCAGTCCTACGACATCTACCACATCTACAAGCACAAGCGCCGGTTCCAGCCCGAGTTGCTGACGGCGGCCGAGGAGAAGCTCTCCTACAACCACAGTTGGCCCCTGGAACTCCAGCGAACCATCGCCCGGCCCTACAAGAAGATTCGCCGGGCCGGCCTGCGCTATCTCTACGCCAAAGGCATCCTGAGCGGCACGCCAGACGGCGGCGCCTGCACGGAGACCAACCCGGTCCGCTGGACAAAAACGAACAGCGCGGCATCCAGGAACGAATAGAAAGAAGGCCCGCCCTGGTGGAGAGGCTTATGGAAAAGGAGCAGAAGATCGAAGTTCAGTCATTGGAGACCGTCGAGCCGATCGGCAAGCGCGTCCTGATCCGCAAGGACGAGGATAAGCGCGAGACGCGCGGCGGTATCAAGCTGCCCGACAGCATGGAGATCCCCACCATCACGGGCCGCGTGGTCGCGGTCTCGGCCGAGATCGAGCATACCCCCGACATTCCCCTGCGCAAGTACGACAAGGTCCTGTTCAATCCCCGCGGCGCGATCCCCGTCGACTTCGAGGGAGACAATCGCCTCTTCGTCGTTGAAGTCACCAACGTCGTCGCCGTGTTCCGCAAGGCCTGAGCAATCATCTCGGCGGTCCAGGCGCGATCACCTTACCCAGGAGCTCGACGGCCCCAGAGGAGGGCAGTCCTTTTCGGGCGGCCTGGAGCGCTGTCGTCGCCTCCCGGGGCCGGTCCATCTGCTGATAGAGATAGGCCAGCAGCAAGTGGAGCACCGGCGCATCGCCGACCTTGGCGCGTTTCTCGAGGCCGGTGATGCGCTGGACGAACACATCGGGTCCGCCGACCGCTGCGAGCAAATCCGACTTGCCCAGGGCATAACGGGGGTCGAGCTCGATAGCCTTGGCCAGATACACGGCACTGCTGAGGTATTCGCCGGCGGCAAAGAGGGCATGGCTGCGGCCGAGTACCGGGCGCACATCCTTCGGATTGCACCCGGCCGCGAGCGAGAAGGATTCGGCCGCCTTGGCATACTGGCCCTGCTGCATCGACAATTGGGCCGACCGCAGGTAGCGGTCGAACGGCGTGTCCGGCGGCAGAACCACCCGCGGCGGTTTCGACGCCGGCTCGGGACCGGGGGATTGCGGCGGAACTTGCATCCTCGGGGCGGCGCCGGGACCGCCGGACAGGACCGCCGGCGTCGGGGCGGCCGCCGCCTGGGACGGCACAGTCTCCGAAGCCGGCTCGACGGCGATCCGGGCCCATTCTGTCCCAGCGGGTGGGACTGGATGGGGCGGCAGCGAGACTCCAGCGCCAAGCTCTTTCACCGCGCTCGCGAGGTCCGAGTCAGAGTGAACGGGCGCTCCCGCTACCACGAGTCGCGGCTGGGAAGGACTTGCACCGGCGAAAGAGGGCCGGGGGGGACCCGAACCCGCGGCGCCGTTCGTTGCGGCGGCGGGGACGCTTTCGGCGGCCTCCGGCCGCGAGCGTGCGAGGATCGCGGCCGGCGTGTCGAATGCCGGCACGGTCTTTTCCCCGCGCTGCACCGTCGGCAGTCTGCCGACGGTCCTAACGCTGCCCGAGCCCGCGGCGCCGGCCGCCGCCTGGGTCTGCGGCGCGAAGATCGCATCGATCCGGTCCTTCGGCCCCGCCTCGTCGGACACACAAGGCGCGGGAGCAGCCGGCGGGACGTACAGCGGAACGCGCGGCTCTGCGGCCGCCCCCCCGCGCGCGCCGGTCAGCGAACCCTGCGGCGACACCAGAGCCAGTTCGGGAAGACTCGCCGCCTGGCCCGGCGGTGCGA
>JAMCWO010000212.1 GCA_023481165.1 Planctomycetota bacterium | reverse complement strand
CAGACCTCCGCGCCTTCGTCAGCGATCCCACGGTCGATGAATCGACGGACAGCATCATCCTGGCACACTGCATGGGCGCGCGGAAGATGGATGGCCCGAACGGCCCCACGTCGCCCTACAAGATCCGCACGGTCCATGAGCGACAGGAGGGCGTGACGCCCCAGGCCCAGATGCGCAAGGGCGAAAAAGTCACCCAGGCGATTCTGATCGGGACGGACCTGATGCAGTACTTCACCGGCGTGATCCTCGATGCCCCGGTAGGGCTGGAATACGACCGCGGCTGCCGGACCAAGATCAATGTGAAAGTGGACGGCGACATCGAGACGCTCTGGAAGAACTGGTCGAACGGTCTGCACCGCCAGACGGTTTATGGCAACGTGGCCAAGGAACTCGGCCAGTTCTGCCGGTACATGAATATCAAGATGGTGGACGAAGCCGCGAAGGTCTGATGGCACAGGAATAATAGATGTCCGGGTGGCAGCGGCAAGGCCGAAGTGGTTTGTAGTGTGCTCGTAAGAGCGTAGAGAACGTGTCGCGGGCATCTTGCCCGCGATTCGAGGGCAAGGGGCCCCAAACGCGATGAATCGCGTTTGGGAACCCGTGACGCCCTCGACACAGCGCGGCCAGGATGGCCGCGACACAAACGCCTTACGGCGTCACTACGAACAGGCTGCCACCTGACGCGTGAGACGGCGAGGAGTCTGTGTATGCTTATTCGGAGACGGGAGTTCCTGAAGAGTGCGGGCGGGGCGGTGGCGGGTTTCGCTGTGACCAGCCCGGTCTGGGGCAGGCAGAAGCCGGCCCAGACCAATGAGGCGGTCGTGAGTCAGGCCGAGGAACGGATACGCAAGTACCGGATGGGTTCGGCCTCGCTACGGCTCACCGGCCCGGATGGCATGCCGCTGCCGCCGGGCGTGAGTCTGCGGATCAGCCAGAAGCGGCACAAGTTCCTGTTCGGCTGCAACATCTTCAAGCTGGGGCGCTGCCGCACCTCGGAGGACAATGCCGCCTACGAGAAGCAGTTCGCCGACCTGCTGAACTACGCCACGCTGCCTTTCTACTGGTGGCAGTATGAGATGCAAAAGGGCCGGCCGGACGATGAACGCACCGAGCAGATCGTCCGCTGGTGCAACGCCCACGGGGTCACCACGAAAGGCCATCCTCTCGCGTGGAACTATGTGGACCCGCGCTGGCTGGCCGACAGTACGCCCGAGGAAGCGATGCAGCTCCAGTTGGCCCGGATCGCACGCTGCGCCGAGCGTTTCCAGGGCAAGGTGGACATCTGGGATGTGGTCAACGAGGCGACCGCCTACGACCGGGAGGAACTGAAGCAACGTTCCCCGAAGCTGACCCAAGCCATAGCGAAGATGGGCATCCCCGCGTACATCCGCACGGCGTTTAAGACCGCCCGCCAGGCGAATCCGCAAGCGACGCTCCTGATCAATGACTATCGTTTGGACAACGATTACGCGGACAAGGTGATCGCCCAGCTTGTGGATGAAGCCGGCAAGCCCATGTACGACGTGATTGGCCTCCAATCGCACATGCACGGCGGGTACTGGGGGGCTGCTCGCGCCTGGGACATTTGTGAGCGTTTCGCCAAATTCGGCAAGCCGCTGCACTTCACCGAGACGACGGTCGTATCGGGCCCGAAAAAGGGTTCGGTCTGGGCGACGACCCCGGAAGGGGAGCAGGACCAGGCGAAGCGTGTGACCGAGTTCTACTCGGTGCTGTTCTCGCATCCGGCGGTCGAGGCGATCACGTGGTGGGATTTCACCGACCAGGGCGCCTGGCAGCGGGCGCCCGCCGGTCTGGTCCGCAGCGACATGAGCCCCAAGCCCGCCTACGAGCAGCTTCACGGTCTGATCAAGGGCAAATGGTGGACGAAGGCGGAAACGACGACCGGTTCCGGCGGAAGCGCCACCTTCGAGGGCTTTTGGGGACAATATGAGATCGAAGCCCGGTCGGCCGACCGGCGGCTGACCGGCACATTCTCGCTCGAAAGGGGTCAAAAGTCGCCCGCGGAGGTGCGGCTGGCGTAAACACTGGAAGGAGCCAGGGAAATGAATTATGCGGTGATTATGGCGGGGGGGACGGGCAAGCGGCTCTGGCCGCTCAGCCGTCAGAAGCGGCCCAAGCAGGTGCTGAAGCTCCTGGATGGGCAGACGCTTTTGGGCCGGTGCTTTGAGCGGCTGGTCCCCGTTTTCGATGTCCGCAACATCCTCGCCCTGACGAATGCCGGATACGCCAATCTGGTTCGCGAGAATCTCCCCGACCTGCCGTTCAACAACGTGATTGCCGAGCCGGTGGTCCGGGATACGACCGGGGCTATCGGCTTGGCGGCCACCGTCCTGGCCAAGTATGACCCGGATGCGGTGATGGCGCTGCTCACCGCCGATCAACTCATCGAGCCGCCCCAAGTCCTGCAGCAGGCGTTGACCGATGCGTTCACATTCATCTCGGGCAACCCGGATGCGCTCATCACGTTCGGGATCAAGCCCACGTTCCCCAGCACCCAACTCGGATACATCCGCTGCGCCGATCCGCACAGTTGTCCCAAGTGCTGCAACACCGTCTATTCCGTGAAGGCCTTCAGAGAGAAGCCCGACCAGCAGACCGCCCGGCAGTATGTCGAAAGCGGCGCGTATTCCTGGAATTCGGGCATGTTCGTCTGGCGGGCGAAAACGATTCTGGCCAATCTGCAACGGTTCCTGCCCGAGGTCATTGAGCCGCTGCGTCGCATCGGCGCCGCCTGGGACACGCCGGGGCAGGACAAGACGCTCCAGGAGTGGTTCCCCAAGCTGCCCAAGATCAGCATCGACTACGCCGTGATGGAGAAGGCGAACGAGGTGCACGCCATCCAGTTGGACTGCCAGTGGCTGGATATGGGTTCGTTCGCGGCCCTGGCCGACATCATCAAATCGGATGAGAACAACAATGTCGTGGTCGCCGGCGCGAGCGAGTTGCTCGATTGCCGCAACGATATCATCGTGACCGAGGACAAGGGCCATCTGATCGCGGCCATAGGGCTGGAGGATATCGTCATCGCTCATACGCCGGATGCCACGCTGGTTTGCCATGTCAGCCAGACCGAGCGGCTCAAGACCCTCCTCGAACGAATCGAGCAGCACGGCCGAACGAAGTACTTATGATGGAATAGTGGAATCATGGAATGGTGGAATGGCGGGTGGCGTGGCGGTCCCCCCGATCCCCATTATTCCAGTATTCCATCATTCCATCTTTCTGGCGCGTTATGAGGTACTTGGCCATCGATTACGGCGCGAAAAGGACGGGTCTGGCGGTCTGCGATCCCGCCGAGACAATTGCCTCCCCTTATGCGGTGCTGCACGGCCAAAAAGATCTGATCCAGCGGATCGGTCGGGTCGTCGTGTCCGAAAACATCGAGGCGATTGTCCTGGGGCTGCCGCTGAATATGGACGACTCCGAGGGGCCGCAAGCCAAAAAGGTCCGGGCATTCGCGAAAGAACTCCAGATGCAGGTCCGGGTCCCGGTCTACTTCCAGGACGAACGTCTCAGCAGTTTCGGGGCCGAAGAGAAGTTGGACGAGATCGGCCTGCGCAAGGGCAAGAGGCGGGAGCGGCTCGATGCGCTGGCCGCCGCGGAGATCCTGCAAGCCTTCCTGGAACAGAAGGCGAGGAGTTGAAGCGTTGAAGACGTCGCTGCTGCACCAGGCGTTTTCAGGAGAGCTTTGAGATGACCTTATTGACACGATTGACCTTGTTGACGCGGTGGTCGTGGCCAACGCCATGCTTCTGATCATCGGGCGGGCCCTGAACATGCTCAAGAGCCAGATTGACGCCCAAGGCAAGGCCTTCGAAGAAACCGGCGGGTTCAGCGAGCGGCTGACCGCCAAATGCCTCGAAGCGCGGGAAAAGGACCAGCCCTCGGCGCCGGAGTGCCCGCTGTGCGGCAAGCCCATGCGCCGGCGCAACTCCACCAAGGGGCGGTTCTGGGGCTGCGGTGGCTTTCCGGACTGCAAAGGGACGCGGCCAATAGGACAAGAGGGACTTTAGTGACCTGATTGACCGCATTGACAATGGGGTCAATAAGGTCAATCCGGTCGATTTGGTCAGGAAGAGAGGCCATCATGCCATGAACGAAGCCGAAACCAGAGCCGCTGGCCGGGGTCGATTATGCAAAACAAACCCAATTTAGCTGGTCGGATGCCGCCAGAAGTTGTCCCGCTTGTCGTTGGAATTCGACCTGCGGTCGAGTAACAGGGAACGACTCTACGCGACGGCCTCCTGCTTGTCAAGGACGCGGGTCAAGGCGTTGAGTAGCATCGGCAACTGACTGTAC
>JAMCWO010000082.1 GCA_023481165.1 Planctomycetota bacterium | reverse complement strand
GCAGATTCGGCGGAACCGCCCTCCCCGCCATCGCCACCCTGGCTCCGCGCGTGGATGCCGAACGAGGAATCGCCGCTGGTGTGGATTGTCCCCGCGCTCGTGACCGTCGCGCGGTTGCCATCGCCCCCGTCTCCGCCGCGGCCCCCTACCGCATCCACCCAGGCATCGTCGGACCCGCCTTGGCCGCCCCGGCCGCCTACACTTTCCACGCTGATGCCATGAGCGCCCGTACCCGATGTGCTGATCTGGAAACTGTCCTCCTGGAAGACAACCTCGGGAGTCACGGGAACCATGATGTAGGGAACCGTGAGCCAAAAGCCGTCTGTGCCGGCCTCACCATTGCCCCCTGCGGTCAAGTCCCACAAGTCCGAATCGCCGCCATCCGCACCGTTCGAAGCATATCTCGTCAGCTTGATGCCGGGCACACCGCTCGCCGGCGTGATATCCGTGCTGAGAGTGTCGACCTGATAGGTGAATGTGGGATCCAGCTTCCAGCCGCCCCAGACGGGAGGAGAGAACCACGAGGAGGCAGGCCAGATGCCCCACGATTGGTTGCCGGTAAAGTGGACGTTCAACCCGTCAATCTCCGGCTCATCGGGCCCGGCAAATGCCCGTGAACTCACCGCAAGAAGGATGGCCATTGACACGAATACCCGTACGCCGAAAGGTCTCTGCAGCTTCATCGTTCTCTCCATCTCAGAACTGCCCATACGTCAGGATCGCCAGTCCGCGCAAGGAAGAAGCCCGGTCAGCGACCCAATGCGCACATAAGCCGTGTCGCGTCTCGCAAAGCTCTCTGAGGGAGGAAAGCGGAAGCGTCCCTTCTCCCTGAATCGAATGTCACGCGATCCGTTCAGGGCACTTCTCCCGGGAACTCCATCCAAGACGAGTGGGGGTCACCCATCTTGTATCCAACACCGTCCGACAAAGGTGATTCTACACATGGACGATGGGCAAAGCAAGAAGATTCTCGAAGAAGAGGCGAATCGGCGCACGTCACCGGCGTTGCCGGAGGGGATGGGCCGGCGCAACGGGGCCGCTCAGCGCGGTAATCCCTTTATCTGGATGGGTTTCTGGCCGTCGGGTTTCGGGACGAACATGTCTTCCTTCATCAGGCCGCAGCGCACCGCCATCAGGCGGCTGTAAGCCAAGTCACCGAGGTCGTTTCTGCTGCCGTTGTTGGTACCGAAGGAGAACTTGGCCCCCGCCGCCTTGGCTTTCCGGATGAACTTCTCGCTGGGCAGCTTGTAGCGGGAGTTGATCTCGACGGCGACGCCGTTCTTCACCGCCGCCTGGATCACCTTGTCCATCCGCTCGTCCGTCCAGAGCGTGTCATATTCCTTCGCGATGGCGTCCGGCAGGAACGTGGGATTGACGTAGATGTCGATGGGCTCGTTGTTGAGAATGCCGACGGTTCTGTCCACCAGCATGTCCATGAACTGCTGCTTGTCGCCGACCTCGACCTCGTTCGGCATCCACAGGCGCATCCGTCTGCCGCGGTCGTTCGTCCACGTCATAGAGTCCGTAAAGACATAGTCGAATTTCGCGATCAGTTCCGGCGAGAACATCTTGACCCACTCGCGTCCCTCGGCCTGCATCGCCCGGTAGACGGGCTTGCCTTCGAGCTTCTGCAAGGCCCGCTTGAGGCCCTCATCGTTGGTGACCGGGTTACCGACGCCGCAGTTCTCGGCAACGCCGACCTTGACCCCACGCGGCTGAAAGATCGCGACCACGTCATCGATACCCAAGCCGCCCTTGAGATGGACGTGGTAGTCCACGACCGGAAAGAGCGGCTTGACGTAGATGTTCTTGTAGTAAACGGTGCTGCGCTCATCGTGCCCCTGCAGGGCGAAGGTGCCGCTGCTCAGCACCCGTCCCGGCCTGTCCGATGGCGGCCGCGGCGGGTTCGGCTCGGTCCAATCGACCAGTTTGCGGCCGTCCACGTCTACCGTGACGTGTTTGCCCTCGACCACGATGTGCATCGTGAACCACCGGCCGTCTTTGACGGGCGTCTCTCGGATATTCTGCATCTTGTACAGGCTGCCCGTCCGGAGCGGGTCGGTGCTGTCGCTGTTGTTGACCTGGACCTCGAAGCCCTTGGCCACCAGGCCCTTCTCCTGGTATTGGGTGTGGAAGAACACGCCGCCATTAGCCTCGGGCTCGGTCCTCACGTCCACCTTCAGCTCGAAGTCCTTGAAGTCGTCGTAATACACCGGCCCCGCATAGAAAAGATGGCTGAACGGTCCATGCGCCACAATGGCTCCATCCCGGACGGAGAACGTCCCCGCATTCCCACTGGCCTTCCACCCTTCCAAGCTCTTGCCGTCAAACAGGCTGATCCAACCCTGCTCGCCGGTCTGCGCGTTCCCGGATACCGCCAAGACCACCACTACCAAGCCTATCCAACTTACCAACGATCTCATTGCACGATCTCCTTCCACATCGAGACAAACACACCGATCCGTTCACTGGGGACATACCCGGCACTTATAAGACCACAAGCGAGGCCGCAACGCAAGCTGTGTCTGGATCTCGGGGATGGCCTCATACATGCAGATTTGCATTTCAAATGCAAGATTGCACGGGAGATTGGAGGGGATGACAAGACAGGATTAACGTGCCAACAGGCGGGGTCTAGAGGCGCAAAAAAAAAGGAGACCCGGTCAAAAACGTTATAACGAGTTGTGGGCCGGTCTCCTTGTTGCGGCGTGCCACAACGCACCATACCGCGGTAGGTGCTGGCGAGACCCACTGATCTCCGTCTGCACCCGCAACAATTATATTCTACGTCGAATTCACATGTCGGTCAAGTGAATTCCGCCCGTCCTGACGAATTCAGCGATTTGCCACTGTATCCCGGACCTTCTCCGGCGCCGGGCTGTTCTCCAGCCTGCCGCTGATGCGGACGTCGTCTCCCAAGGCTTTAATTTGGACGTAATGCAATCCGACGATAGGTTCCAGCGCCGCCATCGCCTCGCCCAGGGATGCCGTACCGCCTGCGCCCAGGACTTTCGGCGCCACGTACATACACATCTCATCGACCAGCCCCTCCCGCAGGAAGGAGGCCGCCACGCGCGGACCGCCCTCCACCAGGATCTGCTGGACGCCGCGTTGGCCCAACGTGTCGAGCAGGAACCTCAAGTCCGGCAACTCGCCCGGACCATCATAAACAAGCACCTCGGCTCCCTTCTTGTGGATCTGCCCTGCAAGCTGTGCCTTTGCCTCGACGGCCGCTTTGCGCGTGTAGATCAACACGGGGCTCGTCTTGGTCGTCCGCAGGAGCCTGCATCCGAGCGGCACCTGGAGCGCATCGTCCAGAACGACCCGGATTGGCTTTCTTCCCTTGCTCGGTCGGGGCGTCAAGAGCGGATCGTCCGCCAGGACCGTGTTGATGCCTACCAGGATCGCGCCGACCCGGCGCCGCAGCCGGTGGGCATCACTGCGGCTGACCTCGTTCGTGATCCAGCGCTTCTCGGCCGATGGATCCGTGTACGCCAGCTTGCCGTCGAGGCTCTGGGCCCACTTCAGCACGACCCAGGCTTTACCCGTGGTCACATGCTTGAAGAATGGCGCATTGAGCCGCCGGGCCTCCTGCTCGCACAGGCCCACCTCGACCTCGATGCCGGCCCGCCGCAGTTGCTCCAGACCCTTGCCGTTGGCGTGCTCGGAGGGGTCGAGCGTCGCGGCCACCACGCGGGCAATCCTGGCTTTGATGATCGCTTCCGTGCACGGGCCGGTCTTGCCCTGATGGCAACACGGCTCCAACGTGACGTACAGGGTCGCGCCCTCCGGCGCAACACCAAGCGTCCGGCAATCCGCGAGCGCGTTGATCTCCGCATGCGGCCCGCCGAATTTCTGGTGGTAGCCCTTGCCGATCAACTGCCCGGCCTTGACGATCACGCACCCCACCGCCGGATTCGGCTCCACCGAGCTGATCCCCTTGGCCGCCAGCGTGAGGGCCGACCGCGTGAATTTCTCGTCCTGCGCGTTCACGACACTATCCCTTTCCTGCGAGCAGCTTTCTGAACCGCTCTTCATCGATGACTTCGATGCCCAGTTCCTGCGCTTTGCGCAGCTTGCTGCCGGGGTCTTCTCCGGTCAGTACGAAGTCGGTCTTCTTGCTCACACTCCCGGAAGCCTTTCCGCCGGCCTCGCGAACGGCCTGCTCCGCTTCCTGGCGCGAGAAGCCTTTGAGGGTCCCGGTAACGACAATGGTCTTGCCTTGCAGCCCTCCGGTCCGCTTCTTCTGAGCCGGCGGCTGCGGACGAACGCCGGCCGCCAGCAGATCATCAATCACGATGCGATGACGCCGATTCTGGAAGTACCG
>JAMCWO010000186.1 GCA_023481165.1 Planctomycetota bacterium | reverse complement strand
ATGACGACATGTTTATCCGTTGCGCGATAGCCGCTAAATGCCGCCGGATCGTCACCGGCGACGACGATCTTCTTTCGTTGGGACGCGTAGGAAAGGTTGCAATTCTCTCGCCGTCCGACTTCCTCAGAACGCTGGGAGAGAAGGACAAGGAATAACAGGTCCTTCCGGAACGAGTGTGGGTGACCACAAGATGTAGTGGTTGAAGCATCGGGGTCATGAACTTGCCGGGATTCTCGATGGTGACTGCGGGAGCAATCGACAGACATCTGTTTTTTGGGAGAATCTTCAGTAGCCATCAAGGAGGCACTGGCATGGAAGATACCCGGCTCTACGCGATGTTGTTGGGCATTGATTTCCCGTGGCGGATCAGCAAGGTGCAGGTGGACATGGCGTCGGAGCGTATCGACGTTTAGGTTGAGGAAGCGGCGGGCGCGCGGTTTTCCTGCGCGGTGTGTCAGCAGGCCCCCCCGGTGTACGACCACGCGTCCGAGCAGGTCTGGCGGCACCTGGACACTTGTCAGTGCCGAACATATGTTCACAGGGATGATCCGATGCTGGCATCCACCGGATTTCCGCCCGAATCATGGGCTGCGGCATACGTTCGCGTCGCACCTTGCAAGCTCGGGCGAGGTGGACCTCTACACTCTCCAGCGGCTCATGACCCACAAGAGCCCGATGATGACGCAGCGGTACGCCCACCTGCGCGACGAGGCCCTCAAGCGGGGAGCGAACGTCATGGGGAAGATCGTCGCCGCAGCGATGGAAAAAGGCGACACGGAAGGCGCTACGGGAAATTGAATTTGCCAGGCGGCGGGACCGCCGTTTTTCCGTGGAACTATTGAATTTGACAGGGCGTCCAACTCATGAGTAAATTTACTCAGGTTGTTGAGTAAATTGTAATAAGGGGCCAAGGGTGTATAAGAGGCCATTGTTCCAGACATTGCGGTCGCGACTTACGGAACCGCGCCGGTTCCTGCAAGTCCTGGCCGGTCCCCGCCAGGTGGGGAAGACGACGCTTGCACGTCAGGCGATGGAGGCCGTTCGAATCCGGTCACACTACGCTTCGGCGGACGAGCCGACCTTGCAGGACCGGAACTGGATCGAACAGCAGTGGGACCTCGGGCGTTTGAAAGCGAAGGACGGCGGGGCGTTGCTGGTCCTGGACGAAGTTCAGAAGGTATCCGGCTGGTCGGAGGTCGTGAAACGCTTGTGGGACGAGGACACGGCGAAGGGAAATCCGCTCAAGTGCGTCCTGCTGGGGTCATCGCCTCTCCTGGTACAGAAAGGGTTGACCGAGAGTCTCGCGGGGAGATTCGAGGTACTTCACGTGACCCACTGGTCGTTCACCGAGATGCGGGAAGCCTTCGGGTGGGACGTCGATCGGTATGTTTATTTCGGGGGATATCCCGGGGCCGCATCCTTGATCGAGGACAGGCCGCGGTGGGCCCGGTACATTGTCGATTCCCTGATCGAGACGACGCTCTCGCGGGATATTCTGTTGATGTCCCGGGTGGACAAGCCGGCTCTCCTGCGACGCCTCTTTCTGCTTGGTTGCGATTATTCCGGCCAGATCCTTTCCTACCAGAAAATGCTGGGGCAGCTACAGGACGCCGGAAATACTACGACCTTGGCCCACTACCTGGAGCTGCTGGCCGGCGCAGGGATGTTGAAAGGAGTCCCGAAGTTCTCCGGGAAAAAGGTGTTGCAGCGGGGATCGAGTCCGAAGTTTCACGTATTGAACACAGCGCTGATGACCTCGCAATCCCGGTTGAGCTACGCGGCCGCGAAGAAAGACCGGGATTACTGGGGGCGTCTCGTCGAGTCCGCCGTCGGTGCTTACCTGCTGAACAGCATTGCGGGGACGATGCTGGAGCTGTATTACTGGCGTGAACGTGGCCAGGAGGTCGATTTCGTCCTGCAAAGCGGAAGACGCATCGTCCCGATCGAAGTGAAAAGCGGACGGGCGCGAGAGGGATTCCCCGGCATGGAATCCTTCGAGAAGAACTTTCGACCCCACAGAAGACTTCTTGTGGGAGGGCAAGGGATTCCGCTGGATGAGTTCCTGGCGACCCCGATCTCAAACTGGGTTGAGTGATCTATTTTGCGATTGGCCGTGTATCCGATCGGCGTGATTTTGGGTACGATTGCTTCAGAAATTGCTCCCCGTCCGACATGCCGAAAGGCCCCGGGCGGGGTTATTTGTTTTTGGTCCTGTCCGTCCTGGCTCTCCTGGCAGGTCTTCTTGCATCCGTGTAGAATGGACTTGGAATCTGCTCCCCGCTGGACCAGCCATTCGGCCTCTGGCGGGGTTATTTTTTTGCACGGGAATGCGCGCTGACCTCCGTTGAAACACGTCGTCGGCGCTACTACGACGTGTCTCGTTCTAACGTTCCTTCTCCAACCCCAGCCGCTTCCACAGGAATCGGAAGTCGAACGGTTCGCCGCCTTCCCTCGACGTCTTTCTCGCCTCGTGGATCTCGAAATCCTTGAGAAGCTCGATCACCGCCTGACGACCCTTCTTCGTCCGGACAGCAGCTTTCGGGGTCTTGCCGCCGAGCGCCGGCACTGGCTCGTCGGGCCACTGCTCGTAGTGGCGTCTCAAGAATTCCCGCTCCACCTGGGCTTTCAGCTCGGGAGGTATTTCCGGCCCGGCCGGTGATTTCTTTCGTGCCGCTTCCATGGCCTTGGGCGACATCGGGTCCACGATCTCGCGCGCCTTGAACCGCACGGCCGATCCCGCGATCTTTTCGATCCATCGGCGTGCCTCGTCGGCGAGCTTGAGTGTGGGGCAGAAGACTTCGAGCCTATCCGCTGACTTCTTCGTCAGGGATGCCCGGGTGCGGCGCCTCTCGTCCTTCATGGGCTCGAAGCGAACCCACCCATTTTCGACGTCCCCGTCGACATCGGGCTGTACGGAGAGAATGGCGGCAAGCGCACCCCAGTCGGTCACGGCATATCGATCGACGGTAAGGGAAATCGGATCACCAGTCGACGCATGCACGGCCTGCGGGAGCCGCGGTTCCTCGGTAAACTGCTCCAGCCAGTAGTCGGCGATGGTCGTGCCGACGGTTTCACGATAGATTTCGTCATCGACGGTTTTCTCGCGCGCCAATTCGTCGAGGATCTCTTCCAGGCATTTGTGCGCCCGTTGGCGGTCCATGGGATAGATGGCGCCGGAAAAGACATGGCCATCGGGCCGACGGGAAATTCGCGCTCCGAAGATGTCCCATTTGACCAGGGTCCTGGAAGCGGATCGCTCGGTCACCTTCACGGCCGGCGCGTTACTTTGAAGCAGATCCTTGACCGTAAGCCCTTCCCCTGGCGTTATCTCAAGGACTTCATAAAGGCTCAACGGATTTTCGCCGATCGCCTTC
Organism: Planctomycetota bacterium; assembly: GCA_023481165.1. Taxonomy (GTDB): domain Bacteria; phylum Planctomycetota; class Phycisphaerae; order Sedimentisphaerales; family Anaerobacaceae; genus PLanc-01. Next base: position 963 of record JAMCWO010000186.1, on the reverse strand, counting down.
ACCCATTCCTTCCCATGCGCAGTCAACAAAGGCCCGCCCGGCCCCAGGGCCAGATCGACGGCGCGGACGCGCTTGCCTTCGACCTCGAGAACGGCATCGGCTACAAGCCACTCGCCGATGTTGATCTCCAACATTCCCTTGGGCCCCGGGGGCAGGGCGCGAAGAGTGTCGAGGTACTCCTGGTGCGTGCCGCCGAGATACGTTTCACAGATCGCGTCATCTACCTCGTTTTCGTAATTCGTCTTGAGCCATGCGATGGCGGAGGCCGTCGCTGCGAACTCCTCGTTCGACAGCGCCGCTGCCGGCCGGTCTTTGTCGAGACAGCATTTCTTGTATTTCAGCCCGCTGCCGCATGGGCACGGGTCGTTTCGGCCAATCTTGAGCATCGGACCCCGGGCCTCCTGCCGAGAAGTGGCGCTCTCTCCAAATGCAACCTCTCTATTATGTCTTCTGCGCCGACACAATGCGACCGATAGTGACATGAATAGCCCGTTGCGATACAGTTTGCGGCTATGAGGTCGAGTTCCTTCCACTGGCACAAGTTCTTCATGCAGTCCGTCCCCAAGGAGGTTCCCCGGGCCGTCAGGAGATGGGCCGAACGGAACATTGCTCCCGAGGATTCGAACATCCGAAAGGCGATCGAGAAGATCGGAGGGGTGAATCTCTGGAAGGCGCTGGGTTTTTGCCTCTCCGTTGCGCGCGAGAAAGGGCCGACGAAGAGGGAAGTTTCGAGAAGCTTGCTTCTCTGGATCTGCACTTGGAGGACATCAAGAAATCGGATAATCTCTCTCCGTCGGAGGTGAAGGTGATTCGCTCCGACGTTGAGCATCTTCTCTTCCGAACTAGGTGCTTGCTGAAATATGGGCAGGAATTGCTCGCCGAGTAGCTCGGTCGTGCAGTTGCGAGCACATTCCTTGCCTTCTCTCAGTCGTGCTCCTCAACCTCGATAAACTCCTCCACCTC
>JAMCWO010000251.1:3452-4340 GCA_023481165.1 Planctomycetota bacterium | reverse complement strand
CACAGTGCTTTGGAGTATCTCAGTCCGGCGGAATACGAACGGCGTTATGAAGCAGGACAACTAACCCTTACGGAACAGGCGGCCCTCTGTTAGCGGTTCCCGCGCCCACCATCCGTAGGGCAGGTCAAAACAAAGCCAATTCAGGAGAAGTGTGAAGTTCGAGGTGTGAAGTGTGAAGTGTAAAACAAAGCCAATTTCGAGTGGCGAGCGACTTGGGGCCGGTTGTGCAAACAAACCCAATTTGGCCCGGCTTGGGCAGAGCCGGGGCCCCGCTGGCGAAAGATGCAAAACAAAGCCAATTCCCGGCTACGCCGGGTGGGACGTGGCCGCTGGGGCGGGGACCGTGGGGCCATCGTGCGACATCGCCTCGATGCCCCGCTTCGGGAAACAAAGCCAATTACCGGAGATCGAGCCGAAGCGATGGAGGTGGAATCCGCCACCGTATGCCGGTCACACCCCGTCTGGCCGGCGAAGCACATTGTTCTCACTATACGGCCCCAAACCGGGTACAATCATACCCCAGGTGACGGACATGGTCTTTCTTGCGGAAAGGGCAACGAGATGGCATCGGAACTTACACGAAGGGACGTGCTGGGCAAGGCGGCTCTGGGCGCCGCAGGCGCGGCAGTCACGCTCAATGCCCGGTCTTACGGGCGGGTGATCGGCGCCAACGACCGGATCAACCTCGCCTTTCTTGGTTGCGGCGACAGGAGCCGGGGCCACCGCAACATGGTCCGGATGTCCCAGAAGTCCAAGAACCTCGGCGTCGTCGCGGTCTGCGACCTCTGGAAGGTCAACCGCGAGAAGGCGGCGGCGGACTGCGCGAAGAGACTCGGTGCGGAGGTAAAACAGTTCAAGTACTCCGAAGACTTGCTCCCCTGGAAGTCC
>JAMCWO010000251.1:0-3442 GCA_023481165.1 Planctomycetota bacterium | reverse complement strand
TAGTGGTCCGGGCGGGCAAACATTGCTATTGCGAAAAGCCCATGGCCATCGATGTCCAGGAGGCCAAACTGGCGCGCGAGGCGGTCCTCCAGTCCAAGCTCGCCGTGCAGATGGGCTCGCAGTGGGTGAGCGATCCGTACCAGATCCAGGTGCGTGAGATCATCCGCTCGGGCAAGCTGGGGCAGATTACCAAAATCGAGCAGGTGTGGAACGACAACAACCACCGGTGGCACGATCCCAAGGACCCGGATGTGGCAGCCATTCGCGAAGAGGACACAGACTGGAACCGCTGGCTGCTGGGGAAACCCTATCGCCCGTTCAATCCCTGGATGTACTTCGAATTCCGGATCTTCCGCGACTTCTCCGGCGGCATCGCCAGCCAGTGGCTGAGTCACGCAATCGGCCTGGCGCATTTCTATACCGACACGGCCATTCCCGACACTATGGTCGCCAACGGCGGCATCTTCGCCTGGCCCGACATCCGCCAGAATCCCGACACCTTCCAGGCCCTGGCCACCTACGAGGACGCCCGGCTGCTCTACTCTTATTCGTCAACCTACGGCAACCGTTTCGGCGATTATACCTGCATCCGCGGCAAAGAAGGCACGCTGTACGCCCAGGGCGGCGAGGGCAGCCCCCGCTGGTTCTTCATCCCGGAGCATACCGATGGGGCCTTCGATGTGTACCGCGGCTTCGAAGACGCTGTCAAAAAAGGCCGGGCGCAACTGGTGACCCTGCCGGGCGGAAATGGTGAGCTGCCGCCCACCGGGCAGAGCGACGACAGCCAGCCTCACCTCGACAACTGGATCGATTGCATCCGCACCCCAGGCCGGCAGCCCAACGGCCATATCCATACCGGATTCTGGCATTCGATCGGCGCGATCATGGCTACGCGTGCCTATCGCGAGGGCCGGAAGTTGTACTGGGACCGACGGAAGGAAGAAATCGTCGATCAGCCCGTGGCCTGATCGCGGATGAGAGAAAGGGAGGTTCCCATGATCGGCATAAGCAATCCCATCGACCGGCGTCAATTCCTGGGAGCTGGCGCGACGTTGTCCGTGGCCGCGTCCGCGCTGGGGGTACTCCCGGGCGTTCCCGCGGCCCGCGCCGCCCAGGGGACAGCCACCGGCCCCGGCAAGGCTCCCTCCTTCATCCTGGATTCCCATGTCCATTGCGGCGGCACCGCGGCCTGGGTGCAGGAGATGGTGCGGACTTACCGCCCGCGCCACGCCATGGCCTGCATCCTGACGTGGAGGAAGGACCTGGAGCTGATGAAGAAGGCCATCGCCGAGCATCCGGATGTGTTCATCGGGTACGGCCGGGTCGATCTGGACGATGTGAAGGCCGTCCGCGATGTGGAGGCGTTCAGAAAGAACGGGTTCGTGGGCATGAAGTTCCATAGTCCGCAAAAGGACTACGATGACCCTGGCTATTTCCAGGTTTACCGGTTGTGCGAAGAGTATCGTATGCACATGCTCTTTCATACCGGGATCTCCAGTCACAGCATCTCGAACGAGCCGCAGTGGGGCTCCTCCGCCCGCATGCGGCCGATGTCCCTCGACACGATCTGCCGGCAGTTCCCCCGGGCCACGGTCCAGGGTGCCCACCTCGGCAATCCCTGGTACGAGGAGGCCGCCGAGGCGGCGCGGTGGAATCCGACGCTGTTCTTCGATGTCACCGGCTCGACGCTGCTCAAGCTCATCAAGATCGGCCGGCTGGATCGGATGAAGGAGATCCTGTGGTGGGCGAGCAACGAGGCGCAGGACAATCCCCATACTCTCAAAGGCGGTCCCGGTGCCTGGGAGCACATCGTGTTCGGCACCGACGAGGGACCTTCCGGCCTGGCGCCGAATATCGAACGCTTCCAGAAGATGCTGGATGCCAACCAGGTCCCCGAGGAGGCTCGGGCCAAGATGTGGGGCCTGACCATCGCCAAGATCCTGGGGATCGATCCGAACAGACGCTGACACGGAGTTGAACCGTGACTGAGATCGATCGGGATATGCTCCTGAGACCCCGCACGCTCCCCTCTCTGAGATGGTGGATCGGAGGGCTTCTCTTCGCATCCACCGTGATCAACTACATCGACCGCCAGACCCTCTCCGTGCTGGCGCCCTTTCTGAAGCAGGACTACCAGTGGAGCAATGTCGATTTCGCGTGCCTCGTCATTTCCTTCCGCGCCGCCTACGCCATCGGACAGACCGTGTCCGGTCGGTTCCTGGACCGCGTCGGCACCCGCCGGGGACTGACGATCACGGTCCTGTGGTACTCCCTCGCGGCGCTGCTGACGTCCCTGGCGAGCGGCCTGCGCAGCTTCTGCGTGTTTCGGTTCCTGCTGGGCGCCGGCGAGTCGGCCAACTGGCCCGGCGCGACCAAGGCCGTGGCGGAATGGTTCCCCAAGCGTGAGCGCGGCTGGGCCGTCGCGCTCTTCGACAGCGGCTCCTCGATAGGGGCCGTCGTCGCCTCCTTCCTGAGTGTCGGGCTCTACTGGGCTTTTGGTTGGAGGCTCGCCTTCGTCTTCACCGGCACTCTGGGTTTCCTCTGGCTGATCGCCTGGCGGCTGCTCTACCATCCTCCGGAAGACCATCCTCGGATTCGTGAGTCCGAACGGCAGATGATCCTGAATGACAAAGCAGAGGCGGCGCGCTCGTCCGTGCTCGCCCCGGCCGTTCACTGGACCCAACTACTGCGTCTGCCCCAGACCTGGGGCGTCATCATTGGCAAGACGCTCACCGACCCCATCTGGTTCTTCATCGCCGACTGGTTCGCGATCTACCTGGTCGCGCGCGGCATCAAGGTGGAAGAGAGCTTCCTGTTCTACTGGATTCCCTTCGCTGCGGCTGATTTGGGCAATTTCTTCGGGGGCGGTGCCTCCAGTTGGCTGATCCGCCGCGGCTGGCCCGTGGTCAAGGCCCGCCAAGCCTTCGTCATCTTTGGGGGACTGGGCATGAGCCTGCTGGCCTGTACGATCTTCACGGCCAATCCTTGGGCTCTGGCCGCCCTGTTCGGCTTCTCGACGTTTGCCTACGCCGCGTTTTGCACCATGATCATCGTCCTGCCCTCGGACCTGTTCCCCAGCGGCTCCGTGGCCACCGTCAGCGGGATGTCCGGCACGGGTGCCGGTCTGGGAACCATTCTATCCACGTTGACGGTGGGCTATGTCTCCGACCATTACTCCTTTGCGCCCATTCTGATCGGTGCCAGCCTCATCCCCCTGGTCGCCATGGTTCTGATGCTCGTCCTGATCCGCACCGGGGGCGACGGGACCCCAAACGCATAATTCCGCGTTTGGGAGCCCGATGTGGCCCCGGGCCAGCGCCTCGGCGGCCCGGCGGCCGAGGGCTAAGTAGGTAGCCAAAAGTTTTTACAGAAAAGTCTTGAGCCAGAAGTCATCGGACAGGACACCTGCTTTGCGTCGAGCTTCGGTTGCCGTCAGACCCAA
>JAMCWO010000057.1 GCA_023481165.1 Planctomycetota bacterium | reverse complement strand
CTTCACCTGGCGTTCCTCCGTATGACGCCAGACGCTCTCGAACGGCTTGCCTTTCCAGAGGCCCTTTGTCAGGGGTGGCCGATTGTACGGCGGATCGTGCTCGGCCCCGATCAGTCCGATGGCGCCCTCGGGGTCCACCTCGCGAATACCCTCCGTAGCCGCATCGCCCGTCATGCCGCCGCCAATGATCAGGTATTTGTACTTGTACTGTGCCATGGATCCCCCTTTCCAATTGCCATGTCGTCTTCGGATACGTTCGTCAAGCACCCGCGTTCTGTGATTCTGCCCAGATTGCCGTGCTTCACGACGGGTCGTGCCCGCATGTGCCGCCGGCGAAATCCAGATTCGTAGTCTTCATCCATCCGGACTCCGGCACACGTCCGAGTTGAGCGGTGCGTGATACGCACCCTACGGGATTTGCTCGGGTGCTCTTATGGGGGCGGGAGCTTGTCTTCGGCGGGGGAAAGGTCGGCGATGTAGCTCAGGATTTTGCGGGCGGCCAGGTAGGCTTCGGCGGCGGAGCTTTCGCCGTTGGTCATATCGCCGATGAAGCTCTGGGCGGCCTGGTGAGCGGTTTGCTCGGCGGGGCCTTGGCCGAGGAGGTAGTATAAGGCCCCGGCCCCGACGTAAACTGCCTTGGCGACCTCGGTCTTGGCCAGCTCATCCTGGCCCTGCTCGATGTACTGCCGGGCGGACTCCATCTTCGCCAGGGCGAAATTCCACGCTTCGGCTGCTTTCGGATTCATGCACTCACGATAGCGGGTCAGAAACGAAACAGCAACCCCGCGTCGATTTCCAGGGCGTGATCGGCATGACTGGCTCGCCTCCTTCCTATGCTCCAAATCCTTACGACCTACGCTTCAGCAAGGCGACGAAGGAACCGTCGTGGTCGAAAGGTTCGGCGGAAGGTAAGGTGAGTTCCTCGCGCACCAGTTCGAAACGGTTGTTTGGCGTGAGAAACTCTCGGACGTCCTGGTTCTCCTGGCGTTGGATACTGCACGTGCTGTAGCAGATCCGGCCGCCGGGTTTCACCAGGCCGGCTGCTTTCGCCAGCAGGGCCTTCTGTGTCGCGGCGAGCTCCTGCACGGCCTTACGCCGCAATCGGTAGCGCGCCTCGACCCGCCGGGCCAGGACGCCGGTGTTCGAGCACGGGGCGTCGAGCAGGATCGCATCGAAGGACTCTGCTTGTCCCTGTTCCAGTTGCGCGTAGGGGATGATTGTTACGCTCGCCAGTCCCAGCCGGGTGATGTTCTCGCGGACTCGGTCCAAGCGCTCGGGATTGATGTCGGTCGCGAGGATGCGTGCCGAATCCCGGGTAGCCTCGGCCAGTTGGGTCGTCTTGGTGCCCGGGGCGGAGCACAGATCGAGGATGGACCAGCCCGGCTGCGGGTCCAGAATCCGCACGGCCCGCGCGGCCGACAGGTCCTGGACGGTGAACAGGCCCTCGGCGAAACCGGGAAGCTGCGTCACGGCGTGCGGGCCGACGATCTTGATCAGGCTGGTCGGCAGGCCGGCATCAGTAACCGTAGCGGAGGTGGTGGGCACAGCCCACCCTACGGTCGAAGGCACGGCTTGGGCCCGAACGCCCGCCTGTTCGAATTGTGTCACGAGGTCTTGGGCTGTCGTTCGCAGGGGATTGGCGCGGACGTAAAGGCTTGGTCGGCGGTTGCAGGCGAGACAAATCCAGCGCGTCTGGTCCGGCCCGAATTGCTCCAGCCATTCGCCGATAAGCCAAGACGGCAGCGAGAAGCAGGTGCTCAGGTAAAGCTGGAGAGACGTCGCCGGATCGGGCAGCAGGTCGGTATCGAATTGGCAGCCGGACTGTGGTGATTGAACGAGCGTTCGCCTGGGATCTGTTTGGGTCAGGTCGATTTGGCGGTCGGTGATATGCCGCTCGATCTGGCGCAGGACCGCGTTGACGAAGCCCGTCTGCTTCTTGCCTCCGGCATCCTCGACGTTGCGCACCGCCTCGTTGACGACAGAATACACGGGCGTCGCGGGACTGTAGACAAGCTCATAAACCCCGATCCGAAGGATACTCAGCAAGGGCGGGTCAATCCGCGCGGTCTGCCGACCGGAGAACTTGGCGATCACCGCATCCAGGGCATTGAGGTTTCGCAGTGTGCCATAGACGAGGTCGGTCGCGCGCTGCTTCTCTTCGGTCTGGTTGAGCAAGCGGTCGAGGATCGGTCCGGCGTAATCGCGCGTGGCAGCGAACTCGCGGAGGACCTCCGCGGCGATGGCCCGGGCCGATTTGGCGTCTCGCATAGCCATGCTATTCTTCGATTTTCGTCAGCCGGTCGCCGGGCTGGACGTGCCAGCCGTTGACGAAGGCGTGGAAGCTCATCCGCCCGGACCCGGCGGGTTTGATCTTCTGAACGCTCAGCCGGCCCACGCCGCACACGATGGTGCGCTCCTGGTCGAACGTACCCGGCGCCAGTTGCGTCGTGCCGGAACCGGGCACGGCCTCGGCCGCCACGAGGACCACCCGCGTCGATTTCTGCGTTTGCCCGGACGTGAAGCAGGCGGCGGCACCGGGCCAGGGCGTGAGGCCCCGAATCTTGCGGACCAGAACTTCCGCCGGTTCGTGGAAGTCCAGAAAACCATCGGACTTCCGCAACTTTGGGGCGAACGTCGCCTCGGCGTCATTCTGTTTCGTGTACGTCGCGGTACCGGCTTCGAGTGCGCCGAGCGTCTCCAGCAGCAGCAGGGCGGCCAACTGGGCCAATCTGTCGTGCAGTTCTCCGGCGGTTTCCTGCGGTCCGATCTCCGTCCCCGCCTGGGCTAAGATGTCGCCGGCGTCAATCTTGTCCGCCAGCGTGATGATGCTGACGCCCGTATGGGTCTCGCCGCAGATAATCGCACAGTTGATGGGAGCGGCCCCGCGATATTTGGGCAGCAGCGAGGCGTGAACATTGATCGCCCTCTTGGCCGGCAGGGCGACCACTTCCTTGCCGATCTTCTGCCCGAACGCGATCACGACGATCACGTCCGGCCGACAGGCGGCGATCTGTTGGACCACTTCCGGCGCGTTGACATTCCCGGTCTCGACAAAGGACACGCCCTGCTCGGCCGCCCACTGCGCGACGGGCGTCGGCTGGGGCCGGCGACCGCGACCCGCCGGATTGGCCGGCTGGGTTACGAGGAGGCAGAGATTATGCCCGGACGCTTTCAGAGCGTCGAGACAAGGAACGCCGAACTCCCCGCTGCCGAGATAGACGATGTTCATAGGCAATCCCAAATCTCAGATCGCAAATCTGAGATCTCCTACTTGCCTTCCAGGTCGTCCGCCAGTTTTTTGAGTTGCCGGCGGTGGGCGATTCGGGCGGCCTCGCCCATCCGATTAACGATCACGGTGCCCTCGATATGGTCGTATTCATGCTGGAGGCAGCGGGCGTAGAGGCCTTCCGCGTCCTCGGTGAACTGCCGGCCGTCCAGATCGGTGGCCGTGACGGTCGCCTTCTTGTACCGCCGGATTTTGGCCCAGATGCCGGGCACGGACAGGCAGCCTTCCTCCGCCTCATCGAGATCGCCGTGCGGCGTTACGGTCGGGTTGATGTACGCCCGAACATCCTCGCGTTTGCCGCTCAGCGCGACGATGAACAGCCGCAGCGGCACGCCCGCCTGGGGCGCCGCCAGTCCGATTCCCTTTTTGTCCACGAGGATATCCGCCATCTTATCGACGAGCCGCCGGATATTGTCATCGATCTTCTCCACCGGCGCCGCCCGCCCCCGCAGCACGGTAGCCGGGTAATACGTAATCTTGCATTTATCTACGTCAATCATGTCATGTGCCTTGCTTCACACTAAATGAATCTCCCTCGCACAGGTCCTCACTGCTCGTCGAATTCGTTGCCGGCGAAGGTGTTGCCGAGGTAGCTCTTGCGGACGAGCTCGTTGCGGATGATCTCGGCCGGCGGGCCGGCGCCGATCACCTTGCCGTGGTCGATGATATAGGCCTTGTCCACGACTTCCAGCGTGCGTTCCACGTTGTGGTCCGTAATCAGGATGCTGACGCCGGCCGCAACGAGCCGCCGGATCTCCCGCTGCAGGTCCTCGACGGCGATGGGGTCCACGCCGCTGAAGGGCTCATCGAGCAGGATCAGCGAGGGATCGGTCACCATCGCGCGGGCGATTTCGAGCTTGCGCCGCTCGCCGCCGGAGAGGAAGCGGCCGTGGCTCTTGGCGACTTCCGTCAGGCCGAACTGCTCGATCAGCGTGTCGGCCTTGCGCTTGCGCTCCTTGCGCGTCAAGGACATCGTCTCGAGGATCGCCAGCAGGTTGTCGCGGACGCTGAGCCGCTGGAAGATGCTCGGCTCCTGGGAGATTCATTTAGTGTG
>JAMCWO010000102.1:13440-20746 GCA_023481165.1 Planctomycetota bacterium | reverse complement strand
ATTTGTGATGGTTGATTTCTGATTTGAAAATCAACAATCAACCATCACACTTCAAACTTCAGAAACTGAGGTGGCGACATGAACGAGCAAGGCAGGCACGAGGGGGTTTCGAGACGCAGTTTCATGACACAGGCGGCGGCCGGGGCCGTGTCGCTGGCGGCGGCATCCACCTTCAGCCCGCGGGCCTTCGCGGCGGGCAGCGACAAGATCCGCCTGGGCCTGATCGGCTGCGGCGGCCGCGGGATGTATGACGCCGGCAACTGCCTCAAGGCGGTCGAGGGCGTCGAGCTGGTGGCGATGGGGGACATGTTCCAGGACCGGCTGGACACCTGCCGCCGGAACCTCACGCGCAACCAGCCGGACAAGGTGAAAGTCACTGACGACAAGTGCTTCATCGGCTGGGACGCCCATAAGAAGGTCCTGGCGACCGACGTGAACATGGTGATCCTGACGCAGCCGCCACACTTTAGACCTTCGCACCTGAAGGCAGCGGTCGAAGCGGGCAAACACGTGTTCATGGAGAAGCCCGTGGCCGTGGACCCGGTCGGCGTGCGGTCGGTGATCCAGTCGTCGGAACTGGCCGAGCAAAAGGGCCTGACCATCGTGGCCGGCACACAGTCGCGCCGGATGTCGCACCTGATGGAAGCGGCCAGGCGGATGGCCGATGGTGCGATCGGCGAAATTGTCGGCGGTCAGTGCGTCCGGCTGGGTGATGGGATGTTGACCTGGGGGCCAAAAGAGCGCGATCCAGCCTGGTCCGATATGGAGTGGCAACTGCGCCGCTGGTTATTTATGACCTGGCTCAGCGGCGATTTCATCACGGAAATGCATATTCATAACCTGGATGTCATGAACTGGCTGATCGGCGCCCACCCAGTGCAGTGCATCGGCATGGGCGGCCGGCAGGCGCGGACCGCGCCCCAGTACGGCGACTCCTACGACCATTTCGCCGTGGAGTACGAGTACCCGAACGGGCTGCGAATCGAGTACATGGGCTGGCAGATCAGCGGCGTATACGACCGGCAGAATCAAAGGCTGGTCGGCACGAAGGGTTTGATGTATACTGATTCCGGTCGCGTAGTGATCGAAGGCCAGAACAAGACCGAGATCGCCTGGGACAAGAATGATCCGTGCCTTAAACAGCACGCCGATCAGATAGAAGCGATTCGCCGGGGTCAGCGGTTAAATGAGGGCCGGCGAGTCGCTGAAAGCAGCCTGACCTCGATTATGGGTCGGATGAGCGCATATACGGGCCGGGCCCTGAAATGGGATTGGGCCATGACCGCCTCCAAGCTGGATCTGACGCCGCCGGCGTATCAATTCGGCGACCTGCCGATGCCGCCGGTGGCCGTGCCCGGAAAGACACAGTTGATTTGAGATTGTTGATTTCTGATTGATGATTGCCCGAGTGGCAGCGTCAGGGCCAAATGCCGCCTGACGCTGCCACCTTGCTAATCCCGCCCGGTGTTTCCTGCCGAAACTCCCTGTCGCGACGAACCTGTGACATGGTTCCGCGTATGGTATTCTAACGGTGGCCTGCCAAGGCATGCCTGAGAGTGGGGAGAAGAGTTCTCCCTTCCGAATCCTTGGGTTGATAAACGGTTGTGGTGCGGTGACTGAATGGGAGGTGCACTATGATAGAGCACAACGTAAATCGATGTGGTATCGCGAGGGGACGGGTGGTTTGGCTGTTGGTTATCGGGCTTCTGGGGGTTCCCTCGCTGGGGTGGGCGCAGAATCGCGCGGAGGCGGCTAAAGAGCTGTCGAAGGCGTTCTCGGATGCGGCCAAGACGGCGATGCCCGCGGTCGTGTCGATCAAGGTGGAAAAAACGATCTCGCAGCCGGTCACGGGATTGGGGGGCTCGTCCGGATTCAATGACCCCTTCGGCCAATTTCCGGATGACTTTCTCCACAGGTTCTTCGGCGACCGCCTGCCGCAGCAGCGGTCGCCCCGCAAGTTCCGCCAGGAAGGGCAAGGGTCCGGCTTCATCATCAGTGAAGACGGGTACATTCTGACCAATAATCACGTGGTCGGCGACGTAGACAAGATCACGGTGGTGCTGAAGGACGAACGTACTTTCACCGCCAAGCTGATCGGAACCGACCCGGAGTCCGAGGTAGCCCTGATCAAGATCGAAGGTGACAACTTCCCGGTGCTGCCGATGGGCGACTCCAGCAAGATCGAGATTGGCGACTGGGTCATCGCCGTCGGCAACCCCTTCGGACTGAGCGAGACCGTGACGGTCGGCGTCATCAGTGCGGTGGGACGCAACAACATGCACATCGCCGCCTATGAGGACTTCATCCAGACCGATGCGGCGATTAACCCCGGCAACTCCGGGGGACCCTTGATCAATCTCGACGGCCAAGTGATCGGGATCAACACCGCCATCGTCAGCGAGAGCGGCGGTTACATGGGGATCGGTTTTGCCATTCCGATCAACATGGCGCGCACGATTCAGGAGCAACTGAAGAAGAACGGCAAGGTCAGCCGCGGGTACATGGGCCTGCTCGCTCAGGATGTCGATGCCGATGTGGCGGAGGGGCTGGGTTTGAAGGAGGCCGCGGGCGTGGTCGTGGCGACGGTCGAGAAGGGTTCGCCCGCCGCGAAGGCCGGCGTGAAAGTCCAGGACGTGATTCTGGCGATCAACGACAAGAAGATCAAATCGTATGACGCTTTCCGCAACGAGGTCGCGCTGTTGGCGCCCGGCAGCAGGGCCCGGCTCGATATCATCCGCGACGGAAAATCGGTCGAATTGACGGTGAAATTGGGCGAGCGTCCCCCGGTCGCGGCGGCCCGGAAGGAGCAGCCCGCCGAAGAGCCCGAGCAGGTGCTTGGGCTGGAGGTGCAGGATCTGACCCAGGAACTGGCGACGCGCTTCCACTACAAGCTGGGGGAGGGCGTGATTGTCTCGGCGGTGGCGCCGGGTAGCCCGGCCGCCGGCAAGGGAATTCAGCCGGGCGATCTGATCCTCTCCGTCAATCGGCAACAGGTCGCATCGGTGGATGACTTCACTACCGCCGTGAAACAGGCGGGCAAACATGGAAAAGTGCTCCTGCTGGTGAAGCGGGGCGATCTGGCGATGTTTGTGACCGTGTCTCTCGAAGAATGAGTCGGGGCGCGAAGACGAAGGAGGTGTGAGCGCGGAACACTGGTATCGTTGCTGGTTGTTAGCGGAATCGTGAGCGCCGGCGCAGGAAAGGTAGTCCTGGGCCGGCGCTCAAGTTTTATTGGATTTCCGCAGATGCTCGCTCTACAATGACCGGGTTGGCTCTCGAACAAGAATCAGGGTCTGAGAATATAGTTTATGAAAGTGCTAGTTGCGGAGAAGTGCGGATTCTGTCCCGGCGTGCGCAACGCCATTCATACCGCCCAGAAGGTTCTGGCGCAGGCCCATTCCCCCAAGCCGGTCTACTGTCTCGGACCGATTATCCACAACGAAGACGTGGTGGAGCGGCTGGCCGGTACGGGCTTGCGGACGGTGGCCGCGGTGGACGAGATTGACGCGGGCACGGTCTTGATCCGCTCGCACGGGGTGGCGCCCCGCGCGCTGGAGCGGCTTCGGAGCAAGGGCTTGCAGATCGTCGACGCCACCTGTGTGCTGGTCAAACGCGTCCAGCAGGTCGCCCAGCAGCTCGAAGAAGAGGGTTATGAAGTGGTTATTATCGGCGAGGAGAATCATCCGGAAGTGCAGGGGGTAATGGGCTGTGTCAGGAACGGCGTAGTGGTAGCGGATGAGGGCGATCTGCACAAGCTGCCGTCCGACGGCAAGCTGGGGATTGTCTGCCAAACGACTCAGAGCCCGGATCACTTGGGCCGGATGCTCGGCGCGATCGGGCAGGGGGGCTTTCGGGAATTGAAGGTCATCAACACCCTGTGCAAGGAAGCGGTCAAACGGCAGGAATCGGCCATCGCCCTGTGTCAGAAGGTGGATGTGATGTTCGTCCTGGGCGGTCTGCACAGCGCCAACACCCGCCGACTGGCGGAATTGTGCAAAAATCACAACCGCGAGACCTTCCACTTGCAGAACTGGGAGGAGCTTGATAAAAATATCTTGATCGGCAAGAAGATTGCCGGTGTAACGGCGGGTGCGTCGACGCCGAACTGGGTGATCGACGAATTCGTCAAGCATCTGGAGGCGTTCGACGATAAGGGGTAGGACCCTCCACCGTTGTGATCGAAGAACAAGTGGCATCCGCTGCGTACGCGGGTGCAGAAAGCGTTTTGATTAACGACTCCGTTTACGCAACACGCTGTATGGGCCTGTCGGTGTGTATGTGGGGCGTCGGCAGGTTGAAGAAAGAACTCCACAGGAGAAACAAAGGTTTATGGTAGATCGAAACATCATCAACAAGCTGGGGTTGTCCAACGAGAAGCTGCAGGAGCAGATTGGCGAGTTGTTCGGGGACGGCGAGTCCCAATACCTCGAGCAAATGCTCCAAGGCAAGGTCGATTCGCGCCTCCCCGGCACGATTCTCAAAGGCACCATCGTCTCGCAGATCGGCAACGATGTGATCGTCGAAGTCGGCCTCAAGAGCGAGGGGGTGGTCGACGCGGGCGAGTTCGACAGCCCCGAAGACGCGGCCCCGGGCAAAGAGATCGAGGTCCTGCTGGAAGACACGGACTCGGAGAGCGGTCTGATCCTGCTGAGCAAGCGCAAGGCGGACATGATCCGAGGCTGGGAGCACATCATCAACACGAAAAAGGAAGGCGACGTCGTCACGGGCAGAGTCATCCGCCGGATCAAAGGCGGCCTGCTCGTCGATATTGGCGTGCCGGTCTTTTTGCCTGCTTCGCAGGTCGATATTCGCAAGCCCGGCGATATCAGCCGGTTCATCGGCAAGGACGTCGAGTGCAAGGTTCTCAAGATCGACGTGGAGAACCGCAACATCGTGGTCTCGCGCCGCAAGCTCATCGAAGAGGAGCGCAAGGCGAGCAAAGAGAAGATCCTCAACGAGATCGAGGTCGGCCAGCTTCGCAAAGGCGTCGTCAAGAACATCGCGGACTTCGGCGTGTTCGTCGATCTCGGCGGCTTGGACGGCCTGCTGCACATCTCCGACCTGAGCTGGGGCCGGATTTCACACCCGTCGGAAGTGGTCGGTCTCGACCAGGAGATCGAGTGCGTCGTCATCGGCGTGGACAAGGAGAACGAGAAGATTTCCCTGGGTCTCAAGCAGAAGTCGCCGAGCCCGTGGGAGAACGTCGAAAACAAGTATCCGGTCGGCTCCCGTGTCAAGGGCAAGGTCGTCAACGTGATGAACTACGGCGTCTTTGTCCGGTTGGAAGACGGGATCGAAGGTCTCGTCCACATCAGCGAGATGAGCTGGACCCGCCGGCTGTCGCACCCGAGCGAGATGGTCAACCTCGACGACGAAATCGAGGTGGTCGTCCTGAACATCAACAAGGAGAAGCAGGAAATCTCGCTGGGCATGAAGCAGATCGAGCCCAACCCGTGGGAGTTGGCGGCCCGGAAGTATCCGCCCGTGTGCTCTTCCGATCTGGGGACGATCGTCACGGCGCACGTCCGCAGCATGACCAATTTCGGCGCGTTCGTCGAGATCGAGCCGGGCATCGACGGCATGATCCATATCTCGGACCTGAGCTGGACCCGCAAGTACGGCCATCCAAGCGAGGCCCTGCAAAAGGGCCAGGAGGTCAAGTGTGTCGTCCTCGAGGTCAACCAGGAAAAGCAGCGCATCTCCCTGGGCATGAAGCAGATGACCGAGGACCCGTGGATCCACGCGATTCCTGAAAAGTACATCCCCGGCCAGATCGTCAAAGGCAAGATCGCCAAGCTCACGAACTTCGGCGCCTTTGTGGAACTGGAGCCGGAGCTGGAAGGCTTGCTCCATATCTCCGAACTGGCCGATCACAAGATCGACAAGCCGCAGGACGTGGTCAAGCCGGGCGACGAGGTCGAGGTCAAGATCCTCAAGGTCGATCCGGAAGCCCGCAAGATTGGCTTGAGTCTGCGGCGCGTCCAGTGGGCGGCCGCGGCTGGGGCCGAGGAGCATGCGGTTCCGGCGGCTCCCAAGAAGGCTTCCAAGCACCAGGTGACGGCTCCGCCGGTCGATGCCGGCGGCGATACGCTTCGGGTGAAGGAAGCCCTGCAGCGCCGGGCCCAAGCCAAGGCGGCCGAGGAGTCGCAGACGCAGGAGCCAACCGAGGAGCCCAAGCCTGAAGAGGGCCAAGCTGGCGGCTAACGCTGCCACGGGCCGTCTCATACGGCGATTTCAGCGAATTACGGGCCTTCCCAACAGTGGGAAGGCCCGTTTTTGTTGATCGACGAATTCAGCCTCCCTGTCCGCCAGTTCTGGTCAGAGGACGTAATCATTGATGCCCGCCCCGCCGAAAGTTATAATGACGTTTACCTGAATTGTGCATCCGTCATTATTGGGAGGTCACAGCATGTTGCTCTGGCTGTTCAGGGGGATCTTCATCATTGTCATCGTCTCGGTGCTGGTGGTGAGCGCCGCCTCGACGCAACTCACGGCCGCTGAGAACTCGACGAGTTGGTGGAGCGTGGTGATCAGCGGCATGGGGTTGATTGTCTTTTTCCTGCTCCTGGATGTTGTGACGCCGAAACGCAAGCTCACGGCCCTGGCCGGCGTGTTTTTCGGTCTGCTCGTGGGGATGCTGATCAGCGCCGTCTTTGCCAAAGCGGTGGACATGATCGGGGAAACCTACAACATTCAGTTGGTCGACACCGCCAAGGTGGCGATCAAATGGATGATGGGCATCTGCATCTGCTACTTCACGATCACCATCGTGATGCGCACGAAGGACGATTTCCGTTTCGTCGTGCCGTACGTGGAGTTCGCCAAGCAGACCAAGGGGTCGCGGCCGCTGGTGCTCGATACCTCGGCGATTGTGGATGGGCGGATCGCGGACCTGTGCGAGAGCCGGCTGTTCGATGCCCCGGTGGTCGTGCCGCGGTTCGTGCTGAACGAATTGCAGCTCATCGCGGACTCCGCGGACAAGCTCAAGCGCAATCGCGGCCGGCGCGGCCTGGATGTGCTCAAGAAGATGCAGGCGAGCACGGTCGTCGACGTGGAGATCGACGAGAGCACCGCCGCCGAGATCGAGGAGGCCAAGGGCGTCGATCAGAAACTGCTGCTGTTCACCAAGATTCATAACGGCCGATTGGCCACCACCGACTACAACCTTACGAAAGTGGCTCAGGTCCGCGGCGTCGATGTCGTCAATATCAATGACTTGGCCAACTCGCTCAAGGTGGTGGCCCTGCCGGGCGAGACGATGACAATGATGAAGATCCCCCTGAACAGCCAGAGCAACATGCTGTGA
>JAMCWO010000102.1:0-13430 GCA_023481165.1 Planctomycetota bacterium | reverse complement strand
GAGACGATGCGCGCCCGGATCATCAAGCCCGGCGAGGAGGCGGACCAGGGCATCGGCTATCTGGACGATGGGACGATGATTGTCGTGGAGGGCGCCCGCAGCAAGATCGGCAAGGACATCATTCTGAGCGTGACCAGCTCTCTGCAGACTTCGGCCGGCAAGATGATCTTCGGCAAGTTCGAGTCGTTTGCGGGGCAGGAGGGGGAGGAAAACTCTCGCCGCCCGGTCTCCCGGCGACCCACCGCCCCCAGCACACAGCCAGGCTGAGGGCAAATAGGTCCTATAAGTGCCATGGGTCCTATTCGTCCTATGCCGGCGCGGCGATCGCCAGTTCACGCCCGCGCAGCGACTTGGCGCAGAAGACGATCCCCAGAGCGAATCCGCCCGCGAACAGCGGCCCGTGGAAGTACTGCGCGTAGTCCGGCTCGGTGATGTGAGTTCCACCGAGGCAGAACGAAACCATGATGACGAGCAGCGACGCCGACCAACCGAGCCAATCCGTGTACGTGACCCCCAGGGGTCGCCTGTGCGCGCAGCGGTACAGAATCGCGGTCGCGAAGGCGAACATCGCCAGCGACACCAGGACCGGGTACAGGACCGGCGAGGCCCAGGCCATGGGGATCAAAAAGAGGATATCCCAGTCCATCAGGCTGGCGGGCCAGTCCAGCAGGACCTTGAGCCAGACGTAGTAGAAGATATCCCAGACGGCGAAGATGATCAGGAAGTACGCGATTCGTTCCTGCCGGAGGCTGCCGAAGAGCCACGCGCCGGTCAGGATGAGTACGAGCGTGGCGGCTTCGCGGCCCACCTCCGTTAGCGTGAGCCGCTGGGCCTGGGGCGTGGCATCGAACACCTCCATCGGGAAGGTGAATCCGTTCGGGTGAAACAGCGCCCGCAAGTACACGACGACCGCTGCTTCGATGTAGCCGAAAGCGATGCTGAACGCAACGGCAATCAGCAGTTTCTGAAGCATCCGCTTGGTCTCACTGCTCATGCTTCGCCAAACCTCCCTCGGTGAGGCTCGCTACAAATCGGCCAGAACTTCGAGCAGCCTCAGAACGATCTCGCCCTCCGGCACGGTGGCGATCTTCTGGCCGCCGCGATAGAAGAACGCCTTGCCCTTACCCGCACAGATGGCGAAATCGGCATCCGATGCCTCGCCGGGACCGTTGACCACGCAGCCCATCACCGCGATCCGGCAGGGCTTGTCCACCTGGGACAGGGCCTCCGCCACCCGATGGGCCAGCGCGACCACGTCGATCTCCGTGCGGCCGCAGGTAGGGCAAACGATCAGCTCAGGCCGACTGCGCCGGCGCAGTCCCAGCGCGATCAGGATCTCCACCGCTATTTGCGTCTCAATGACCGGGTCGCCGGCGGCGCTGACTCGAATCGTGTCGCCGATCCCTTCGGCCAGCAGCGTGCCGAGAGCGACGGCCGAAGGAATCCGGGCGTCTTCCGGCAGGCCGGCGTGGGTCAGGCCGAGATGAAGCGGGTAGTGGAATGCTGCAGCAATTCGGCGGTTGACCTCGATTGTCCGCAGGGCATCGCTGGTCTTGGCGCTGAGGACCAGTTGATCGAACCCCCGGTCCTCGAAAAGCTGCACGTACTGCCGCATCTCTGCCAGCATCAGGTCCACTCGCTGCTCAAACGGGACCGGCTCCTTGCTGAGGTCACGGATACTCGCCTCGTTGACGCCGATACGGATCGCGGTCTTGTGCGACTTGGCGGCATCGATGATCCGGTGAATGTCATCCCGGCTCTTGATATTGCCCGGGTTCAGACGGATCTTGGCAGCCCCACCTTCGATGGCCTCGATGGCCCGCGCCGGGCTGAAGTGGATGTCGGCAATGAGCGGAACGCTCACCTTCTGCACGATCTGTGCGAAGGCCGCCGTGTCCGCCTGCCGCGGCACGGCAATCCGAACCAACTCGCATCCCGCCCGCACAAGATCGTTCACCTGTTGCACGCACCGATCGATGTCCGTCGTAGGCACCTTGGTCATCGACTGGACGACGATCGGGGCAGGGGAGCCAATCTTTATGGGGCCAACCTGCGTGGCGGTTGTGGGTCTTCTCTGAATCACGCGTGAATTGTAGCTTGTCGCACGTCGCCGGGCAAACTAAAATGCCGCGCGCACATGGCTTCGCTTTTGCTATATGTGATCGGAATTCTGGTCCTGGTCTACGCGGTCTGGGGCCTGGCGCTGTTATTCCTGCAGCCCAGGCTGCTGTACCGGCCGCTTCGGGAAGTCAGCTTCACGCCTGCCGATCTGGGCTTGGAGTATGAGGAAGTCGCGTTCCACAGCGCCGACGGTGTCCGGCTGACCGGCTGGTACATCCCCGCCAAGGACAGAGGACAAATGACAGAGGACGGAGGACAGAGGACGATGCTGTCTTCCGTCATTCGTCGTCCGTTCTCCGAAAGGACCGTTCTGGTGTGTCACGGCAACGGCGGGAATATCGGCCATTTGCTCGAGAGCTTCAAGATCCTCTCTCGTCTGGGGGTGAGTTGCTTCGCCTTCGACTATCGCGGCTATGGCAACAGCGACGGCCGGCCGACCGAGGCCGGAATGTATCTCGATGCCCAGGCGGCGTACCACTGGGTGACCAGCGTTAGGGGCATACCGCCGGAGCAGATCGTTCTCCTGGGCCGATCCCTCGGTGCCAGCGTCGCCGCCCATCTGGCCGGCCGGGTCCGGGTCGCCGGCCTGGCGCTGGAAAGCGGCTTCCCTTCCTACCTGGACATAGCCGCCCGATTCTATCCCTACCTGCCGGTCAAGCTCTTCCGCCGCTTTCTGTTCCGCTACGATACCCTGGCCTGTATCAAGGACGTCCGGTGCCCGGTAATGGTGCTGCACAGCCGAAATGATGAGCTGGTGCCTTTCGTCTTTGCGACCCGGCTGTTCGAGGCCGCCCATGAACCGAAGCAGTTCGTGGAGCTTATCGGAAGTCACAACGAGGGCTTTCTGCTCTCGGGCGATATCTACATTGGAGCGTGGCGTAAGTGGTTGGACCTCGTGAAAGACGGTCAGTCCGAGAGTGTTGTCCGCCAGGTTTCGTAGAGTGGGGGCCCCCCAAATGCGGAAGTCTGCGTTTGGGAACCCTGCGCTGGGCCCACCGTCCATGCGTGGTAGAGAAGGAGAGAATCGCGATGATCGGTCGTGCGAGGTGGCTCTTGCTGTTGGCTGTCGCTATCACACTCCCGTCCCGTCCGTTGTGGGCCGAGCCCGAGGCATATCGCGTCTGGCAGAAGATGGAAATCACGTTGCCAGCAGCGAACGCATACGAGAACCCCTACCGGGACGTAACGGTCTGGGTGGACCTGACCGGCCCTGGTTTCCGGAAACGTTGTTACGGCTTCTGGGACGGCGGCAACACCTTCCGCGTGCGGGTCCTGGCCGTGGCACCAGGCTCGTGGGCCTGGGTGAGCGGCTCGAATCAATCCGATCCGGGTCTCAATAGCAAGACCGGTGGGTTCAAAGCCGAGGCTTGGTCGAAGCAGGAGCGGGTTGACAATCCGTGCCGGCGCGGGGTGGTGCGGGCCACCGCCAACGGCCACGCCTTCGAGTACGCCGAGGGCACACCGTTCTTTCTGCTGGGCGACACATGGTGGTCGGTCGGGACGTTTCGGTATCCGTGGCATGACGACGGCACGCCCCGGCCGATGGGACCGAATGCTGGGTTCAAGGACTACGTTCGCTTTCGCAAAGAGCAGGGTTTCAACTGCATTGCCCTGATCGCGGCCTTTCCCAACTGGGCCAACGACGGCCAATCCGCCAGTCTGCAGACACCCGACGGCACCGTTCTGCGCTCGGCCTGGCGTCAAGCGGGCACCGACAGTGCCAAGGACATGCAGGATGAGGCCGGCAACCGGGCCTTTCTCTTCCCGGGCAGGGTGCCCGGTTTCGAGACCATCTTCCCCGACCTCGATCGTATCAATCCCGCCTACTTTCAGAATCTTGACCGCAAGATCGATTACCTGAATGCCCAGGGCATGATCCCTTTCATCGAGGTGGCCCGCCGGGACATCGGCCAAGCCTGGAAGAAGTACTATGAATGGCCCGTTTCCTACACGCGCTACATCCAGTATATTTGGAGCCGATACCAGGCAAATATCTGCTTCTTCAGTCCGATCCACTTCGACTACGCCGGAGCGACCGTCCCGGCGGCTGACTGGAACGTTGCGGCCAATGTCGTGATAGAGAAGTACGGCCCACCACCTTTCGGAACGCTGGTGAGTTGCAACTCGAATCCTTCGTCACTGCGGGATTTCGGGCATACCGACAAGGCCAAATGGCTGACCTTTCACCAGATCGGCAACGGGGAACGGACCCACAATAGCTTCGAGTTGCTGACGGAGATCTTCAGTGCAAGCCCGGCGGTGCCCGCGGTCAACGGCGAGCCGTACTACGCGGGCATGGAACAGGCGAGCCGGGGGCGGGATGCGAACGGGGTAGGGGAGGAAGGGCGCAACTTGCCCTCGGCCCTGTATTGCCGCTCGGCCATGTACGGCAGTGTCCTTTCCGGCGGGCTCGGCGGCCATATCTACGGCGCCGGCGACTGGGACGGTGGCCTCTGGGGCGGCAACGTCGAGCCCGTCGCGAAGACCCACATCTGGGATGTGATCCAATGGGAATCCGCCGCCGAGATGCGCCATCTCGCCTCATTCGTGCTGTCCCAGGGTCGAGAGTACCAGAAGCTCGTGCCGCACTGCGAACTGGTCCGGCCGAATCGCTCGGGTCCGCCCAAGGATTTCATCGGCTGGGCCTACTGTGCCCGAACGGAAGACCAGCGGCTCTTTCTGCTCTACTTCGAGAAGGGTTGCCCACGGGCGACCGTCTCCGGTGCCCTGAGCGGCCGGACCTACGAAGCTGCCTGGTTCAATCCGCGGACGGGAGATTGGATCAAGGCCGGCCCCCTGGAAGCGAACCGCGCGGGAGTCATTCCATTGCCGGTCTTCCCGGGCGATGGAGCCAAATCGACAAGCGATTGGGCGGTGAAGCTGGCTCTTGCCGCAAGTCGTTGATCGCACGGACGGCAGTTCGCCGGTGAAGCAAGTGCGGCTTGCCCGGGATCTTCCGCCCCTGCGATGGCGCCGGCGGCTGTTCGCCTCGGCGGCGACCCCTCATCGGCATGACCTCGGTTCGTGCTCATGACACGGTGGTTCCGAACAGGGCTCCGATGCCCGCCGTGGCCGCCATCGCCAAGGCGCCCCACAACGTGACCCGGCGCGCGCCCACCCACGCGGAGGCTCCCCCGGAGCGGGCCGCCAGCACGCCCAGCGCGGCCAGGAAAACCAGCGAGGCCACGGAAACGACGGGTACAATCCGAGTCGGAGGCGCTAACAGCACCGTGAGCATGGGGAGAGAGGCTCCGACGGAGAACGTTGCGGCGGACGCCAGGGCCGCCTGCAGCGGACGAGCCGTCAGCTTCTCGAAGAGACCGAGTTCATCACGGGCATGCGCGCCAAGTGCATCGTGTGCCATCAATTGCAGCGCCACGGTACGGGCGAGTTGCGGCTCCAAGCCGCGCTCCACATAGATATCGGCCAGCTCCTGTTCTTCAGCGGCTCGCTGCGAAGCCAACTCGGCGCGCTCCGTCGCCAAATCGGCCTGCTCCGTGTCGGCCTGAGAGCTGACGGACACGTACTCGCCTGCCGCCATGGACAGCGCGCCCGCTACCAGGCCGGAGACGCCCGCGAGCAATACCTGTTCCCGGCCGGAACTCGCGGCCGCGACCCCCACCACGAGACTGGCGGTTGATACGATGCCGTCGTTCGCTCCTAAAACCGCCGCCCGCAGCCATCCAATCCTTTCGATACGGTGCCGTTCACGATGTCGCATGCCGATTTCTCCCAAACAGTTCCGGGCCGACGACGCCGAAATTCAGAAACTGTAGCTATTCCGGGTCCGTATCGCCTGTGCTCTCTCCGGAATCCACCGCCTATTATACCGATGGCACTTGGGAATTGCACCGTCCGGGGGACCGCGCACCGGCGGCAGGCCGCCGGCCCGGCGCTCGACCGGGTCTTCACGCCGAACGGGCTTCCTCGGGCGGTTGGCCCCTCGGACCCCGAATCGCCGCGACGAGCTCTTCGGCAGGGGCGGTCTTGAGCACGTAGCTGTCGGCCCCGGCTTGGCACATCTTCTCCCGCACCTCCGCGTCTTCATACATGGACAGCGCGACGATTCGAACCTGGGGCGACCGGTTCTTGATCTGGCGGGTGGCTTCATCGCCGCTCATCACCGGCATCGACATGTCCATAATCACCACATCCGGATGAAGCCGGTCGGCGAGATCCACGGCCTCACGACCATTGGTTGCCTCCCCGACCACCTCGACCGCATCTTCTTCGTGCAGCAACGACACCAAGCCCTGCCGCACGATCTTATGATCGTCGACCAGCAGCACCCGCAGGCGCTGCAAGCCAACAGGCGCTGAAGGTGAGAAAGCAAGAAGATCGGAAGGGGAGAGAAGATCGCCGGCCCCCGCATCTTCTTTGCTTCCTGCCTTCCTCTCTCCCGGCGTGTCCGGCACGACGATCAGGAACCTGCTGCCCTGGCCCCGGACGCTCCGGATTCTCATCCGGCCGCCGAGCAACTCGACGCGCTCGCGGATATTCAAGAGTCCGAATCCCGTCGCATCCCGGAGTTCCTGCGGGTCAAAGCCGCGCCCGCGATCGGAGATCGACAGGCAAATGTACCGTCGGCAGTGCCGGGCCCGCAACCTGGCTTCCTTGGCCCCGGCGTGCTTGACCACATTGAAAAGCAACTCCTGGGCGGCCTTGTAAAAAAAACCTTGGAGCGCCTCGGATTGCAGATACATCTGACCCTGCGTGTGCGCATGCACCACCAGGCCGTACTTGGTCCGTACCTGGTTCGCCAGCCAGCGGAGAGTCTCGGCGAGATCGCCGTGGTGCATCACGGCGGGGCTCAGCTCATGCGACAGATTGCGGGATTTCTCGATCGCGTCTTTGAGCATCTGATCGATCTGGGTGGCGGTCGCCTGGAGCGCGGCATCATACTTGACCCGGTTTCGCATCAGGCTCACGTGGAACTTCGCCGCCGCCAGCACCTGCTGCAAATCATCGTGGAGGATCTCCGCCATGCGCTGGCGCTCGCGATCTTCGGTCTCCGAGAGCTCCAGCGTCAACTTCTGAAGCTGCCGGGTCCGCTGCAGCAGCTCGGCCGTCCGCCGGGCGACACGCTGCTCCAGCTTCTCGTTGAGTTGTTGCCGTTCTGCTTCGG
Source organism: Planctomycetota bacterium (assembly GCA_023481165.1). Lineage (GTDB taxonomy): Bacteria > Planctomycetota > Phycisphaerae > Sedimentisphaerales > Anaerobacaceae > PLanc-01. Next base: position 6,184 of record JAMCWO010000102.1, on the reverse strand, counting down.
CGCGCTTGCGCTCGGTGATGTTGTCGAAGACAGCCGTGAAGTAGCCCGGGTGCGAACTGTAGACGGAGACCCAAAGCCAGATTCCCAAAGGCTTGAACTCCATCTCGAATCTCTCGGGCAGACCCGTTGCCGCGACCCGGCCATAGATCTCCAGCAGCTCCGGATGCGACCGGCGAATTTCCGGAATGACTTCCGTCACCTTCTTGCCGATGACATCTTTCAGGCCGGTCAACCTGGTGAAGGCCTCGTTGATATTGAGATAGATGAAATCCGCCGGACGGGCCTGAGCGTCAAAGAGCATCCGGCAGTAGGCGTATCCGTCCAGCATGTTCTCAAACAACGAGCGATACCGCCCTTCGCTCTCGCGCAGCGTGGCGTTGACGCCGGCCAATTCCTCCGTTTGCACGCGCAGCTCCTCGGCTTGCGTGCGCAGTTCCTCGGCCTGGCTCTGCAACTCCTCCGCCTGGTCCTGGAGCCGCGCATTGGCCTGGTGCAGAGCCTCTTGGGCCTGACCGCGCTCGACGGCATAGCGGATCGTCCGGCCGATCACACTGCCATACGCCTGGCTCTTGACCAGGTAGTCCTGGATCCCCAGTCGCATCGCCTGGGCCGCAATCGTTTCGTCATCGGCTCCGGTCAGAATGAGGACCGGCACCTGCCCCGCCGCACGGGACATGCGCGCGCAAGTCTCCATGCCGCGGCTGTCGGGCAGATTCAGGTCCAGCAGGACCACGTCGAAGGGGGTCCGGGCCAGCAGGACCAGCGCCTCATCGAGACGCTCCGCCCGCTCTACCCCGAACCTTTGCTGCGGATAGTCTTCGAGAGACTCGCACAACAGCCGCGCATCGGAAGGGCTATCCTCCACCAGCAACACTCGGACGATGTCTTTGCTCATCGGTATCCTATCGTTTCATTCCCTGGGCAGTGTTACGACGGCCAGCCAGAAATGCTCGATCGATTTCACCACTTCCATGAACTGCGTGAAATCAACCGGCTTGGTGATATAGCAATTGGCGTGCAGGGCATACGAGCGCAGCACATCCTGCTCGGCCCGCGAGGTCGTTAGCACCACGACCGGAATCCGCTTGAGCTGCGGGTCCTCTTTCAACTCTTCGAGCACCTCGCGCCCGTCTTTGCGCGGCAGGTTCAGGTCCAGCAGGATCAGGTCCGGCCGCGGCGCTTCGCGGTACGGCCCCTCGCGCCGCAGAAACTGCATGGCCTGAACGCCATCCTCGACGTGGCTGAGGCGGTTGGCGATCTTGGCGGATTGCAGGGCCTCGATGGCTAACTGGGCATCGCTGGGGCTGTCTTCCACTAGCAGAATCTCAATGGGTCTCTCTCTCAGAGGACGATTCATGGGGTTCTCCCTTATCAGGCAAGGTGAAGTGAAAAGTCGATCCCTGGCCCGGCTGCGATTCGACCCAGATTCTGCCCCCGTGGCGCTCGACGATCCGCTTGCAGATCGACAGGCCGATGCCGGTGCCGGGGTATTGGGTCCGTGTATGGAGACGCTGGAAGATCGTGAAAATTCGCTCGCGGTATTGGGGCTCGATGCCGATGCCGTTATCCCGCACCCAGAGGAGCCACGCCCCGTCTTGGCGCCGGGAGCCCACCTGGATCTCCGGCGTCCGCTCGGCTCGGAACTTGATCGCGTTGGCAATCAGGTTCTGGAAGACGTGCGTCAGTTGATTGGCGTCGGCCCGGACGGTCGGCAACGGGTCCGCCGTGATGAGCGCGCCGGATTCCCGAATCAGCATTTGGAGATTCTCCAGGGCCTCTTGCAGCGCTGCACCGGCGGCAACGGGGGCCGGCACGTTGCCGCGCGTGCCCACGCGGGAGTACTCCAGCAGGCCGTTGATGAGCGCCTGCATGCGCGTGACGCCATCGACGGCGGCGTTGATGTAGTTGTCGGCCTTCTCATCGAGCTTGCCCTGGTATCGCTGCTGCAGGAGCGTTACGAATCCCCCCACGGCGCGCAGCGGTTCCTGCAAATCGTGCGAGGCCACGTAGGCGAACTGCTCCAGGTCCTTGTTGGTCGCGGCCAATTCCTCCGCCTGTTCCTGAAGCTGTTCGTTGACCCGGCGCAGAGCCTCTTGGGCCTGCTTGAGCTTGGTGATGTCGCGGAGAATCTTGGAGGCCCCGACCAGGTTCCCGGTGGCGTCCCGTAGCGGAGAGATCGAGGCCGAAACCTCTACGTGCCGGCCGTCCTTGGCGACGCGGACCGTCTCGAAATGCTCGACGTACTCCCCATGCCGCAAACGCCGGAGGATCTCGGCTTCCTCGTCCTTTCGTTCCGGGGGCAGCAGACGGGTAATCGGCTGGCCAATGATCTCTTCGGCCTTGTACCCCAGGAGCCGTTCCGCTCCGGCATTCCAGGTGCGGATGACGCCGTCCAAGTCCTTGGAAATGATGGCATCGTCGGAAGATTCCACGATCGCCGCCAACTGCGCCCGGGCCTCCTGGGCCTGCTGGCGCTCGGCGATCTCCTGTTGGAGCTGCTCGTTGGCCTGGTGCAGGGCCGCCGTCCGTGCCGCCACCAGTTCCTCCAAGTGGCCGCGGGTGCGCCGGTAGAGTCCTGCCACAACGCTCGTGAAGGCCCCCATCAAGAGAAAGATGGCCAGACCGACACCATCCGCGAGTCGTTCGATCCCGAATTCTCCACGCGGCGGCAGGATCCAGTAGTCCATGAACAACGCGGCGGCCACCGTGGCCAGGAGGCCCGGCCGCACGCCCGCGATCAGCGCCGCGAGCATCACGGCCGGATAAAAGGTGATGTACAGGGGCAGTTCCGGCCCCACCAGGCGCATCAGCGCCCAGCGTGCCGCCGCTCCCAGCGCCACGAGGAGCAAGGCCAACCCGTACTGTCCGAGCCGGGGCATCCAGCTTGAAGGCGCTGCCCTCTCTTCGCGTCCTGCTCCCAGACGATGATGGAATACGTCAGTCATCAGGTCTTTCTGCTCCGATTGACCTCAACCAAATGATGCACGTACGGATGCGGCGGAAGATCGAGTCTGCCTGCCTTGTACTCACTTCTCGATGAATCTGTCTTCTCCGCATGCATGCAGCCGACACTTCGCTTTCTCCTGCTGATATACACGGCCCGGACACCGCCTTTGTTCACTCGAAATCCTGTCTGCACGGTTCACCGGAACAGAGGGAAATCGCCCGTTCATTTGGGCTTCGGGATTCTCCCTTCCAACACAGCTACGGAGCGGGGCCCGACTTCGTAGTCGAGCGATTCTACCGGCCCTGCGCCGCCGGGTTCGGCAATATCCTCCGGGCTGGCACGGTTGGTGTCCACAAGGCGTTGCCAATCGCCGGCGCTGCCCTCCTGGATATGAAAACCTGCCGGCTCCGCGGAGGCGTTGACCATCACGTACAGGTCACTTTCGTCGAAGCGTTTACCCGTCAGACCGTATGCCACACAGCGTGACTCCGAGCCGAAATCCACCGGTCCTTGCGGGCCGTACCAATGGACATCTTCCCGCCAGTACCGGCTGCGGCCGAGGGACCGCCGGCTCTTGCGCAGCGCGATCATCCGCCGGAAGAAGCGGAACATGTCCCGATGCCGGTCCAGCCGCGACCAGTCCAGCCACGTGGTCTCGTTGTCCTGGTTGTACGGGTTGTTGTTGCCGCCCTGCGTGTGGCAGAACTCGTCGCCGGCGCAGAACATCGGCGTGCCGTTGGCTAGCATCAGCAGCGTGAAGAAGTTCCGGATCTGCCGGTAACGCAGCGCCAGCACCTCGGCCGCGACACCCTCGTCACCTTCCCAACCGCAGTTCCAACTCCGGTTGTCGTCCACGCCATCCCGATTTTCGTGGCCGTTGGCCTCGTTGTGTTTTCGATTGTAGGCGACGAGATCGTAGAGGCAAAAGCCGTCGTGGGCGGTCACGAAATTGACGCTCTGGTACGGCCGGTACACATCGCCCGGGCCGTCCGGGAACAGGTCGTCGCTCCCGTACAGGCGCCGCATCAACGCGCCGATCATATGGGCATCGCCTCGGACAAACGACCGCAGGTCGTCGCGGAACTGTCCGTTCCACTGCCGCCACGTCAGGCCGGGGAAGCTCCGGCCCAGCAGAAACGCATTGACATCCCACGATTCGGCCACCAGGCGCAGGTCCAGCGGCACCGCCAACGCGCTGATCTCCGTGACGAGGGGAGGCGCATCGGTATCGACCTTACCGCTTTGGTCGCGCGTGAATACCGAAGCCAGGTCGAAGCGAAACCCGTCCACGCCCATGTGCTGGGCCCAATATTGCAGGCTGCGCAGGACCAGGATGCGGACATTGGGGTGAGCACAGCAAAGGGTATTGCCGCATTGGCTGTGGTCCTGGTAATGCCCTGTCGAGTCGAGCAAATAGTAACTGCGGTTGTCAATGCCCCGGTACGAGTACGTCGGCCCCGTCTCATCGTTTTCGCAGGTGTGGTTGTAAACGACGTCCAGCCAGACCTCGATTCCCGCCTTGTGGAAGGCCCGGACCATCCGGCGAAACTCCGCCACGGCATCGCGGACGGCGTAGCCCTGGTGCGGCGTGAAGAAGCTCAGCGGCATATAACCCCAGTAGTTGCCTTCTTGCGGGTCGAACTGTTGCACGGGCAGCAACTCCACCACCGTGATCCCCAGTTCCTTGAGATACGGAATCTTCTCGATCAGTCCGAGAAACGTGCCGCGTTTCTTCGGTGCCACGCCGGAATTGGGGCGGGCGGTGAACCCTTTGACGTGCAGTTCGTAGACGACCGTGTCGTGCGTATGACGCGGCGGGGCTGTGTCCCCGTCGAGCTTCGGCCCGCGGCGCGGCAGCACGCCGAGTACCGCGTGCCCGTCATTGGGGCCCGGCTGCCGGGCGGCGGCGCGGGAAAAGTCCGGCGGGAAAAATACCTGTGCGGCGAAGGGATCGAACAGGACCTTCTGCGTGTCGAACCGATGTCCCAGTCCGGGGTCCCACGGGCCTTGCACCCGGTATGCGTAGTACCGCGCGGTGGGCGCCGCCTTTTGCGGCACAAAACAGTGCCAGATGCGCCCGGTCTTGTTCCGGAGGGGATTAAGCCGGAGTTGAAAGGTCGGCTCGACGAAATCTTTCGCGCTGTACAACAGCAGCGTCACGCCCGTCGCATACCGGGAGTATAAGGCAAAATTCCACGCCTGCTCCGTGGGCAGCCAGGTCGCCCCGAGCGGCCCCATGCAGCCTTCATCACGCTCCCACCATTCCACGGTGCGCAGATGTCCGTACGCGTTCATTCGTCACTCCGATTGGCGGTCCCATTGTAAAACGATAGCAGAGCACCTGAAAAGGGGAAAATGCCGCCTCTTTGCCGGGGCACATGATTCGTCGCCGATGCGGGTGAATGATTGTTTGCCGCACGGACGAACGGTTTTTCGCCCCTACTTCAGGTCTAGGGAGCCGCTGCCGGTTTGCAGGCGGAGGAGACCCTTGCCCTCGCCCACGGTCCCGACGATCTTCTTCTTGTCAAAGTTGCCGCTAACCGTGACGGGCAGGCCGGTGTGGATCGAGCCGAAGTCGGTGCGCAGGTCCACTTGGCCGGAAAAACGCGGCGGGGCCGTGAAATCGATACTGCCAAAGGAGCTCTTCACCTCGGCGGTCAGATCGGCCGCCGTCGCGGGCGTGCAGACGATGTTGATACTGCCGCTGCCCGAGTTGGCCGTCAGTTTCGACGTAGTGATCTCCCGAGCTTTAACACTGCCGAACGACGTGGAGATGTCCAGGGCCGGCGCCTCGACCGCGGCCAGGTCCAGACCACCGCTGCCCGACCGCAACTTGACAGTGTCGCCTTTGACGCGCTGGCACGCGAGCGCGCCATAGGATGTGACGGCCAGGCACGTGCGGCAGGTGGCGTCGGAGATACTGAGGCGACCGCTGTCGGTCTTCACGTCCAGAGTCGTGCCGGAGAAGGTGTTACACGTGATGGAGCCGAAGGAAGTCACGATCTTGGCCTCGCCTTTGAAATCGGCGGCGGTGATCGAGCCGCTGTTGCTGTGCAGCAAGACCGTCGGCCCGGCGATATTCCGGCAATCGATGGACCCGAAGGACGTGTCTAGTGGTTCATGACAGTTGTACCTCTGGGTACAAGCGTTTGAGCTTGATCCGAGCGTCTTTCGTCCGGAATTGCCAATGGACCCCGCGTTGACGAGCATTGCGGTCCCGTGCCCACGGCGTCACCT
>JAMCWO010000078.1:5813-20835 GCA_023481165.1 Planctomycetota bacterium | reverse complement strand
CTCCCTTGTTATTTCGATGATGATTCGGACAAAACCAAGTCCACCTCCTTTTCTCTACAACGAAGCAGCTACCGAACTTGTTCGTCAAAACTCATTAGATCAGATATTTCTGGTTTACCTGTGGAAGTCCTTGTGTCGTAGACTCGATCAAGTGACCAGGGATATAAAGGCGGAATCTGCGCATGGCATCCCTCATTCCCTCCTTCTTGACCTGCCCCTCATATTGGCTATGATGTTGTGTGCACCAATTTCCGAGGATTGGTTGGCCGGGAAAGGACAGGATGTATGGCGGACAACAAGCTGTTCTATGGCGACAACCTTGACATTCTGCGGCAGCACATTACCGATGAGTCGGTAGATTTGGTCTGCCTGGACCCGCCATTCAATTCCAACGCCACACATAACGTGTTGTTCACCGAGCATCTAACTGGTTTCGGCTCCCAATTGAGGATGGCGCCGCCGGATTCTCAGTGACGTCCAAACACAGTGAAGGAACGCAGATATATGTCGGAATATCTTTATCATTACACCACGCCAGAAGGGCTGATTGGCATCGTGAAGACCCACAGAATCCGGGCGACAAATATCCTTTACCTTAACGATACTGAAGAGTATCGGCACGGCGTGAAACTCGGCGCCGCCTATGTGGAGGAGCTACTTGGGAAGGCGAAAGACCCGGACGAAACAGCCTACCTGACAGACCTAAAACGCGCCGTGCAGGAAATGAAGGATTCGTACGAAGCCCCGGGTTATGTGTCCTCCTTCTCCGAGAAGGAGGACGATTTGAGCCAATGGAGAGCATATTGTTCCGCCGGTGGATTTGCCATCGGTTTCCGGAAAGACCTACTGAAAGAGCTTGCTTACAAGCAGCTCTACGCATTCGAGAGGTGTTCCTATGATCCTTCTTTGCAAGACCGGCTGATTCGTGGGTACATCGATCACGGAATCAAGGCGGATGTCTCCGAATGCGGAGGCTACAAGAAATGTCGATGGGCCGCCATCCGTCTCATGAACATCTCAGCAGCATTGAAGCACCAGACCTTTCATCAAGAGGAAGAATGGAGAATGGTTCGTTATCCCGGACCAGACGCCGAGAAGAAGGGGCTGGATTTCCGCTTCAAGAATGGCGTTGTTGTCCCCTACATGGAGTGCGACCTGGAGTTCAAAGATGATATGGCTCGTACAAAGACGATGTGGGAATCTGTACGCGTAACCGTCGGGCCTACCCCAACTCGCGAAGTCTCAAAAGCATCCGTGGAGAAGCTCTTGCGCCTCCGTAGTCCCGCCGGGGGTCCGGGAACGGTCACACTTACCTCCGTACCGTACAAGTACTGGTAGCTTCACGGGTAATTTCGTGGGGTCGCATCCTGGGGCCAGGCGGCTGAGCAGAAGAGCCGTTTTCACTCCGTCGAGCGTGGCCCCCACCTACGATTCTCTATACTATTATCGTCTGCTGTCCCGATGCAGAAAGCACGCGCCCACGTCGTCTCGCAGCGCGACCCGGCCAACCGGAGCCCTCGCGCGAAATACGCTGTCTCAGACGACGGGAGAGCCTCAGAAACGCACGTTTGAGACTGGTTGCGTAGCGCAGTGCCGCCGGTTATGCCAGTCGCCGGCGTTAGGGGCGATTGGAGCTTGTGACGTAGTAGGAATCCCGCTATGATGTGCTGAAGATGCGACGAATCGGTTGGGGCTGTTAGAGGCTGGAGAATAGATGAAGTGGAGACAAAGAAGTGTAGTACGTGCGGCAAGTACAAACCGGTGACTGAGTTTGGCCCCAGTAAGGTAAACAACGATGGACTTCGGGGTAGTTGCCGCGAGTGCCATAATGCATATCAGCGGGAGTACAATCGGAAGAATCGCAAGAAGATCCTAACGATAGGCCACAACTCATATATGGCACATCGGGAGAGCCGTGCCGAGAAAAAGAGTGCATGGTACAAGCGAACCTATAAAGCCGAGCGTGTGGGAGCGCTGTGCGAGATTTGCTCGGCCCCCGCAGCAATAAGACACCACGCGTGCTACGGCAAGACTCCGGTGCTACATGATCTATGCCGCAAGTGTCATAGTGTCGTTCACCGAGCCGTGCGAGAGTTGATGCGCTTGGCCTTGACGCAGCAAGACCTTTGACGGCTCACGTCGTCTCCGGGGCCGGGGAGTCTGGCCTTATTCTAAGCTCTAGCGGGTCTGCGGCACCAATCCACGCTCTCCCCCCTAGTATCCGCAAAGCGATAAACGCCTTGGTTCCGGCCGAAGAGCCTGCCCTGAGCGCAGCCGAACGGGCCGGCCTGCGTTCATCGGCGTTCATCTGTGGTTGAAGAGCCGTTGTCAGTTGCCGGTTCTCAGTTCCCAGTCTGTCTGCGTCTGGCGTCCCGGCCGCCTACAACCTACCGCCTCCTGCCCCCGCCCCCGAGCAGGTCGGGCGCAAGCTCGGCGCGGGGCAGGCTCCGCTTTGGGAATTTCTGCCTGATTTTAGATTTTTGGGAAACATACAAGCGTTGAGAAGCGTCTATAATACAAGTGCGGTCACCGGCGGCGGTGGCTGCCATTGGAATCACCACAGCCGCAGCATGTTGTCCTCCTGACAGCTCTGTAGACCCCCGTTCTTCTTGTGCCTCTTGTCACAATAATGGGATGCCACGCTTGGCCGTACTGTGCGAAACAAACTCAATGTGGGGGAGCCCGATCCGGTCCCCAGGGAGCAAATGTGCAAAACGAAGCCAATTTGCCCGGCGGGGCTTGGCGGCCTCCCCTGCCCGCCGAGCCGATTGTCCAAAACGAACCCAATTGTGCCAAACAAACCCAATTCCGCCAGCGGGAAAGAAGAGGCAAGTGCTTTGCGGGAAAGGAGTTATGGTGAATAGAACATTCGATAGGCCTCGGCAAAACAAAGCCAATTCCGCCGGGTGGGACGCGTCCGGCGGAACTGCCGGCAGAGCGGTCACTTGGGCACGGTGCGCCAAACAAACCCAATTTGCGCCAGAGGGGCTGGCGGGACGTGATACAAACAAAGCCAATTCGGCGGCGCGGCCGTTCGTGCCAAACAAACCCAATTCTTCGATTGCGGATTGCGGCCCCCGGTCGGAGCCGGGGGTGACAACATTGCGGATTCGGCACGGACCTGCAACAGGACACCCTTCGCGGGCCGCCGAGCCCGGGGCCAGTTGTACAAACAAACCCAATTGGCCGGAGCGAACCGTGCCAAACAAAGCCAATTCGCCGAGCCGCCCGGCGGCTTGGGGTCAATTGTACAAACAAAGCCAATTCCCGGCGCGGCGCCAGGAGGGGCAAGGGCTTGGCGGGAAAGGACTTATGGTGAATAGCACAGTCTATAGGCCTCGGCAAAACAAAGCCACTTCCGCCGGCTGGGACGCGTCCGGCGGGACTACCTGCGGAGCTGTCGCGTGGGCACGATACGCCAAACAAACCCAATGTGCGCCAGAGGGGGCTGGCGGGACGTGGTACAAACAAAGCCAATTCGGCGACGCGGCCGTTCGTGGCAAACAAACCCAATTCCTCGATTGCGGATTGCGGATTGGGCACAGACCTGCGGCGGGACGCCCTTCGCGAGCCGCCGGGCCGGGGGCCAGTTGTACAAACAAACCCAATTGGCCGGAGCGAACCGTGCCAAACAAAGCCAAACTTGCGAGGGCTGGGGCATCTGGGGGGCGGCGTATGGGGGAGCCTGTTGTGCCGAGCGAACCCAATTTGCCCGGCGGGGCCGGGCGGCTCTGCCCGCCCCTCAACCCTCCGGCGTCGTCCCCGCCAAGCGGAGAAAAGCCAACACTTGACCCCACCGGCGTGGTACAATATTCCCCCAACGTTGGTTCACGATTCACGATCGACCGATGGAGGTGTAAGAAATGTCACACTCGTATGAAAGCCACGATCATCCAGACATGCATTCGCACCATCAGCACCCCTGTTGCCGGAGCGACGGGATGGCAAAACATACCCCACCTCTGGTGGAGAGGCTCCAACAAAGCTGGCTTTTCTGGCTGGTGCCGGTCCTGGGGCTGTTCTCGCTCGTCTGGTTCCTCCTTCGGGTGATTCCCAAGCCGTCGCGGGCGACGTACCCGTGCCAGCGTCTCGCCATGCCGCTGGCTTCGGGCTTTGTCGCCTGGCTGATCGGCCTGGCCGGCTCGGTCGTGGCGTTCCGCAAGGCCAAGGGACTCTTGCGCCAGTCGCGGCTGCCCCTGGCGCTCGCCTGCCTCGTCGCCGCGGGCGTGTTCGGCGTCGTCGCCCTCACGAATATGCCGGAGAAGGTGCTGACGGCCGCCGAACAGCCGGGGCTGTCCCCCATCGGCCAAGGCAAAGGCATCCATCCGGGACGAGTGGTCTGGGTCCACGACCCCGAGGCGGCCAACTGGAAAGGGCCGGGCCATGGGCATCCCTGGGAAGATGAGCAGACGAATCCGGCGGTCTGCGCGCAGATGATGTCGAGCGCCGTCCGCGCGCTGACAGGTGAATCCACCGACGCCAAGGCGTGGGATGCGCTTTTCCACTTCTATAACAAGACCCATGGCAAGGGCGATGTTGGGTACCAGAGCGGCGAGAAGATCGCGATCAAGGCGAATTTCGTCGGCATGATCGGAGGCGGGCGATGCGTCAATCGTGAGACGTACGCGGTGCTACGGGAATGGGGAGACTACATGAACACTTCGCCGCAATTGATCGCCGCCCTGCTGAAGCAATTGACGCAAACGGTCGGCGTCAAACAGGCGGATATCACTATCGGCGACACTCTGTGCCTCTTTGCCAACGAATACTACAACCAACTCCACCAGCAGTTCCCGGACGTCAAGTACCTCGATTGCCAGGGCACCGCCGGCCGGACCAAGGCCCAGTTCTCCACGATCCCGATCTACTGGAGCAACCGGCCCGAAGGCGTCCAGCAGGACTATCTGCCCACCGCTTACGCCGAGGCGGCGTACTTCATCAACTTCGCCAATCTCAAGGCGCACAATGGCGCGGGCGTCACGCTCTGCGCGAAGAACCACTATGGCTCGCTGGTGCGCACGCCGCCGGCGAAGGGTTATCTCGACCTGCACAAAAGCGGCTTCAATCATGGCACCAAGCAGTACCGCAACCTTGTGGACCTGATGGGCCACGCCTGCACCGGCGGCAAGACCGTGCTCTACTTGATCGATGGGCTCTACTGCGGCACGCACACCGATGACCGTGTTCCCAGGAAGTTCGCCTCCGCCCCCTTCAACGACGACTGGACCTCCAGCCTGTTCGCTTCGCAGGACCCGGTGGCGATCGACTCGGTGGGCTTCGATTTCCTGCTGGTCGATCTGCCGAAGGCTACCAGTATGGCGGGGACCGACGACTATCTCCATGAAGCGGCTTTGGCCGACAATCCGCCGTCCGCCACGTTCTACGATCCGGATCACGCGACGGCCACGAAACGCTTAGCCAGCCTCGGCGTCCACGAGCACTGGAACAACCCCAAGGACCGGCAGTACTCCCGCAACCTCGGCAAGAATGAAGGGATCGAGCTGGTGAAAGTCTCAGGACAAAGCAAATCAGCCGGCGTGGTCGCCCCGGGCCAGAAGGCCACCCTGCTCTCGGGCGGTTTCAAGTTCACCGAAGGCCCTGCCGCCGATGCGGAGGGCAATGTGTTCTTCACCGATCAGCCGAACGACCGGATCTGCAAATGGTCCGTGGACGGCAAGCTGACAGACTTCATGAAGCCCGCCGGCCGGTCCAATGGCATGTTCTTCGACAAGCAGGGCAACCTGTGGACCTGCGCCGATATGAACAACGAGCTCTGGAAGATCGACCCGCAGGGCAAAGTCACGGTGGTCGTCAAGAACTACCAGGGCAAGCTGCTCAACGGGCCCAACGACCTCTGGATCGCTCCCAATGGCGGCATCTACTTCACCGATCCGCTCTATAAGCGGGACTACTGGACCCGCGACCCCGCCATGCAGCAGGACGGCCAGCATGTCTATTACCTCGCCCCCGGCGCCACCCAGCCGGTCCGCGTAACCACCGACCTGACGCAACCGAACGGCATCCGCGGCACGCCGGACGGCAAGCTTCTGTACGTCGCCGATATCGGCGCCCGCAAGACATACCGCTATAAGATCGACGCGGATGGGACACTTTCCGACAAGACGCTCTTTTGCTCGATGGGTTCCGACGGCATGACGATGGACAAGGAGGGCAACCTCTACCTGACCGGCAAAGGAGTCACCGTCTTCAACCCCGAGGGCAAGCAGATCGACCATATTGCCATCGACAAGGGTTGGACGGCGAACGTCTGCTTCGGCGGCAAGAACCGCGACACGCTCTTTGTCACTGCGAGCGACTCGCTCTACGCCGTCAAGACCCGCGTCAAAGGAGCCTATTGAGGAGAATCTGAAATTCGAAACGGGATCCAGCTCGCCGGGCGCCACACCTACGCTTGCGTAGGCATGCGTTTTCTGTCGATAGGGCATGTCCACGCAAGCGTGGACATGGCACCCAGGTCGGAATGAAAGGGATCAAGCGTGGAGACGAGACTGACATTCGTTGGAGTCATCGTTCTGCAAGCAGTCCTTGCGTCGGGCGCCGTGCCTCCCCAGGTCGAGTTGCTCAGCGTCAAAAAGATCTGGGACCAGGCGCCACACAATGCCTTCACCGACCTGGCTCGTTGGAATGACCAGTTCTACTGTGCTTTCCGCGAAGGCCGGGGCCACGTCTCGACGGATGGCAAGATTCGTGTCCTATGCTCAAAGGATGCGGATGCGTGGACCTCAACCGGACTGATCGCATTCGATGGCTACGACTTGCGGGATGCGCACCTGTCCGTCACGCCCGACAACCGGCTGATGCTGCTGGGCGGGGTCGCCCCGAGAAAGAAGGATGGTGAAAGCGCTCCAACCGGCTCCTTTGCCGCCTTCTCCAAAGACGGCACCGACTGGACCCAACCACAGATCGTCGTTGAGCCGGGCCGGTGGCTCTGGTGCGTGACCTGGCACGAAGGCAAAGCCTACGGCGTGTCGTATCCCGCTTCCCAAGATCCGCCCGACATCGATCTGCTCACGAGTGACGATGGGCTCACGTACAAGACGTTGGTCCCCAAGCTCTATGGCGTCGGCTGGCCGAATGAGACCACACTGCGGTTCGACCGCTCCGGCATCTGCTACGCCCTGGTCCGGCGGGACAAGCAAGGCGATCAGCCTTACAGTGCCGTGCTCGGCGTCAGCCGGGGCGGCTACACGCAGTGGCAGTGGCACGATCTCGGCCCCGAGTTCAACGGCTTCGGCGGCCCGAACTTGATCCAACTACCCACCGGTCGTTGGCTCGCGGCCGGCCGGATGCATCAGGGCGGCGCCCACACCGCCCTGTGCTACCTCGACATGACCGAGCACAAGATGACCAAGCTCCTGAAGCTTCCCAGCGGCGGCGACACCAGCTATCCGGGCCTCCTCTGGCACAACAACCTGCTCTATCTGAGCTACTACTCCAGCCACGAGGGCAAGACAAGCATCTACGTGGCCAAGATCAAGGTCACATATCCATGACCGGCCAACCGTCAATATCGGGATGAGACCCAATTTCGGGGACACAATCCGCCGGCGGCCGGTCCGAGGACTTGCCCTGGGATGGGCGGGCAGGTAGACTCTCCCGCAGAAGGCCGGTGGGCACCCAGAAACCCACGCCAATGCGATGACGCCGAGCGCAAGAGGAGAATTCTTATGAGGCGGGGTAGCTGCTGAAACCTGGAAAGCAGAATGGTAGAATGGCAACAACCGTTAATCTAAGCAAGAGAAAGGAATGGCCATGAAGCTCAAAGCTGGATGCCTCTCATTGTTGGCGGTTCTGATGCTTTGCACCACCGGCGGGACCAAGGAGAAGGTCCAGGAGAACAAGCCGGCGAAGAAGGAAGCGGCCGGGGGTAAGAGCCTGGTGGCCCCCGGGGCCGAAGTGAAGAAAGTGGTGAACGATTTCCAATTCACGGAGGGCCCCGCCGGCGATGCCGTGGGCAACGTTTACTTCAGCGACATCCCGAGCAACCGCATCATCAAATGGTCGCTCGATGGCACGCCCCATGTGTTCCTCGACAATTCCGGCGGCGCCAACGGGCTGTACTTCGACAAGGACGGCAATCTGCTCGCCTGCCAGGGCGAGGCCCGCCGGCTGGTGTCCATCTCGCCCAAGGGCGAAATCACGGTGCTCGCGGACAAGTACAGGGGCAAGAAGTTCAACAGCCCCAATGACCTCTGGGTCGATCCCAGGGGCGGCGTGTACTTCAGTGATCCCCGCTACGGCAAACGGGAGGGCATGGAGCAAGCCGGCGAATATGTCTTCTACCTGACGCCCGACCATAGGACCATCGTCCGCGTCATCAGCGACATGGTCCGCCCGAACGGCCTGATCGGCACGCCCGACGGCACAACCCTCTACGTCGCCGACGCCGGGGCCGGGAAAACCTACTCCTACCAGATCAGCCCGACTGGCACGCTCGGCAAAAAGCAACTGTTCGCCTCCGAGGGCTCGGACGGGATGACGATCGACAATAAGGGCAACGTCTACCTGACGAGCCAGGTCGTTGCCATCTACAATAAGGACGGCAAGAAGATCGAGGAGATTCAGGTCCCCGAACAACCGGCCAACGTCACCTTCGCCGGCGAGGACAACAGCACCCTCTTCATTACAGCCCGGACCTCGCTCTATTCAGTGGAAATGCAGGTCAGAGGCGCCCCGACACCCATCCGGCCCGACGAGCAGAAAGTCGGGAAATCCCAGGGAGCCAAGTAGCCGAAGAAAGACAAGTAAGGCAAGCCTGGCAAGCACGAGCCGCCGCAATGTAGATGCATGCTACGGCAGAGGCTGCACGTGCGGGAAGATCTGCCGGAGAAAGGTACCGACCCCCTCGAGGACCATGCCGACAGCTTTGGCCGCCAGGAAGATGTAGAGCAGCTTGGCGACCATCGTGCCGGCGTAAGGGCCGATCAGGCGCATCAGGCGATGCGCGTTGCGGGCGATCAGGAACACGATCGCAAAGGCGACAACTGCCGTGAAGATCATCGGGATCTGCCCGATGGCCTGGGTCGTAATGATCGTGATGGTCAAAGCGCCCGGGCCGACCATGATGGGGAAAGCAATGGGAAACACCGCCACCATGACGCGGTCCTTCGGGTGCTCGTAGGCCGCTCCATAGGCCAGGATGCCCCGCAAGGCCACGATGAACAGCAGGATCCCGCCGGCGATCTCCAGTTCGGAGACGTTCACGTTGAACAGGTAGGACAGGCTCCAGTCCCCAATGAGGGCGAAGACGACAACGACGGAGAACGCAATGAGGACGGCCAGATTCATGACGCGGGCCCGCTCCCGCTTCTCCAACTCGCGGGTCAAATCGACGTACACCGGAATGTTGCCGATCGGATTGATGACCGCAAACAGGAGCAGACTGTGGTGGATGACCGAGCCTACCGGCCCCGCCCAGTCCGCGATCCCCCCCTCGGAGAGCATTGCTAAGGACATACAACCAGTTCCTTCCCGGGCGTCGCGGCTGTCTGCCGGTCCTTCCCTGGACCGCCACCCCGCAGCCAAGAGGGCTTCTGGTAATACCCCGGCCGACCTGCAACACAAGGGATTTCTCCCCAGATTCCCAGTTTGTCTTTGGCCGAGGCGCTCATCTTCTCCCCCGCCGACGATTTCCGGACCATATTCGCCGCAGATTCCTGAGCAAGTTTTGATGACCACTCGATTGGAGATGCTCGGTGATGAGCTTGGCGTTGGGCTCATGGTAGTACTGAAGCAGCGCCGCCTGGAGCCGCTTCTCGCGCCGGCCGCTGGGGACGTGCAGCTCGTGGCCGCGCGGATCTCGGCCTGCGACGTACATGGCCGTCGAGGCGGTCAGCGGCACGGGGACGAAATCCTGTACCTGCCGGGGTTGCCACGACCGGGAGACGAGATAGTCCGTGAGCTTCGCGGCGTGCTCGAGCGTGCAGCCGGGATGAGCGCTGATGAAGTACGGCACGAGGTAGTACTCGCGACCGGCACGCCGGCAGGCCGCCTCAAACCGGCTCTCGAAGTCCTCGAACAGCTCGAACGAGGGCTTTCCCATCAGCCGCAGAACCTGGTCGCAGTAGTGCTCGGGCGCGACTTTCAAATGCCCGCCTACGAAGTGCTTGACCAGCAGATCGAGGTACTCCCGGCTGTGCAAGGCGAGGTCGTGACGAATGCCCGAAGCCACATAGACGTTTCTCTTACCGCACGAATCCCCCTTCCACCGGACGAACGCCTCCATCATCTCCAGGAGCGGCCCGCAATCGAGGCTCAGCTTCCGGCACGGCGAAGGGAAGACGCAACTTGGCCGCGTGCACATGTGCTCGGCAGTGCAGTTCGTGCCGTACATGTTGGCCGTCGGCCCGCCGATGTCGCTGATGGTGCCGCGAAAACGCGGAGCGCAGCTCAGCTTGTTCGCTTCGGCCAACAGCGACTCGAGGCTGCGGGAGGTGATCTCTTTGCCCTGGTGAAAGTAGATCGAACAGAAGGAGCAGCCGCCGTAGCAGCCGCGGTGCGTGGTGATCGAGAATTCCACCGGCTCCAAGGCCGCAATTCCCCCCGCGCTCGTGTACTGCGGATGCCACTGCCGTGTGAACGGCAGATCGTAGAGAGCGTCCAGCTCGGCCGAAGTCAAAGGCCGGGCAGGCGGCAGCACAACAACCGTGCCGGGATCCTGGTCCTGCGCGACTGCTTTGCCTGCGGCAGCCCCAAGCAGGTTTGTAGTGACGCCGTCAGGCGTTTCTTCAAATGCCCTTACGGGCACACTACAAACGCGCTGATACTGCTGGTGGGCCGTCAGGACCAAATCCTTGTTTTGGCTTTGTTCGGTCAACGAAGGCAAACGCACGGCATTCGCCGGTACCGGTCGGTCGCGCGTCGCCATGTACGCCGTGCCGGCGATATCGGTCATCTTGCCGGTCGGTTCTCCCCGATTCAAGCGCCGGGCGATCTCGGCGACCGCCAACTCTCCCATCCCGTGAACGAGCAGATCCGCCTTGGCATCCGCCAGCACCGACCGCATCAGCTTGTCGGAGACGTAATCGTAGTGAACCAGCCGCCGCAGACTGGCCTCCAAGCCACCCAAGACGATCGGCACCTGTGGATACGCTTCGCGCGCGCGGGCCGCGTAGGTCAGCAAAGGTCGAGCGGGGCGCAGGTCTGTGACACCGTCAGGGCTGTAGACGTCCGCCTGCCGACGATGGCCCAACGAGGCATAGTCGTTCAGACGCGAGTCGATGCAGCCGGACGTGATCCCCCAAAACAGCCGCGGCGCGCCAAGGGCACGAAAAGACTCTGCGCTGCGCCAGCCCGGCTGGGCCAGAACAGCCACGCGATAGCCCAACTTTTCGAGCCAACGGCCGATCAGCGCCACGCCGAAGGACGGATGGTCCACGTACGCATCGCCCGTAACCAAGATCACATCCGCCTGCTCCCAGCCGCGGCGACGCAGGTCCTCCCGGCTCACAGGCAAGAACAGTCGTAGGTCCTCCCGGCTCACAGGCAAGAACAGTCGTCTATTGTCCGATTCCACAGCACCTGCCAACCGCTACTGCCCATCCAGTCAATCGGTGTAACACGCGTCGCTTTGATACTTCAGCCAATCCGCCTCAAACGCCCGGAGATGCTCGATGTACGCAACAACATCGGCATCGCCCTGGATCACCTTCTCATCATCGACCAGCACGGGCGGCTCGGTCCCTTCCGGCACCCGCCCGGACCACCCCTCCGATGGGACCACCACTGTTTCGTGGGCGATCGCGGTAGCCTCCAGCGCTGCGCGGATGTCCGAACACGTTCTGCAGTTTTCCGTTATATAAAGCGTCATCGCACTACTCCTCACCTGAAGCTTCGTCATGACTTGCTCTGCGTGTGCTTCTGCGTACTATACGCCGGACTTTCGGCAGACGTTCTGCCTCACGGCCAGAAGGCGGCGACCGCAATCGTAAGCCAAATCGCGACACCAATGGCAAACTTGCTCAGAATACCGATGAGCTCGCCCATGCCAGCTCCGACGGCCCGTCGCAACGAAAGATCCGTATGCTCCCCGCGGGAGGTCTCGACCAGCCAGACGGCCACGCCCACCCCGACGCAGGCGCCGACGATCGTGCCGATTACCGGCATAGGGAGCAGGATCGTCCCGCCGAGGGCGCCGAGCATGGCGCCGAGGATGCCCGCCAGGGAAGCCCTCCAGCTTGCTCCGGCCCGGCGCGCCCCAACCAAGCCGCCCAGGAATTCAATCAACTCGCCCAGCGCCGCGAGAACCGCAATCGCAATCAGGGTCCAGCCGGAGAATACCCCTCGATCCCACGTCCACCACGCGAACAGCGATGTCGAAAGCACCATCAGCCAGTTGCCGGGCAGACCGAACAGAATCAGCAGCAGCGCGAACAGATTGAGCAGGACCAGGATGGACAAGCCCACATAAAGCATCCCTGCATTGTAGATACCGGGCCCGCTGCCGCCAACCAATTCCGCACGAATCCTGCCGGGATTGATGGCCCGACCCGGCGGTCCTCAACGCGGCAGAACCTGTGCGGCCAGACGCGTCTACGTGCGCTTAGTCATCACAAACAGAGGATAGACCCCCAAGTACCCGGCGTGGTGCGTGTGGAAGAATTTCTCGGCGCTCTGCAAGAAGGCTTCCACCGTGTAGGTCTCGTTGCCGTGCCCCTCCGGGCGCGTGGTCTGGATGTCCCGGGGAAGACGGTCCATCGTAAAACGGGCGGAGATAATCAGTTGGTGCGTGCAGATCGAGGCCAGCCGCCGGAGAATCTCCTCATGACTGTGGTAGGCGGTCGAGCAGAGAGAACTGCCCCAGTACAGGTAGTGGTAGGTCCCAATGAGCATCACGACCTGGAACGGCCCGCCGAACTCCTGCGGCGTGCCGCTCACATCCTCCAACGAGGCGTAGTGGAAGGCCGCCCCCGGCACGCGAAGGTACTGGGCCGCGTCCCGCGCCGTCGTGATGAAAGGTTCGTGAACATCGATCCCGACCGCACGCGGACAGCCCAGACGCAGGGCCGCATCCAACACGTAGAAACCCCGACAACAACCGATGTCGAGGAAGCTATGGATGGGGTCGGGATAGATTCGCGTGACGATCCGCAGCCTCTCATACAGCCGGAAGCCGGGGACGATGCGTCCGTGAACGATCCGATAGACGTGATTTCGAGGATAGCCCGACATCCGTTGGTTCAGTTCCTCTTGGGTTTGGGCCGTGGACGCTTCCCCACGTACAGGCACAACGCCGCGCAGGCACTCTCGTCGGTATCGTGGATACCCGGCCAGACTGCAGACTTTGGCGCCGGTCCGGTCCAGCCAGCCTAGTTCTCGGATGCTTGTTGGCGTTTTCATGGGGTCAACTTAGCTCCTCTTAGCATCCATTGTCAAGCACGTTTCGCCTGCCTTGGAAAGGACCGCGGTCCTCACTGCCCAGCCAACCAGCCCCCAAACCAGCGCCGCCCCAATCGCGCGACCACGATCAAGTCTCCATTCTCTTCAACTCCGACCTCCGTGCGCGCCATCGGACGACGGCAAGCCAGGCCAGCGTCACGGCCGCCAGCGGGACCCCGTAGAGTCGGAGAAAGATCTGCAGCGATGACCTCATGCCCAGGTAGGGGCCGATAAGAGGCAGGACGAAGATCAACACGACAGCGGCAGCGAGCCGCCACTTTCGCTCCACCCGGAACTGGCCCGCCGGGCGCCAGCGTGCCGCCCACCACGCGGCCAGCACCCCGCACAAGATACCGATGATCGCCCCGGCCATGACATCCGACGGATAGTGGGCAAAGGCGGTGACCCGAAGCACGCCAATAACCCCAGCGGCCGCGAAAAGGGCGAGGGTCCAGGGTCGGCCCCAGGACAACGATAGGGCCGCGGCGCCGGCAAAGGCGACCGCTGCATCGCCGGAGGGAAAAGAGGCCTTCTTCTGCCAGGGAACCTCCGGCAACGACTGCCCGGGTACGACCGCCAAGATCTGGCTCGGCCGCGCTCTGCGCGTGAGAGCCTTGAGCGGGCACACACTCACCCCGACCAGAATCATGGCCAGGGCGACGACAAAGGCGGGTCGCCATTTGTTCGTCAGGCAACTCCAAAACGCTACCAGGCAGATCGGCACGCCCGCCCGGCCCAATTGCCGGAATCCGTCCACCCAGGCGTTCTCATGCCAGGTGTTGGGATGGTTCTGCAGCCACTTGCTGACCACCGGGTCCAGGAAAAGACAACTCGCCGTCACTGCCATGATTGCCAGCAGGATCGCGCCCACCCACACAGTGGGACGGGAGAAACGGCTTTTGCGTTCCGGCCGCGTGCTGCCGTTCATTCGCATGTCCCCCCCGCGCAGGACGGCCGGGACCGACCCCGGCAAACGAACAAATCGAACGGATAGGGCCCGGTTTCGGGCGCATAGCGCCGGCAGGAACGGCTCAGCGCCAGGAAGGTGTAGATCCGGCGCTCCGTACAGGGCACTAAGGTCCCTACCTCCACCGCGCCCGGCACGACGACCGGCGCGAGCAACCCTTCCCCTATCGAAGTCGTGTGGTTACGGGTGCCAAACATTTCCCATCTGCTGTGCACGATAGGTAATTCGTACGCCGATCCGGCGCTCGTACCGTTCTTCGCAAACACCAAGAACATGGACGGCTCCCTCCTACCGGGTGGAGGTAGAAACCCCGGCAGCCGCAGGACCCTGACTGTCCGCAGAGAGGTCGAACTTGTAGACTTCGATATAATCGAGAGTCCTAATACGGCGCTCGCGCTTATCCAGGCGCACCGCGGGATAGGCATCGCAGCCCAGATACGGATGGGTCCGCTTCATCTGGGTCAGCCAGCGCTCGAAGGCCGGCTGGTCGAAATCCTGGAGCGTGTCCCGATAGAGAACGCAGCGCAGGACTTTCTGACGTGGCGCTGGGACGCCGGCGGGGCGTGGCAGCGCCGGCATCGGCTGGGAGCCGTAGATGTACTTCTGGGCCAGGTAGATGGCCGACGCGCTCAGGTCGTGCCCGGTCCCGTGGGCGAC
>JAMCWO010000078.1:0-5803 GCA_023481165.1 Planctomycetota bacterium | reverse complement strand
ATCCTTGATGTCCACGGCCCGATCCTCAAAGCCGGCGCTGGGCCAGAACCATTGGGCAAAGGCGCGGGCCTGCAGATCGGCTCTTTTCCTGTAGGGATGGGACAGGTCGCGGGTGATGAACGCGAGGCCGAGAGCCGCCGCTATGATGAGAACGATCCGGAGGTTTCGCACAAAGCAGGCGGTCTTGCCCTTTCGCAGGTCCAGGCCAAGCAGGGCCACGATGCCAACAGACAACAGGATGTAGATCATTGGGGCGACGTGCATGGAGAATTTGACGTGGGTGCCGTAGGGATACCGTTTCATTACGGCCGCGAGCAGATGCAACGTCAGAGGCATTGCCAGCAACAGCGGCGGCACGACCTCCCCGCCGCGGAGAAAGACCACGGCACCGACAAGACACAGAAGGACTGTCAAGGCACTGCCGCCGCTTTCACCGCCGGCGGGGTGGGCAAAAAAAGACCCCGTGTGCGTCAGGACCATCCATTGGACAAACGCACCGACGGAGTCGAGCGGCGGAAAGGCACCGAGCAGACCATAGGCTTCGGTCTGGAAGCTCTGGTCCGCAGCCATTTGACCTCGGGCGGTCAGCAGGAAGGTCAAGGCCGTCCCCAAGACGACGCCGGCGCTGTAGACCAGCCACATCTTCCAGGCCCCGGGCAGCCGACGGCGCAGGATCATCCCCAGAAGCAGCAGGCTGATCGCTGCCGCACTGAAGACCGCCGCGTAGGACAATCCCATCGCCAAAGGGGCCCAAACGGCCATTGCGATCGGCCATTTGCGGCTAGCGGGGTGATGCAACCATTCGACCAACAGAACCACCAGAAGCAGGCACGCGAAGAGATCGAACGAATAGAGCTTGGCCTCGGCCGCATAGCGCAGGCAGGGGTAGCCCACCGCGAAAAACGCGACCGCGACTACGCGCGCGGGCCCTGCGATCAGCCGCCGAACCAGATGGTAAAACAGCAGCAGACTTAGAAGGCTGCTGAGGAATGCTGGCAAACGAAGCGACAACTCGTTGAAACCAAAGAGATTGACGGCCGTCTTCTGCATCCACAGCCACAGGTACGGCCCCACCTGATGGTAGTCCAGCGGCCGGAGCAGATCGAGATAGCCTCGGCGGAAGAAGTTGACACAGACATAAGGCTCATCTCCCGACAGCGGGAATCGAAGGAAGTAGCGCACGGATCGTCCGAGCACACCCAGCGCCAGGAACGCGTGGGTCCAGCGCTCCATCCGGGGCGTCAATGTCCCCGCTCCCGCCTCGCCCGGAACGGCCACCGGCGTAAGCAACCCTTCCCGCCCCCAAGATGAGCTTCGCATTTCCAATTTACTGCTCGCAGTTTACGATTTATGATTCCGGCGGCGCCGGTGTAATGGCGAAGATCGTAAATCGTAAGTTGCGAATTGTAAATCAAGACCATGTTCAAAAATCAGAAAGTCGTCGTGATCATGCCCGCGTACAACGCCGCCGAGACGTTGTGCCGGACGTATGAGGAGGTGATGGCCCAGGAGGTCGTGGACCAGGTGATCGTCGTAGACGATGCCAGCACGGACCAAACCACCAGCATCGCCAGAACCCTGCCGCACACTCTCGTCCATACGCATCCCCGGAACCTCGGCTACGGCGCCAACCAGAAGACCTGCTATCGACTGGCTCTCGAGCAGGGCGCCGACATCGTGATCATGGTGCACCCGGACTACCAGTACACGCCCCTGCTGATCCCGGCCATGGCGTCCCTGATCGGCAACGGCCTCTATCACTGCGTGCTCGGCTCGCGCATCCTCGGCAACTATGCCCTTAAGGGCGGCATGCCCATCTGGAAATACGTCTCCAACCGCGTTCTGACCCTGGTCGAGAATCTGTTGATTGGCGCCAAGCTGTCCGAGTATCACACCGGCTATCGCGCCTTTTCCCGGCACTTGCTGGAACTGCTGCCCTTGGCGGAGAATTCGAACGATTTCGTCTTTGACAACCAGATGCTTGCCCAGATTACCTGGTATGGGTATACCATCGCCGAGGTCAGTTGCCCCACGAAGTACTTCCCCGAAGCGTCCTCCATCAACTTTCGCCGCAGCGTCAAATACGGCTTCGGCTGCCTGGGGACCGCCGCGTCGTTTCGCCTGGCGAAGCTGGGCCTTATCCGATCACGCCTCTTTCCCGGTACCGGCATTCAGAGTCCCGCGTCCACGGGATCTTAGGCCGAGCGGCGCCGGACTCCCTGCGGAATAACAGCAGCCTGATTGAGCAATTCGCCCACCAAGCCCCGACCCGATCCCCGGCGTAGGCGCTTTTGGAGACATTCTGAACGAATGAAAGCACATACGAAGTTATAAAGGAGCAGAACCATGAGAGCCGGATTGGCATTTTGGGCTGGCGTGATCGGTGCCGCCGTGATGGTGCTCGGCATGTGGATTTCCCGCATGGCGGGCGGCACCGGCTTCAATTTTGGCTTTTGGTGGGGTTCCATGGTAACCGGGACGACCAGCGTCGGAAGCTGGTGGATCGGCTTCGTGATCCATTTGGTCCTCGGCGGCCTCGTGGGCCTCATCTTTGCCGCGTTCTTCGAATCCCTCGGAAGGTCCAACTTGGTCCTGGGCCTGCTGGGCGGCGTGATCTTCACGATCATCGGCGGACTGGTCCTGGAGTGGATCTCCCTGGTCCATCCGGCGATCCCGGGGGTCATCCCCAATCCCGGATACTTCACCGCCACGTGGGGCATAGGAAGTGTCGTCACCTTCTGTATCGTATCGCTGCTCTATGGGATTATCGTGGGCGGCATGTACGACCCGCTCCACAAGAAAGTCGCGCCGGCGCGGGGCAGACTGCCCGAAGAGCAGCCCGTCGGAGTCGGGCATGACATTCACGAGCGGGAAGAGATCTACGTCCCTCCGGAGGATAGGACTCCCGCCGAGCGGCCCGGCGTAAAACTCGACAAAGGACGACGCTCGTGACCACGCGGCAATCGCGGTCACGACGCCGGTTCCCGGAATGAGTCAGGCTTGGACGCAGGGCTCTCCAATGGAACGGAAGACATTGGAGAGCCTCTCCAAGCCCGGAACTGGACAGCGGTCCAACCCAGCGCGGCCAGGACCAGAAGCGGGATGCCGAAAGCGGCCAGGAACTCCCGCAACGCCGTCAAGCCGAGAAACCGGCTGACCAACGGCACTATGAAGATCAGGATCAGGAGAAAGGCAACTCGCCAGAGCCCTTTCACTCGGAGTACGTCCCATTCGTATCGGCGTGCCATCCACCGCACGCCATACACGCCACACAGCACCCCGATCAACGCCCCCGCCATGACATCGGACGGATAATGGGCCAATCCGGTGACCCGGAACAGGCCGATAGCGCCGGCCGCGGCGAAAAGGGCGGGCGCCCAGAGCCGGCCCAGAGAAGACGACAGCGTCGTGGCTACCGCAAAGGCCACGGCCGTATCGCCCGAGGGGAATGAGCCCTTTTCGTACCATGGGATATCCCGAAGAGACAGGGCTTGCCGGGACGCGGCGACTACCGTACTCGGGCGGCAGCGACGCACGATCGCTTTGAGCGGGGCTACGCTCACGCTGACCAACACCAGGGCCGTCAAGGTGACGACCGCCGGGCGCCATCGGTCCGTCAGGCCACCCCAGGCCAACAGCAGCCAAATTGGCACGCCCGCTTTTCCCAATTGGCGGAACGCACTCACCCATACGTTCTGGTGCCACGTGTTGCGGGGGTTCTGGAACCATCCGCTGACCGTTGAATCGGCGAAAAGATAACTCGCCGCCGCCGCGGCAATCACCAGCAGGATCACGCCAATCCGCACGGCTTGACGGGAGAACTTGTGCTTCCGTTCAGACTGTTCTACGCCCTTCATTCACTTGTCCCCCGGCGCAGCAACGCCGCGACTTCCAATGTTTTGCCCTTCGCGTAGTTCAGGCCCCGTTCCAGGGCAATCTCCGTCAGGCCCAGTGAACCGTGGCGCCGTTCGACCTCGGCCCAGACATCTTTCGAGATGATGAGGACCCCCGGCTGCGGCTGTCGGGCCCACGGCACGACCGCTTCCGGGTCGGCCAATGGCTCGATGCGCCGGCCTAGGTAGAAGTTCAGCGTGGGCTCGCCATAGCCAAACGTGGCCACGGGCACTTCCGGCGCCGTTTGCTGTTTGATCGCCTGGGCCAGGGCCGGGGAGACTTTGACACCTTCGAGCACCGGCATGACACCCAGCATCGTGGGAAGCAGCAACACGCCCATACCGGCCAGCAGCGTAATCGCGCTGGCCTGGGGACGGTTCTGCAACTGCTGATGCATTGCCAGAATAGACACCGCGAGCAAAACCGCCGCCGCTGTCCAGAACGGCACGATGGCACCGCGCAGGGGCAGCCCCAAAGG
Organism: Planctomycetota bacterium; assembly: GCA_023481165.1. Classification (GTDB taxonomy): domain Bacteria; phylum Planctomycetota; class Phycisphaerae; order Sedimentisphaerales; family Anaerobacaceae; genus PLanc-01. Next base: position 1,431 of record JAMCWO010000078.1, on the reverse strand, counting down.
AGCGACGAGGAAGGCGATGATCGCCCCGCCGGCCACCGGCCCGAAGAAGTAGATTCCGCCCCGCAGCCAGTTGCGGTCGATGTCCGCCAGTTTGCCCCGAGAGGCCGCCGCCAACGTCCCCCCCACGGCCAGGGCCAGCGCCGGCCAGGTGAACAGGATGTAATGCGGCAGTTTCGTCGCTACGAGCGTCATGAGGACCACGACGGAGACCACCCAGGCGAGGAACAACTCACGGAAATGAGGGCCCCCGACCCGTCGGTGCCAAACGGCACAGATCGACCCCGGCAGGTGCAGCGTCCATGGAAAGAAACCGACGATCATCACCGGCAGATAGTACGGTAGGTTCAGCAGGAAGCGGCCTCCGTGACTTTCCAGCGGCCGGGCCGCCCGCGCCAGCACGTGGTGACCGATGCCCAGACGCAGGAACTCCCCGCCCGTGGCGTTGTTGGCCGGAATCGCCCAGGCCACGAACAACAGAGCCCCCAAGGCGGCCGCCCCGCCCAGCCGACCGAAGTGAGACCCGAGAGGAATCTCGCTCTTGCGAATCAGCCACAGCGTCACAACCATTACAAGGAGCGGCAGCAACGCCACCGGCCCCTTGGCCAAGAGTCCCAGCCCCAGGGCCAATCCCATCAGCGGCAGATGGTACCAGCGCAGCCCCAGGCCCAAGCCGCCGGCAAACAGCACCATGACCGCTACCATGCAGGGCAGCAGAATCCCGTCGGAGGTGGCCGCCGTGCCTTCGACCAGGATCAGCAGCGTCGAAGCCAGAATCACCATGGACCACAGTCCCGCCCTGGTATCCAGGAACCGCCGGGCGAGAAGAAACGTGAAAAGGCAGGCCAGCGCAATGCCCACCGAGCTGAAGAACCGGCACGCCAGCGACGTCGGCCCGAGGACGCGCATCGGCACGGACATCAGCCAATAGATCAGGATCGGCTTGTCGGGCCGCAGTCGGCCGTTGAAGGTCGGGTACAGATAGTTGCCCGATTCGATCATCTCGGCCGTTGCCCGCGCGAACCGCGGTTCATCGCGGTCCCAGAGCGTGCTGCGGCTGTCGATGAACCAGTAGACCCCCGCTACAGCCAGGCACAGGGCCGCGACTACCGGCCAGCATCTTCGGGCTTCGTTCTGTCCGTCCATGAAACATTCCCGGGACCACATTAGACAGCAGCATGGGCTGGAGCCCATCCTACAGACTACAGACCAAACCAATTCTACCATGCGGATACACCACCTCGGCAACACCAAAGTCGATGCCCCAGTACATAATCGCAAACCTGGCGTCCACGCGCCAAATTTGCGGGTGCATGACCGTTCATGCGATGAGCCGGAGGCGATTTCGGCCTGCGGCTGGGCCGCGGGGACGATGGGCATAGAAGGCCACCCCTCGACCGTCCTCGCTGAGGTAGGCGGCGCGGCCCTGCAAGA
>JAMCWO010000228.1:25970-68639 GCA_023481165.1 Planctomycetota bacterium | reverse complement strand
GGACGCATCTGATCGGCCCGTGCGTGTTCGACGGTTTCCGGGCGCAGCAGCCGCCCACGCGGACGCAGGATGATACGGTGATCGACTACAACCTATGGCAGGGGCTGTCGATCCGCAATTCCTGGATCAACGGCAACGTGAACCTCGGCGCCAACGTCTCCCAGGCCGTCATCGAGAACAATCAGTTCGATAGGTACAACGGGGTGTCTTGGGAATACTTCGGCGTGACCGGCAACGTCGGCGTGGTGACCATGATGGCCTCCGACAACCACCGGCTGGGGGTGGGCGGCATCGTCGATACGCAGTACCCGCTGGAGGTCCTGGGGACGATCTATTCCCGCAGCGCCGCTACCGCCACGGACGGCACGATGCTGCTGTCGCACGGCAGCGGTTACAGTATCCTCAAGAGCGTCAACAAGGCCGACGCGACGCGGCGGGCACTGAAATTCCAGCAGCAATATCAGTCCGGCGGCGCGCAGATCGACACGACCGCCGAGTTTGACACGACCGGCGATCTGAACATCTACCACGACACGATCATTACGGCGGACACCTCCCCGATCGGGGACGCCCAGACGGAGGCCGGCCTGCGGATCAAGGATGCCGGCAACGATACGATGCTCACGGCGGGCGTCAATGCGACCGGCAATTACGGCTACCTCCAGACCGTGCAGCCCGGGGTGAGCTGGACCAGCCGGCATCTGGTTCTCAATCCCCTGGGCGGCTACGTCGGGATCGGCCTGGAAGATCCGGCGCAGGCCCTGGAGATCCTCGGGACCGTGTGCACGCGAGGCGCCACCAGCACCGACAAGACGTACCTGCTGACCCATTCCAGTCACTACAGCGTGCTGCGGGCCGTGAATACGGGCGGGGCGACGCGCCTGCCGCTGTGGTTTCAGCAGCAGTGGGAAAACGGTGGGACCCAGCAGGAGACCGTCGGCGGCTTCGACGCCAGCGGCACTATGCAGGTCTACCGCGATCTGAATGTCGCGGGGGCTCTGACGCTGGGGACGGTCCTGGCGGCGGCCGAGGGCGGCACCGGCGGAGTGCACGTCTACAACAACCGCGGCGACGTGGCGGCGGCCGATTATGCCGTGGGCAACTTCACGTGCGACAACACTTGGCGGGACCTGGATCTGTCCGGGATCGTCGGCGTCGGCCAGCGGCTCGTGCATCTGCGGGTCGGGATCTCCGACGCGGACGCCTATACCTATGCGTACTTCCGCAAGAATGGCCAGGTGAACGCAATCAATATCGCGCAGGTTCGAGTCCAGAATTATGCCGTCTCCTACCTGGCGCAGGTCTGGGTCGAGACGGATGCCAACGGGGTGATCGAGTATTTGGTGAACGCCACGCCCGATGCCCTGGGCGTGACGGTATTGGGCTGGATGAAATAGAAAGGATTCACGATGGGTCTACGGCAGTGGCTGCAGGATTGGTTCGGGCGGCCGCCGGAGCCGACGGCCGCCCGCGTTCCCCAGGCCGGCGGGGCGTTCGGTCAGCAGGACGCGGTCTTTGACGCCCAGGGGGCGGTCCTGCTGCACAATGACGTATCCGGCATGGGAGGCACGCTCTTGTGGCAGGTCGGCGCCGAGGTAACCTATAACCCCAAAGACGGCCCCCAGACCATCAAGATCGCCCTGTACCGGGATGAACATCTTCTGATCGAGAGCCTGCCCTACGAGGTGACCGCTGGCCGGCCGACGCTGACGGTCTCGCTGGGGACGGCGGACAAGATCGGGATCGGGCGCTATCGCTACTCGCTGCGGGCCGAGGTGGTCCGGGGGAGCTGGGCGCGGGTGGCGCACCGCTGGATGATCTGGATCGAGAGGAGGCCGTGATGTACTATGCGATTCGCACTCTATGGACGGGTTCGGGCCTGTTCACCGTGGCCGTTGGGGCGGTGGGGGAGGCGTCCTGGGAGGCGCGGCTGCTGGTGATCCTGTCCGGTGTGGTGACGCTGCTCTTGTCGATCCTGTTGGGCGGGTTCGTCAAGCATCTGGCGCAGCATCAGGAGTACAACCAATCCCTCCAGCAGCGTCTCAATGGCCAGGCGGACCGTTTGTTCACGGTCTTGGAGAAGGCGGACGTCCGCCTCGACCAGGCCCAGACGAAGGAACAGTGCGCCCTGGTGCAGCATTTCTTCTCCCAGCAGCTCGCGGAAGTCAATCACAAGCTCGACGCCCTCCTGCGACGTCAACCCTTGAAGGAATCGCAATGAAGGATACATACGTGCCGCTGGAGCCCCAGGCAGGGCTATGGTATTTCGCTCACCCGTACACAGTGGTCGATGCCTGGGCGATCCAGAACCACGCGGCGATGGAAGCAAACTTCCGGCTGTGCTGCCTGCGGGCGGCGCGGCTGGTGGAAGCTGGCTGGCTGATCTACTCCCCCGTCGCGCACACGCACCCGATCAAGGCGGCGTGGCCCGAGTTCATGGCGGCGACGACAGAGCAGAGGTGGTACGAGTACGACCTGCTGTTTATCCAGGCGATCCCGTTCGCCGGGATCATCCTGCCGCCCTTGTGGCACGTATCTCGGGGCTGCATCGAGGAGGAGAAGTTGTTCGAGCAGCTCGGCCGTTCTGTCCGGTATTTTTCTGACCCCTGCCTTGTGAGGGCGGGGACGCTATTCGAACATTCGCCCATCCGTGTACCGGATGGCCGGGGGGACCTGCGCACTCGTCGCCGCGTCTGCCTGATGCGGCCGGAGGAGGTAGCGACCGCATGACACAAGAGAGCGAATCACCGCTCACCCGGCGGATTGCTTGGTGGGGTCGTTGTTTTACGTATGCTCTCGGAGGTTTCTTTCCTCGCCACAAGGATGGCCCGTACAGGATCGTAGCATTCATGATGCGGTCTGGGCTGCTGGTCGTATTTTACGATCTCAGCGCTCCACTTCTGCACGGCCTCGGCGTCGATCACCGCCGGTTTCTTAGTTTGGCGTCTACGTGAAGGCAGGGGCCGGCCTCTCTGTCTGCTTGCGATGATCCCCATGGTGAGCAAGACGCTCGCGGCCACGATAACCTCAATGACTTCAGCGTCTCTGGTCCAGAAAGCCAGTGCGATCAAGGAAATGAACCATAGTACGCCGAGCACGGCACCCGGGTCCATCAACTGTACCTCCGTAGCGGAATGTGATATATTGGACTTATGTAGTTGGCTTATTCCCCGATGTCGCGTCAGTTTCTACTATCGGCCATTTCCACGGCCTGATTCACTCTAACGGGACGCAAGAGGCTTGAAATCGTGTGGCGTTCAGGGGCGTGCTTATCAGCTTGGCCAGAACCGCCGATAAACCACAGGTCTGGGATAGCAGGAAGGAAATCGCGAAGCATCAGGGCCGGGGGCAGAGGAAGAACTCGATCCTTTTGAGCAGCTTGCCGCTGCGTTGCAGTCATGGATGCCCGACATCGGCGGGGACAAGAAGGACCTCTGGCAGAAGAAGTGCGACATCAACCTTCAGACGTGGCGGCCAGGTGCGTGCTCTCGCTCTGATACGCCCGCTGGCGCAGCCGGATACCCGTCGTCGCGCAGCTTCGCAGTTCAGCACCGGACAGATTCCACGCGCAAGTGTGGAACGGATAGCTCCTCTCGATCGCCTCCAGGGCGGCCTGGACCTCGGCGGCGGTCGCGGGATTTCGGGGTTTGGGTGTGGGGGCGACCGGGGCGGGGCTCTGACAGCCAGCCAGAACCGCCACGATCCCAACGGCCAAGAGACGCATGATCCGCCTCCGGATTCTAATGCCCGCGGCCGGCGGACTGTTTGCGGCGGACACGGATCAGCCGTGCCCGTTCCTTCGGGGTCAGGCCGGCGATTTCCTGGACCTCCAGGATTTCCGCCAGCCACTCCGGGAGCCGGCGCCGGACTTCCCGGGCTGCCTCGGCCGGCGGCAGGCGGTGCGCCAGGTCCATGAGATCCTGTCTCATGGTACGCGTCGCCCCCAGGAAGAAGATCATTCCGCCCGCCACGCCCCGGGAGCTGCTCTTGCCCATTTCGTGCACGAACGCGTCGGCCAGGGGGGTCGGCAGGTAGAAGGTTCTTCTCCGCGGCTTTTGCGGCGACGGCGGTCTTCCAATTCCCATAGGGTCCTCGATCAGTCAGATAGGTACGGCCGGATCAATCGGCCGAGAAACATGCAATCCATCCGCTCCACGGTCTGGACATCCCCGCGGTTACGGGCCTCGACATACAGTTCCCTCTCTTCGAGGGGGGCGAGCAGTTCCGGCTGGCAGCAACTATAGTCGGGGGTGCACAGGTCCGGACGGTCCAGGTGAATACTCCGGCCCCGGAGCCAGTGGTTCAATTGGCGGGCCTCCCGGACGGCCGGCGAAGGTCGAGTAGGAAAATTATTTATTGGCATGTGTAATTCCCTACGAACAACCCTTAACCCTGGAGACGTACACTACCTATAAACCATCCTATCAAGAGGGGGATGTATCGTCAAGTGCGACGAAGCGAGTGTATCGGAGCGCGACACCGATCAACCATCAACTGGTGTTCGGGTCCAGCCTCTTAGGGTCTGGGCCAGGCCGAAAAAAAGAAATTTCAAACGCGGAGGCCGATATGAACCGGTCCACCGAACTGCCCGTGGTGAAACTGCGTCGCGAGCATCCCCGGCATTACAGTAAACTTACGGAGAACGAAGCTGTGGTCAAGATCATCGAGCATGATCTCCGTCGCCTGGGCTGCCGGAATCCTTTGCGGAAGGCTTATGCTTATGGTGTCCAGATAGCAATCTCCCCATCGCTATTCCTTCGTCTATCTTCTCGTCGATCATTGCGCTCACGAGCGCCGGCAGAGAGGCTTCCACCTTGCCCGCCAGGGCCTGCAAGCGATAATCGTCCGGGAGAGTCATCCAGATCTTAAGAGCCGTCTCCAGGGCGCGTCCAAAGCTGAATCCCGGGGGGATCGACCCCCGGAACTCGTCGGTCAATCCCTTTGTTACCCGCCCGGTCAAATACTCCTTGGCGACCTTGAGGTCATTCGGCTTCGCTATTCTGGCCATGTCGATCCTTTCGCCGCTCCGGTCCGGGCCACCCCGACCAGGCTGGGACGAATTATAGATACGCGCTGACGGCGCTACAGCAAAAAAAGTAAAATTATTACACAACTACTATTGACAAAGCTATATCGTTAATTATACTGACCACCGTTCTTGTTTTTTGGGGGTTTGAATCTGGTGGTAGGCAACAGTAGAACAACGCAACGTCCTGGTCTCCTTCGTGTACCCTTTCAGATCCGCTGGCCCCGGCGGCCCTGACGGAGTAACCGCAGGGCCGCGCTCATGCATGTACATGGTTTTATCACACAACGGTCCGTCGCCGCGCTCGCGTCGATAATCGTAAATCGGCATTTAATACGAAAGAAAATTAAATCTGTTCGCCGTGTTGATGAGTTTTTCGCCTGCGCGGCGTCAGTTTTTTGCCGGGGTCTGGAACTCGGAGGTTCGAATCCTCCCCCCGGGCTTGATGGTTGATTGGTTCTGTCGTGCTCTTTGAAAACTGCATAGGAATACGGATTTATGATAGAAATTAACCACAATCATACGGTGCCCGCGTTCCTATCGCCCAAGGCGGTGGCGCGGGAATTGGGGGTCTCCCTGACCGCGGTGTACGCCTTGATCCAAAGCGGCGACCTGCGGGCCGTGAACGTGGCACCCACCAGCGGTCAGGGTAAGAAACGCTCCTACCGCATCCGCCCGGCCTGGCTCGACGAGTTTGTGAGCAAAAGGATTATCCAGCGCACCCGTCCGCAGCCGCCGTCGAGGATGCGCCGGCGGCGTCGGAATCGCCCGCCGGAGCTTTCGGTGGAGGAGTACCTGCGGCGGTGACCGGGTCCTCCCCTGTGAGCAGGCGACGGGCACATTCCGTCGCCTCGTCCGTCTGCGGCGTGAGCTGGTCCTGCTGGACGTAGTGTGTCGCCATGTCGAGGCCCGCGTGACCGAGGAAACCCTTGACCGCCCAGACATCGCGACTTTTCGCGGTGAAGGTGGCCCCGGTACGGCGGAGTGTATAGAAGCCCGTGCCCTTGGCCTTGTCGATCTTGGCCTTGCGCATCACCTTGAGAAATTCCTTGGTCAGTGCGCTGTCCGGGTTACGGGTCTTCGCCGTCAACTGCACGTAGGGGTTGCCTTGCTTCGTGCGAAAGACCAGGTCCTCCGGACCCACCGGGCGGCGGTGGTTCACACTCCAGGTCCGCACAGCCTCCAGGGCCGCGATCGTCTCCGGCCAGAGTCGGAGGTTGCGGTCGATCCCGGTCTTGATCCGGGGATAGTCCATACGGCGGCTCTGGAGGTCCAGATTCTCCCAGCGGATCAGGGCGCAGTCGGTGCAGCCGAGCCCGCAGTTGACGCCCAGCCAGATCATCGCCCGCATATTGGTGTTGGCGACGGTGATCAGGTCCCGGATCTGTTCGCGGGTGAATACTTGCCGCTTACGAATACGGACGGTGACCTTCTTGACGGCGCGCAGGTTCGGCAGCGTGAAGATCTTCTCGTTGTCGTGTGCCCAGTGGAACAGCCGCTTGACGGCCCCCATGGCGCGGTTGACCGAGTTGCCGGCCAGGCCCTCGTTGATGAGGTGGGTCCGGTAGTCCTGCAGGTCGGGCGTCTTGATCGTCACGACTTTGCGGGCGGCCCCCAAGTGCTTCTCGAAGCGGGCCAGGTGCCAGCCCAGGTCACGGTACTGTCGCTCCCCGATCTCTTCGACCGTGACGCGGGCCTCGCAGTGCCGCAGGAAGTCCACGGCCAGCTCCCCCAGGGTCAGTTCCTGGGCGGCCTCTTCCGGGTCCATTTCCCCCAGCTCGATCTGCCGGAGGCGGCGAGCGAAGTCCTGCTCGGCCAGCTTGAAGTCGGTACCGAAGTACCAGCGCTTGCCGCGAATCTTCTTGCACCACTGGCCGTTGCCGTGTAATCTCAGGCCGTACTTGTTTTTGGCGGGACCTTTGCGGTCCGCCTTTGAGGGTCTTCCGGGCTTGCTCATGGTCTGTCCTTTTCACAATCTTGGTGCCTCAGTACGACGCACTGCAAACGTGCTGCCCATTATAATGGGGGTCGTAAAGGGGGTCGAGAGGAAAATTGACGACCTGGGAAGATTGCTGTAAACCCTTGTAAAACAAGGACTTGCGTCCGTAGCTCAATTGGATAGAGCCTCGGTCTTCGGAACCGATGGTTGGGGGTTCGAGTCCCTCCGGACGCAATCAATACCCTGGACGCGGAGGCAATAGTGGCTTGCCCTGTCGAAGGTAGTCCTGCGCTCGACCAGACCAAGTCTCTGTGTCCGGACAACTGGCCCACAATGCCGAAAAACAGCCTTTCTACGTATTCTCAATATTGAGAATCCAGCATTTCGTCCCGGCGTTTTCACCTCAGATCGCTGACCTGGTAGAGGTCGGTCCACAGCGTGAGAACGGCTCTATCTGCGTCCTTTCCGCGTCCTCGCATACGAGAACTTGCGGCTATGCCATTAGTTTGTCCGGCTTCGTGAGCAGGGAAGAACAATTGAATCATTCGCCACAAACCGATACAATACTGGAAGGGGGCATTCTCGGGTCATGCAACGCGAAGTTGAAAATGCAGCGACCGGAAGAAGATAATGATTTGAGGCAACGTGCCTACTGGCTGGTTCGGCTCCGGTGGATCGCTGCCTCCGCCGTGGCATGCGGCACGTTCGTATCTGCCCGCATTTTCCATATACCGGTGCAGGAAGCGCCCCTCTACACCATCGCCGTGCTGCTGGTGCTCTACAACGCGGCCGTTCTGGACCTGCTGAACCGTTTCATGAGAGTGATCTGTGAGCAGAGCCGGCGCAGAACTAAGAACATGATCGACATTCAGATCTCGACGGATCTGATCATCCTCACGGTCCTGCTCCACTTTTCGGGAGGCCCGGAGAATCCGCTGGTCCTGTTCTTCATCTTTCACGTAATTATCGCGAGCATTCTGCTGTCGGTGTGGGAGAGCTTCCTGCAGGCGACTTTGGCGATCTCGCTCTTTGGCATCCTGCTGCTGCTGGAAGCAACAGGAGTGGTGCCGCATTACTGCCTGGGACCCCAGCCGTCATCCGCAGCGTTCGGGCACTCGCTCACTGCTCTGGTGAGTCATTGTCGCTACGAGGAGAAAGCCTATCTGGCGGCCAAATTCGCCGCTTTCGCGGTTACCGTCTACCTGGTCGTGTACATGGCCGGCTACATTGCCCTGCGACTGCGGCGTGCCGAGCAGGCCCAGCGGCGGGCGAACCAGATGCTGCGCCAGAAGGATCGGATCAAGGATGAGTACGTGGCCCATCTCACCCATGATATCAAGGGGCATCTCGCGGCCATCCAGAGCTGCCTGGGCGTCGCGGCCACGGATTCGCTGACCGGCCAGGCGGCGGAGTTTGTCCACCGGGCCTATTACCGAACGCAGAAGTTGACCGCCTTCGTGCGGACCCTGCTGCGCCTCACCCGGCTGAAGCTCGACGGCACCGTGGAGACAGAGTTCTTCCGTGCGTCCGACGCCGTACAGGAGGCCGTGGAGGCGACCCAGCTTGCGGCGCAGGAGAAATCGTTGCACCTCGAGTGCGACGTGACTCCGGCCGCCGCGACCATCGCCGGAAATGCCATCTCCTTCAAGGAAGCCATCACGAATCTATTGCTGAATGCCATCAAGTACACGCCGGCGGGCGGCACCATCGCGGTAAGAGCCCAACCGCACGAGGACTCGGTCATCGTTGAAATCACGGATACCGGCATCGGCATCCCGCCCGAGGAACAGCCCAGGATCTTCGAGGAATTCTACCGCGCCAGCAATGCCCGGCAGATGGAGCCCGACGGTGATGGCTTGGGACTGTCCCTGGTGAAACGCATCGTGGAGTTGCATCATGGGACCATCGGGTTCTGCAGTGAGCTGGGCCATGGCACGACGTTCCACATGGTCTTGCCAGTCACCATACCGCCGGAGGTTCCCGCCCCGGCTATGGCGGAAGCGTCGGGGCAGCCACAAGCGTGAAACGCGCACGCACGTTCCATCCTTGGTCGTCAACCGGTCTCGAGCGCACTCTTGGCCCACTGCATGGCGGCGGAGGCGCGCGGGAAGCCGACCGTGGTAATCAGCAGCAGAATCACCTGGTAGATCTCCTCTTTGGATGCGCCCGCCTGCACCGCCATGACGGCGTGGCGCTGGAGAGCCGTGATCTGATTCGCGGCTCCCGAAATGCCCACCTTGATCAGCTCGCGGGTCTTGCGGTCGAGCGGCCCCTCCCGGGCACACGCTTCGCTGAGCTGTTGATGGGCCTGCCACACCTGGGGGAAATCTCTGACAAAGCTCTGAAAATGTTCCGGCAAGGTCTCTTTCATAAGCCAACTCCATCAGCATTTACCGGCGGTTCCAGCCGCATGGCTATACGCGGGATCGAGCCGGCCGGTGCGCATCGCTTTTTGCACTTTCTACCCGGATGGCTCAGGCGAATCTGCTCCGTCCGCGGGCGACGGTCGGGCAAGGCGGCTTGCCGCATGTTCCCGAGCATACTACAATTGGGTGGGTAGGACAATCCCGGAGAATTGAGGTCGAATATGGATCAGGATACGATGCGAAAACTCGTCTTGGACGCGGCGGCCGAGGTGAACGGCCGCAAGACCCTGGCGTGCGCCCACGCCTTTGAGGTTCACCACCGGCACGGCATACCGCTACGGGATATCGGCCGGATCTGCGACGAAAATGGTATCCGCATCTGTGCCTGCCAGTTGGGCTGTTTCCAATGACGTCAGGTGTGATGAGTGGCGTGAGCCATGAAAGTGATCGTCATTTCCGGTGCCTCTTCCAGGGTTGGCAAGACCACTCTGGCCGGGAAGTTGCGGCGTCTGCTGGCAGGCGCGGAAGTGGTGAAAATAGGCCACGGCCCGCGCCAGCCCGGCATCCCGAATCACTTCTATGAATCCGGGACGCCGTTTCAAACCATCCGAGAGAACCATGCGGACGCCGTTTGGCTCATCATCGAGAGCAATTCCATCCTGCACGAGATGGAGCCGGACCTCGTGATCTACCTGGAAGGTGAGAATCCGAAACCCTCGGCCCAATACGCGAGTGATCGGGCTGACGTTATCTCCGGAGCGCTCATAGACAATGACGCCGTTGCAGTCCTGGCGGCTAGGCTTGGGATTTCTATCGAATTGATGCGGGAGATCGCAGGTGAGGCGGGGGCGAAATGCGAATCGCCGTAAGGCGCCCGGATCGACCCCGGTTACGGGATCTCGTTAGGCGTCGGGCTCCTTGCCCCGAATCGCAGCCAGCAACTCTTCGGCGGAGACCGTTTTGAGGATGTAATCCTCGGCTCCGGCCTCGAACGTCTTCTCTTTCTTCTCGGCTTCGTCATACATCGACAGCGCGATCACCCGCGTCTGCGGCAGGTGCATCTTGATCTGCCGCGTGGCTTGATCGCCGTTCATCAGGGGCATGGACACATCCATAATCACCACATCCGGCTTCAGGTCGTTGGCCAAGTTGATCGCCTCACGACCGTCGGGAGCCTCGCCGACCAACTCGATGCCCGGTGTGTCGCGCAGCAGCGCGGCCAAGCCTGCACGCACCACATCGTGGTCGTCTACCAGCAGGACACGCAGGGCACCGCCGGAAGGTAGCCCAGCCGCCCCCGGCTGGGCAAGATTCACACCCGAGGGCGGGGGCGCTACAGCCGGCTGAGCATCGGGGACCGTAAGACGCAACCGGCTTCCTTCGCCTTCGGCGCTCTTGACCGTCAGGCGCCCTCCGAGCAGTTCTGTTCGCTCACGGATGCTGAACAATCCCAGGCCGGGGGTCTCTTTCAGTTCCTGTGGGTCGAACCCTCGCCCCTGATCGGATACAGTTAGGCACACATAGCGCCCCATCCGCCGGACACGAAGGGCTGCCTCACGAACGTACGCATGCTTGACCACATTGAACAACATCTCCTGCGCGGCTCGGAAGAGGAACGTCGCCAGTGCTTCCGAGTGCAGCATCAGGTCGCCCGAGATATCCAGATTGACGCTCAGCCCTTGCTGGGTCCGTAGCCGGTTAGCCAGCCATTGCAGGAGTTCCGCCAGATCGTTCATGTGCAGCACGGCGGGACTGAGATCGCGGGACAACGTGCGGGACTTCTCGATAGCCTCTTTGAGCATCCCGTCCACCGCGTCAATATCGGTTCGCTGGCGGTCCTCCCGGGCCCGGCCGCGCACCAGGCTCAAATGGAACTTGGCCCCGGCAATCTGCTGTTGCAGGTCCTCGTGCAAGATCATCGCGATCCGCCGCCGCTCCTGCTCCTCCGCCTGGGACAACTGCAACGTCAGCTTCTGAAGCTGTTTGGCCCGATGCTGCAACTCTGCGGTGCGCTGCGTGATCTTGCTCTCCAACGTCGCGTTCCACTCCCGCAGCGCTTCCTCGGCCTTGCGCAACTTCGTGGAGTCGTAGTAATAGCAGATGATGCCGTATTGCCCGTCCGGCAGCGTCATACGATGGAGTTCCCACTCGTACGATTCCACGGTTTCCAGGTCATGACGCGGATTGGTGAAGCGCGGCGAGTAGTAGGGCTCGCCGGTTTCCAGCGTGTGGCGAAAAACCGCGATGATTCCCGCGGCGACAGGTTCAGGCCAGAGGATGCGCATGGCTTCGGCAAAATCCCGCCCGATCACGGGCCGCACGTTGCGGAACGCACCGGTTTGCGAGCCGGCGTTCATCACCGCGATGCGGAACTGGGAATCCACAACGTAGATCCCGAACGGGGCGCGCTCGATCAATTGGGCAAATGTCTTCTGGCTCTGCCTGATTTCCTCCTCGGCTCGCTTGCGCGCGGTGATATCCTGCAACAACGCGATGAAGTAGTCCACCGCGCCGTCCGCGCCGCGCATCGCCGTCACTGAGATGGTCGTATCAACGATTTGACCGTTCTTGCGCACAAACCGCTTGTCCATCGTGTAGCCGTCGACCTGCCCGGCCAGGACACGATCGAATTGCGCGACATCGGCGGCCAGATCGTCCGGGTAGGTCAACTGGGCCCAAGTCTTCTGGACCAGTTCGTCACGCTCGTACCCCAGCAGTCGGCAGCATTCGTCATTGACTTCGATCCAGCCTTTGGTCGGCGAGGTGATGGCCATGCCGATCAGCCCCAGTTCAAAGTAACGCCGAAAGCGCTCCTCGCTGGCTCGCAGCGCCTCTTCAGCCTTCTTTTGTTCCGTGATATCACGCACTACGGATACCGATCCGATGATCGCGCCGCCGGCATCGCGCACCGGGGCCGCACTTACTTGGCGATGGCGCAGTTCCCCCGTGGCCGGCGTTCGTACGATTTCCTCCTGATCTTTCACGACTTCGCCCCGGAGGGCGCGCAACGGCGGAGCTTCCTCCACCGGACGGACCGTGCCATCCGGACGATAGACTTCGTGGCCGGCGGCGATCTTCCCAACCTCCCGCCCTTCGCCGATGTTTGGGCCAAACTCATGCAGGACGGCCGGATTCACCAGCGTGAGTCTCTTGTCGGCATCGGCAAACCAGATTTCGTCCGTGATGCTGCGGAGCAGCGCGGACAGTCTGTCTCTTTGCTCTTGGATAGTGGCTAACAGTTTCGCCTTTCCCTCCTCGGCTTCCTTGCGATTCTTGATCTCGTCCTGAAGCTCTTCGGTGGTAGCCTTCAGCTCCTCATTGCTGGTGGCTAACTCCTCGTTGACGGCGGCCAATTGCTCATTCGCCTCCTGTAGCTGTGCGGCATGTACACTCACCTCATGCAGCAGCCGCTCCCGCTCCTCCTGGGCCTTCCTCTGTTGCGATACGTCGGTATTGGTCCCGAACCACTGCTGGACCCGGCCCTGGTCGTCCTTCAGCGGCATGACGCGCGTCAAGAACGGCCGGAAGATGCCGTCGGCACCACGCAGGGGGAAGATCATGTCGAACGGCTGGCCCGTAGCAATGGATGATTTCCATCGCTCCAGCACGCCGGGGAGTTGCTGCGGATCGTGGACGCTCTGCCAGCCCCAGCCCTCCATCTGTGCGGGCGTGGTCCCCGTGTAATCGTACCAGCGCTGATTGTACCAGTAGATATACCCATCGGCCCGAGCGATCCAGGCAAGCTGGGGGATGGCGTTGGCCATCGTGCGAAAGCGATCCTCACTCTCGCACAGCGCGTTCGCCGCGCGGCTGGCTCTGTGGCTCGTATGATAGGCCAGAGTAGAGAAGATAATGATGAAGAGGAGCATCATCAACCCGGTGCCCGTGGGCGCATCGAAGATGCCCGCCCGCTCCCCCACCAAGCGCAGCCATCCTAACAGCAGGGGCAGTAGGACAAACGGCGGCAACAGTCGCCGTATGCTCACGCCGCCGGGGTCGTTCGCGGTCACCTGCGCCATCAGTCCCTCGGCCGGCCGAGCGCACAACAGGCCTATTCCCAGCAGCAATAGCGCCACGGCGGTGGGCCAGGCGATCCCCGTGTATCGGGCAATCCCGTAAAACTCCCGGGCGCCATACAAAAAGCCGGTAGTAGACAGCAATCCGATCAGGCAGACCGCCAGCGCCAACGATTGCGCTACCCGCGTGCCTCGCCGGTCTCTGCGGCTGAAGATCAGAAGTGCCAGTCCTATCAGGGTGAAGCTCGCAGAGGCGGGCATGCCCATCCGGTTGGGGTTGACCACCGCTATTGCGCCCGGCACCTCGATCGCCAGCACCTGGTCAATCCCGAAATCCCAACCCCAGAGGTTCTCGGTGAAGGTCAGCAGGCCTACGAGGAACGCGAACGCCGCACATACCCTCGCCACCCAGCGCCGCGTTTGTCCCACCGCGGTGGGGACCAGCAGCGTCAGAGCCGCGCCGACCAGGGTCAGGCAAAGAGCCGCGTTGGTCTTCACGGTGATCCTGCTCAGACCTCTTTGCGACATGTAGCCGCCGAGCCAGGCCGCCAGATATCCCGCACCCACCAGAGCCGCGATTATGCCCAGGAGAGTTGCGAGATACGTAAGACGACGGACGAGGCTGCGTTCGTGCGGTCCCTCCATCGCAGGGCCCGGCGAGTCACGCATAGACAGCCGCCCCAGCCGCTCGCGCCAAAGGCGGTGGATACCCTCGTTCCTCGGGGAGTGTGCCGTCTTATCCATAGTCGGCCCTCTTGGGACCTCCAACACGCGATCATTCCCTACGGGCTTGGGGACCTCCGCCCAAGAATACCGCAATTATTATACTCTTGGACTATGCTGGAGATTGATTAAGGAAATTCCTTAGCCTGTCAACCGTCAGACGTGCGATACTCATGGCGAAAGAATAGCTCACATGCACCAGGTTGATGCATGACTCTGCCTATGTTAGAGGGTCTCCGGCAACGCTTTTGCTACGGGCTCACTCCATCGCCCCGGATCGCGTCATGAACCAGGTTCGGGGAAGTAGATTCGCTA
This sequence comes from Planctomycetota bacterium, assembly GCA_023481165.1. Taxonomy (GTDB): domain Bacteria; phylum Planctomycetota; class Phycisphaerae; order Sedimentisphaerales; family Anaerobacaceae; genus PLanc-01. The sequence goes on along the minus strand of JAMCWO010000228.1, from coordinate 54,254 downwards.
TCCGGCACGACAAGGGAGAACGTGCTGCCCTTGCCCGGGGCGCTCCTGATCTTCATGCGGCCCTCGAGCAGTTCGATTCGCTCACGAATACTCAGCAACCCGAACCCCGCCGCTTCGCGGAGCTCTGCCGGGTCAAAACCACGACCGCGATCGGAGACCGACAGACAAACACACCGGCCGCACTGCCGGACTCGGATTCTGGCCTCCTTCACTTGGGCATGTTTGACCGCGTTGAACAGCAACTCCTGCACTGTTCGGTAGAGGAAGGCTTTGATCGCATTGGACTGCAGACGGACCTGACCGCTCGCGTGCACCCGAACCGTGAGGCCGTGCTTGGCCTGTATCTGGCGCGCCAACTGGTCGAGAGCCTCCGCGAAATCCCCGTACAATGCCGCAGGGCTGAGCTCGTGGGATAGGCCACGCGATTTCTCCACGGCCTCTTTGAGCATCTGGTCAATCTGCTCGCCTACGGCCGCCAATGACGCATTCTCCCTGACCCGGTTTCGCAGCACGCTCAACTGGTACTTCGCCGCCGCAATGATCTGCTGCACATCATCGTGCAGAATCGCCGCCAGGCGCTTCCGTTCGCGATCCTCCGCCTCGGACATTTCGAGCGTCAGCTTCTGGAGCTGTCGCGCCCGGTGCCTCAACTCCGCCGTGCGTTGCATTACCTTGCTTTCCAGCGTCGCGGTCAGCTTCCGCAGTTCCTCTTCCGCTTGCTTTCGCTCGGTGATATCCCGGACATAGCCGGCCACCCCGATGATAGCCCCGGCCGCATCGCGCCACGGCTCGAAGATCGCCTCATAGAAGCGGATCTGACCCTCCCAGGTCAGGTGCACTTCCGCCGTCTGTCGCTGCCCCTGCGCGAGCACGCGCTGTTTGATCTCTGTCAGCCTGGCCGCGTCCTCGGGCAGCAGCATCTCCGCGTCCGTGTGTCCGACAAGCTTCTTGTGCGTCAGCGGATAGGCGGGCCGATTCATCCACACGTAGCGCAGGTCCCGATCCTGGACGAAGATGGTGTCGGGGGAACTCTCCACCACGAACCGCAAGCGTTCTTCGCTCTCCCGCAGCGTTTCTTCCGCGCGTTTGCGTTCGGTGATATCCCGGGCTACGACAACAGCCCCCGTGATCTGCCCCGCTTGGTCGCGGATCGGAGCGCTCGTCACCTCCCGCCACCGCAGTTCGCCGGTGGCCAGGTTGCGAACCATCTCCTGTACACCCGCAAGTACTTCCCCGCGCAGCGCGCGTGCCAACGGCGCCTGCTCCGCCGGCCGGGGAGTGCCGTCAGAAAGGAAGATTTCCAACTCGGCAATAGCCGCATAGATATCCTCCCACCGGTCCGGCGCAACACCCAAATGCTCCTGGACCGCTTCATTGATCAGGATTACGCGTCCCTGCGCATCGACAATCCACACCTCGTCCTGCATGCTGTGAAGTGTCGCCGTCAAGCGTTCTTCGCTCTCGCGCAACGCTTCCTCCGCCTGCTTTCTCTGCTCGTAATCAGCCAGGACGCCGCGCATCCACAGTGTCATCATGCCGCCCTCGGTGCCGGTGTAGGCGTATCGGCCGCGGCCCTCGACCCAATGGACGGACCCGTCCGCCCAAACGACGCGAAACTCACAGGAGTAATCCTCGCAGCGCTCCATCGAGCCACGTAGCGTTTGTTCCCAGCGTGCCAGGTCCTGGGGATGGATGCGATCGCGGAACGCCTGATGCGTGGGCGTCACCTCGGCGGGTTCGTAGCCGAGCAAGGCGTAGAGCTCGGGCGACCACGCGACGTGTTCCGTGCCCACTTCCCACTGCCAGGCGCCCATCCGGGCGGCTCCCAGCGCCAGGTGCAGCCGCTCCTCACTCTCGCGCAACGCCTCTTCCGCCCGCTTGCGGTCGGTGATATCGCGGATATTGCCATTCCTGTATAGCGGCCGACCGTCAGCGCCGCACGTCAGGGACATGCGGTTGGACATCCAGCGATATCCGCCGCTCTTGGTCCTCTGGCGGTATTCCACCTCGGCCGTCCCGGTTTGCTCCAATGTCGCCAGCGCCGCCAGCAGGGCAGGCAGGTCGTCGGGATGGATCATCGCCCGCATGCCGGCGGCGTCCAACGCCATCAACTCCGCGGCACAGTAGCCTACCACCGTTCGGCAGGATGGGCTGATGTAATCGAAGCAGCTTGTCAGCAGATTCAAGCGGTAGATGACATCTTGGGAATTGTCGAGCACGGACCGGAACTTGGCCTCGCTCTCGCGCAGAGCCTCCTCAGCCTGCTTGCGCTCGGTGATATCGCTGGCGTAGATGTTGACGTACTTGGCGGGCGTGGGCGCAGGGGCAACCGTGATCAGGTAGGTGTGGTCGCCGATTGTCATTTCCTGGTGGATGACTTCGGCGCTCGCATACGCCGCTTTGATGATCTCGTGAATGGCCGGGGGAACGATCAGTTCATCGGAGGGATTCCACTGACGGCACAAGGCGAATGAGGCGGGATTGCGATAGTGAATCACCCCCTGTTGGGAGACCTGCAACACCGGATCGGGGTTTTCCTCCGCGATGCGGGCCAGCCATTCCCAGCCTTGAATCGAACGTTCGTCCCAGTGCTTCGACTCCCGCAGTTCGAGAACCTGCCTGCGCAGTTCTTCCACCTCCGTCCGCAACTGCTCGTTGAGGTCGGACGAGTTCCCAGGCTGCGGACGGCCTGCGGATACCAGATTCGGTTGTTTCCGGGGGCGATTGGATTCGCGTACCGGTTCGATGTTCTCGCTTCCCGAATTCCTTTTCTTCACCATGATGCCGGTCCCGACGATGATGCAGGCGGCGGCTCTCTACCCGCTGCTACGTTTATGCTCTCACCATACCAGGGCTTCATTGTACGTTTCTGTCTCAGCAATACCAGAGGGGACTCGCCCTTGGCCAGGGTGCGTCAAGCTAACCTATTTATCTACAACGACTTGCAGGTGATTCGTGTTCATGCAAAACCTGCGCAGGGAACTCCAAACACATCCATGCGGCATCGGCCGTATAGCAAAGAAGGTTGGGTTGTGAAGACCAGGCACTTTGCCTATAATCGGATTGGACAACAGGAATCCCGTTGGATGGCTGTCATGCAGGTACCGACACCGACAAGAACGAAAATCTATACCGTTACGCAGGTCAACACATTGGTCAAGGACGTGCTGGAGGAGAATCTGCCGTCCTGGCTGACGATCAAGGGCGAGGTCACCGACTGGAAAGAGCACCAGAGCGGCCACCGCTATTTCTGTCTCAAAGACGAGGAATCGGTGCTGCCCTGCGCGATATGGCGCAGCACCCTCGCCAAGATCAAGTTCAAGCCGGCGAACGGCCTGGCGGTCTTGGTCACCGGCTCCATCGATCTCTACGTGCCTCAAGGGCGGTACAAGCTGATCGTGGATGAGATGATTCCGGCCGGCATGGGGGCCTTGCAGTTGGCTTTCGAGCAGATGGTGCGAAAGCTGGAGGCCGAGGGGTTGTTCGCCGAGTCGCACAAAAAGCCGCTCCCGAAGTACCCGCAGCGGATCGGGATTCTCACCAGCGAGTCCGGGGCCGCCGTACACGACATTGCGGTCAGCATCCACAACCGCTGGCCGTGCACGCGACTGCTCCTCTACCCGGTGCCGGTGCAGGGGCCAGGGGCGGCGGAGGCGATCGCGGCAGCCTTACGTGACGTTAACCGGCGTAACGACAAGCTCAAGCTCGATGTGCTGATCGTCGGCCGCGGCGGCGGCTCGCTGGAGGACCTGTGGGCCTTCAATGAGGAGGTCCTGGCCCGCGCCATCTTCGATTCGCGTATTCCTGTCATCAGCGCCGTGGGGCACGAGGTCGATACGACGGTGGCCGATCTGGTCGCGGATGCGCGGGCCTCGACCCCGACGAAAGCCGGCGTAGTCGCCGTGCCCGACATGCAGGATGTCTTGCGCGAGCTGGTGCACCACCAGCGGCGGCTGACCGGCAGCATCCGCAGCCAATATGGCCTGTGCTGCGAGTACCTCCAGACGATCCTGGCCAGCGCCGCCTTTCGCAACCCGCTGCTGTCGGTGCTCAACCGCGAACAACACCTCGACGACTTGACAGCGAGCCTGAGCGATGCGCTGCGAACGATTCTGCTCGACGCCCGTCGGCGGATCCAGGACTACCAGGACCAGGTGGCCAAGATCGAGCCGCACCGGCTGCTCGGCCGCAAGATGGTCGAGTTGAACGAGTGGAAGGGCCGGAGCCTGGCCGCCGTGACGAAGGCCCTGAGCCGCCGGGAGCTGGAGATCACGGCCCGGGAGAACCGCCTGGCCGCTTTGAACCCAAAGTCCGTCCTGAACCGTGGCTACAGCATCACGACCAACCGCAAGACGGGGGCTCTGGTCCGAGCGCTTGGCGATGTCGAGATCGGCGACCCACTGGCCACGGAGCTGGCGGGAGGCGGCGTTGTGCAAAGTCAAGTGACGGATAAGGCGCAGGCGACCGACGGCCGCGTCGAACACTGAGCATTTCGGCCCCACGTCGGCGCTGCCTCACGTGATGAGCCGACGAAGCGCGGGGGAGAGAAAATCCCGTTGAAAACTTCCGGAATCCAGGGTAGAAGAGATGGGTCTGGAACAAGACTCAGGATAATGTTATGGCAAAGACCGGCAAGATCGACGACATCGAGAAGATGACCTTCGAGCAGGCGATCCAGCAACTCAAAGGGATTGTGGATCGGATCGAGGAGGGCCAGATTCCCTTGCAGGACAGCCTGGAGCAGTACGAGAAGGGCATGGCCCTGATCAAACACTGCCGGGACATCCTCCAGAAGGCCGAGAAACGCATCGAGAGAATCTCCAAAGAAGAGCCGCCCGCGGCCCAGAAAGAAGAAAAGGACGACTCCGAGCCGTTGCTCGGAGGATAGCGGCCTGATCGGTCCTCCCTCTTCGCCTCCTCCACATCCTGCACACATTCCCCGCCATTGGTGAAATCGGGCCACCGATTGAGCAAACTCCCCTAATGCTCTCTGTCGCCGGGGCTCCGTATATTCTCACGAAATATTCTGACGACGTTCGCGAACGGATGGAAACGAAACAGAGATGAACCACTGCCGGAGAGGACAGAGTTATGAAACGGATGCTTGTTCTTGCTTGTATGCTGGTCGCAGGTTTCTTCATAGCTGGCTGCGAGGAGGAGGAACACGAACACCGTTACGCGTATCATAGGCCGTACGGGTATCGGCCGCCCTACGAATATCGCGGCTATCGCGATGGTTACGATGGCCGTCGGTACCGGCTGATGGATGAGAACGCGCAGAACGACACGGCGTCGCCCGTCCAGACTCCGGCCGAACCGTGATTCTCGTCGCAGCTCGCAGGCAAGATACCGTTCCTGGAGGGGAAAACGCATGAAACGACTGCTCGGATGCCTGCTGCTTCTCGCCGGGTTTCTCCTCGGGGGTTGTGAGGGACTCGAAGGGAGGCCGGACCGCGACGTTAGTCTGAGCGACGGCCGGCCGCAGGTCGAAGTTACCGTACAGCAGTAAGGATCTGCGCCCGTTGAACCTGAACCACGGTCCGGCGGTCGTCCGAACGTGGTGTTCACTGGCGCAGCCCCTCAGTCCGGCTGCTTTCTCTCCGCACACGCCCTGTCCACAATCGGATGATTTTCGGTTGATCCGAGGCCCGCAACAGGCGATAATGACCCCGACCGCAGGGTGCGGTTTGAACGGATCCCACAGGTGGGATCCGGCGTTTGCGCTACCTGTGGCGAGCGTGGCGGAATCGGCAGACGCGCCAGGCTTAGGACCTGGTGTCCGTTAAGGACGTGGAGGTTCGACTCCTCTCGCTCGCATTGAAGTAGGCAGGGATGCCTGGTGCGGTACCTCGCAGATCCCGGCCGGAGCAGGAGAAGCCATGAAACCACGTTGCCTCGCAGGGGTGTTCTGCCTCGTGTCAGCGTTGTCGCTGGCCTCCTGCACTACGGCACCGGGTTCGAGGCCCCAGGAACGGCAGGATACATCGGAGAGCTCCTCTCCCAAGCCGAATGCCGCTCTGGCGGCCCCCTCCAGGCAGACTTCTTCCGCTCCGATCTTGGCCGTGCTGGGGGCCGTCAATTCGGAGGTTACGCTGCTCCAGGGCATGCTGACCGATGCGAAGTCCCAGGAGATCGAGGGGATTGAGTTCATCTCGGGGCGAATCGGGGCTCAGTCGGTCGTCCTTGCCTGGACCGGGGTCGGCAAGGTCAATGCGGCCATGACGACGACGCTGCTCCTCGAGCATTGCCACCCCACGCGCGTCATCTTTACCGGCATCGCCGGCGGCGTCGATCCGAACCTGGAGCCGGGCGACATCGTCATTGCGAAACAGACGGCCTACCACGATATGGGAACGCTGTGGCCGCAAGGCCTCGAGTACGGCGGGGTCAAGAGCCGGATGACCGGCGAGCCCAACCCGGTCTTCTTCCCGGCGGACCCTGTGCTTCTGACCAGTGCCGAGCAGGCCGCGAAGAGTATGACCTTCGGGTCCGTCGGGTTGCAGACGGGCCAGCGGCCTCCCAAAGCAGTCGTCGGGACCGTGGTCACGGGCGACGTATTCGTGGCCTCGAAGGACAAGAGCGCAGAGTTGGCCAAGGACCTCGGGGCCTGCGCCGTGGAGATGGAAGGGGCCGCCGTGGCGCAGCTCTGCTATCAGCGGGGCATCGGGTGCCTGGTGATCCGCAGCATCAGCGACAAGGCGGATCGCAGCGCGGTCATGGATAAGCAACTGTTCTACACGATGGCGGCGAAGAATTCCGCCGGCTTGGTGGTGGAGATCGTTGGCGAGGGGCTCAAACGTGCAGCGGAGTGAGTACCTGGTGGTTGAGCGACAGGAGTCCAGGGCGAAGACGGAGGTGGTCGCGGGGATCACCACGTTCCTCACGATGGCCTACATCATCTTCGTGAACCCGGCGATCCTGAGTGCGGCGGGCATGGACCGCCAGGCGCTCGTGGTCGTGACATGCATCGTCAGTGCCATCACCACGGCCATTACCGGCATTGTCGCGCATGCTCCTATTGCCATGGCGCCGGGTATGGGGCTCAATGCCTTTCTCGCCTATAGCCTTGTGAAAGCCGGCCACATTACCTGGCAGACGGCCCTTGGTGTGGTGTTCCTCTCCGGCCTGCTGGGGGTCGTGCTGACCCTGGTCGGTTTGCGGAAGCGACTGGTGGAGGCGATCCCCATAAGCCTGGTTTCCGCGATCTCCGTAGGGATCGGCCTGTTCATCACGTTCATCGGCCTCGTCAATATGAAGGTCATCGTCAAGAACGAATCCACGCTGGTCTCCGCCGGACCGCTGACGGGAACGGTGGCAATCGGCCTGGTGGGCCTGCTCTTGATGGCGTTCCTGGAGATCCGCCGAGTCAAGGGCTCGCTGCTGATCGGCATTGTCTTCTCAACCGTGCTGGCGTTGGTCTTCGGCTACGTCGAGAAGCCGGCCTCGCTGGTGTCTTTCAACTTCGACATCCGCCCGGTCGCCCTTCAACTGGATATTCTCGGGGCCTTGAAATGGAGCCTGTTCGGGAGCGTCTTCACGCTGATGTTCATGGACATGTTTGACAGCATCGGGACGCTGGTCGCCTGCTGCCACGAGGCCAGGATGGTGGACGACTGCGGCAAGATCAAGGGACTGGGCCGCCTGCTGGTCATCGACGCCGGAGCGAGCATGCTCGGGGCGGCCCTGGGCACCTCGACCATCACGTCCTACATCGAATCGGCCGCCGGGATCGAGCAGGGCGGTCGCACGGGCCTGACCGCCCTCGTCACGGCGTTGTGCTTCGTGCTGGCGCTGCTGTTCGTGCCCGTGGTCGGAATCGTGCCGGAGTATGCCACGGCCCCGGCGCTGGTGATGGTGGGCCTGTTCATGATGAAGGAGATCAAACGGATCGACTTCAACAACACGGAGGAGGCGCTGCCCGCCTTCATGATCGTGGTGATGATCGCGCTGAGCTACAATATCAGCACCGGGTTGGCCTTTGGGTTCCTGTCCTTCGTGCTGATCAAGCTGGTGGCGGGCAAGGCCCGAGAGCTGAAGCCCACGATGTGGGTCATTGCCTTGCTGTCGTTGCTGTTCGTGACAATGGACAATCTGCGAGCGATTTTCGGTTCAACTCAATGATTTTGGAAGGAGTGCGGCCATGGGTAAAGTGGGAATTGGCGTGAACATGGAGTTCGTGCGGCACGCGGACAAGCCCTTCGAGTGGGGCGTGGAAAAAGCGGCGGAGCTGGGCTACAAGTACATCGAGCCCTGGGTCCACCTGGGCCGGGAGCTGATGAGCGGGGCCGGCTACTATATGACGGTCTCCATGTCGGACGATCCGTATCGCATCCGGCGGGCGTGCGAGAAGGCGGGCATCAAACTCTCGGGACTGTCCTCCCACACGGCCCTGTGCCGACCGGATGTCGGCGGCAATTATCTCAACCAGGCGATCCGGTTCGCGGCGGAGTGCGGGGCGCCGGTGGTGAATACGGACGAAGGCCCGAAGACCACGTGGACGACGAAACAGGAAGATCACGTGCTGATGAAGTACACCTTGACCGAGGCGGCGGGATTTGCCGAGAACCGCGGCATTCTGATCGGCATCGAGCCGCATCAGCAGTACAGCAAGACCCCGGCTGGGCTCGACCGCATCGCCAACCTTGTGGATTCGCCGGCCATCGGCATCAACTTCGACACGGGCAACTCTTACCTGAGCGGCCACGACCCGATCGCGTGGCTGGAACACGTGCTGCCCCGGCTGGTCCACGTGCACGCGAAGGACATCTCGATTCAGCACTCCCAGGCCGAGCGCGGCAAAGTCACCGGCACACCGGCCGGCTGCGCCTGCGGCGACGGCGTTATCGATTGGAGGAAAGTGATCCAGGTCTGCCGCCGGGCCAAGCGTGATATCGTCCTGAGCGTCGAGTGCGGCACCATCGAGCAGGCCGAGCGCAGCATCCAGCACCTCAAGCAATTCGTCTGAGCCGGGGAGGAGATGAGCCGATGAAGGGTAGCCATACATCGTTTCGTAGGGCGGCGGCCTGCATCGCCTTACTCGTGGCACTGCGAACTGCCAATGCACAGCAGGTCGTGGTGGATGCCAATAGCCTGGCGGTACGCGAAGGGAACAGCACTCTGTTGCGCTATCATCACAGCGATGTTCCTTTCAAGCCGTACGTGCAGGAACTGTTCACGCCCAGTGGCGCCAATGTGCTCTTGGATGCGCCGCCGGATCATTTGCATCACCACGCCCTCATGTTTGCCTGCGCGGTGAACAATGTCGATTTCTGGGGCGAAGCTCCGGGACCCGTAGATGGTCATTTCGAGCGACTGCCGGGCAAGCAACAGCACCTCCGCTTCGATGACGTCGCCGTGATCGGTCCAGTGGGCCACCGGTGGGGTCGTTACGGCGAAAGCCTTCGGTGGGTATCGCAGCCGAACAGCGAACCCCTGTTGGCCGAACAGCGCACGATCACGGCGGGGCGAATTGGCGACCCGGCCGTCACGTTCCTGACGTGGGAATCCAGATTGTCGGTGCCGCAGGGGAAGGACTCCATCGTGCTCAGCGGTTCCCACTATCATGGGCTCGGCTTGCGCTTCATCCGTTCGATGGATGCCACGGGCGAGTTTCGCAATCCGGACAACGCCCCCGGCGCCATCTTCCGGGGCGAAGAGCGGCTGACGCGTTCGACATGGTGCGCCTATACGGCACAGGCTAATGGCAAGACCGTGACAGTCGCGATGTTCGACCATCCCGACAATCCCCGGCATCCGGCGACCTGGTTCACCATGGCCAAGCCGTTTGCCTACCTGTCGGCCACCTTGAGATTGCACGAGGAGCCGCTGAAGTTGGTCTCCGGCAAGGCTCTGATACTGCGCTACGCCGTGGTGCTGTGGGATGGGCGACCGGAGACGACGCAGATTGACCGACTCTACAAACAGTGGGTTGCCATGCCGACCGTCAAGGAGAACTGAGGAGAATTGCTATGGACGAAAGTGGAGAGACGAGAAACACCAGAGTGAGCCGGCGCGGGTTCATACACAGCGCCCTTGCCGGAGCGGCCCTGGCGGGAGTAGCCCCGAAGCCTTTTGTCGGCAAAGTATTGGGTGCCAACGAGCGGCTGGGGGTTGGGTTCATCGGCTGCGGTGGGCGCAGCGGCGCGCACTTCGAGGCGGTGCACTGGCTCAAAACCCAGGGGAAAGAGTCGGTCGAGATTGTCGCGGCGTGTGACGTTTACCGGCCGCGACTGAATAAGCGCGTGGAAGGCTACGGTGGCAAAGGGTACATGGACTACCATGAATTGCTGGCCGACCCGAATGTGGATGTGGTCTGCATCGCCACGCCGGACCACCTTCACGGCTACCAGGCCATCGACGCGATCAAGGCCGGCAAGCACGTGTACTGCGAAAAGCCCGTGACGCACTGGCGGCAGTTCGAGCTCACGAAGAAACTGACGCAGACCGTCCGGGACTCCAAGCAGGTCTTCCAACTCGGCTCGCAGGGGATGTCGGATTCGGCCTATCACCAGATGCGGAAGCTCGTGGTGGACGGCTTGATCGGCAAGCCGATCCACGCCGAGTGCGGCTATTTCCGCGTCGGCGATTGGGGCGAGCGCGGGATGCCCATCGATGACCCGAACGCCAAGCCGGGACCGGACCTCAACTGGGAGGCCTTCTTGGGCGACATGCCCAAACGGCCGTTCGATGTCAGCCGGTTCTTCCGCTGGCGAATGTACGAGGACTATGCCGGCGGACCTTCGACGGACCTGTTCCCGCACAGTTTGACGCCAGTCCTCTACATTCTGGGCGTCAAGATGCCGAGTATGGTGGTCGCTACCGGCGGCAAATACCGCTACCAGGAGCGCGAGATCCCGGATACGTTCAACACCCTCATCGATTACCCGGAGGGGATCACGGTCGCCGTCCTGGGGACACAGGGCAACGATTATCAGGGCACCGGCGGTCGCGGGGCGCCCGGCCGGGTCCCGGTGATCCGTGGCTGGGACGGCACCCTGACGATTCAGGGAAAAGAGATCGTCTTTGTGCCGGCCGACGGCTCGAAGAAGAAGCCCCAACGCTTCGCCATCGAGCACGGCGAAGATTTCACCGGCTACTGGCGTGACTTCCTGGCCTGCTGTCGGTCCGGCAAGAAAGAGACGGCCAGCCCGATGGACCTGGCGTATTACGTCCAGACCGCACTCCAGATGGGTATGCTCGGCCTCCGCGCGGGCAAGACCGCGAGGTTCGACGTGGAGAAGGAACAGATCATCCTTTGAATACCGGGCGAAGTCGCGATCTAAAGCAGGCAGGCGAACACGCCGAGATACTTGCGAGGTCTATGCAGCTATCCGGCCCATCAAAGTGGGACTGTATCCAAACGGATCATTATGGGGCTTTCTCGATCGTACGTGAGAAAAGAAACGGAGGTATCCACATGATTCCTGGAAAGATGATTGCCGCGATGGGTTTAGTCATCATGCTTGCCCTCGTCTCGTCGGCCCAGATGAATGACTGGCGCGAGGGTAGTCCGCCGCCGACGATGGTCATGTCGCCTCAGCCGCAACCACCGGGCGGTCCCGGCCCGATGCCACCGCTGCGGATGAGAGAACTGGCCGACCAATTGCGGGCGCGGGCGCGCGAAGCACAGGAGCTGTCCGACCGGCTGCGTCGGCAGGCAGATGAGCTGGACCAGATGGCGATGCGGCTGGTGAATCGGGGCCCCGGCCCGCAGCAGCCGGGCAGCTTCCAGCCTGTGCCGCCCGGCCCACGCATGGAAGAACGAGAGGAGATCAAGAGGCAGATTGAACGTCTGCGGGATGAGTCGCGCAGGGCCAAAGAGCAGGGACGCATGGAGGACTCGGAGCGCATTTGGAAAGAGGCGGACCGTCTGGAGCAGCTATTGCGCGAGCAAGGGCCCAAGGGGCAAGGCCCCGACGGATCGTTCAAGGACGAAGTCGTCCGGAGCTTGGACGGGCTCAAGAAGGAGATCGGGCGGCTGTGGCAGGCGGTGAATGAGATGCGCAACCGGCCCCGCGAAGACAAGCCACTATAGATGCAAGGAACTATGAACCTCGATCCACGAACGATGCAGGACTGGGAAATCGCTGAGGCGGCGGAAGAGCAAATGAAGCCGATTCAGCAGCTTGGCACCGAGTTGGGCTTGCGGGGCGACGAATTGATTCCGTATGGCTTCAAGCTGGGCAAAGTCGATTACCAGAAGGTGCTCACTCGCTTGCAGGATGCTCCCATCGGCAAGTACATCGACGTGACCGCGATCACGCCCACGCCTCTGGGCGAGGGCAAGACCACGACCACGGTTGGGCTGATCGAGGGCCTGGGCCATCTCGGCCAACGGGTCTGCGGGGCCATCCGCCAACCGAGCAGCGCGCCGACGTTCAACATCAAAGGCTGGCGGCGGGGGGGCGGTCTGGCTCAGTGTATCCCACTGACGCCCATCTCCATCCGCCTGACGGGCGATCTCGACTGCGTCACGGATGCCCACAACCTTGCCATGGTGGCCCTCACCTCGCGGATGCAGCACGAGCGGAATTACGATGATGTCCGACTGGCGCAGAGTGGCCTCAAACGCCTGGACATCGATCCCAACCGCGTCCAGATCGCCTGGGCCATCGACTTCTGTGCCCAGGCCCTGCGCAAGATCCGCATCGGCCTCGGCGGCAAGATGGACGGCGTTGAGATGGACTCGGGCTTCCAGATGACCGTGGCGAGCGAAGTGATGGCGATCCTCGCCGTCGCCCGGGACCTGCGGGACCTGCGGGAACGGATCAGCCGGATGGTGGTCGCATACAGCCGTAGCGGGCAGGAGGTGACGACCGCCGACCTGGAGGTCGACGGCGCCATGACCGCGTGGCTCCTCGAGGCCATCAAACCGAACCTGGTGCAAACGATCGAAGGTCAGCCGGTGTTCATTCACGCCGGGCCGTTCGCCAATATCGCCATCGGGCAAAGCTCGATCCTGGCGGACCGGCTGGGGACGAAACTGGCCGATTACCACGTTACCGAAAGCGGGTTTGCCGCCGATATCGGCTATGAGAAATTCTGGAACCTCAAATGCCGCATGTCCGGCCTGAAACCGGACGCGGTGGTAATCGTCGCGACGATTCGTGCGTTGAAAATGCACGGGGGCGGTCCGACTGTTAAGCCCGGCGTCCCTCTCGATCCGGCGTATACCACCGAGAACATCGGGCTGGTCGAGAAGGGATGTGAGAATCTGGCCGCCCACATCGAGATTGTGCAAAAGAGCGGCGTGCAGCCCATCGTCTGCCTCAACCATTTCAAAACGGATACCGAGGCGGAAATCCTGGCCGTGCGCCGAATCGCCGAGGCCCAAGGCGCGAAGGCCGTCACTTCGAGGCATTGGCTCCAGGGGGGAGCCGGCGCCGTCGAATTGGCCGAGGCGGTGATGGAGAGCTGTCACCAGAAAAATGATTTCCATTTCCTCTATAACCTGGGGATGCCGCTGCGGCAGCGTATCGAGTTAATCGCCCGCGAGATCTACGGCGCGGACGGAGCCACCTACACGAACAATGCCCTGGCGAAGCTGAAAGCCCTGGAAGCCGGATCGCTCGTGGTGAACCTAGGCACCTGCATGGCCAAGACTCAGCAGAGCCTCTCGCACGATCCGACGCTCAAGGGTCGGCCGCGTGGCTGGACCCTCCCCATCAACGACATTCTGGTGTACAAGGGAGCAGGTTTCATCGTCCCGGTGGCCGGCGAGATCAAGCTGATGCCGGGCACCGGCTCCGACCCGGCCTTTCGCCGGATTGACGTCGACGTGGACACGGGCAAGGTCCACGGCCTGTTTTGATTGACGATTTAGGATTGATGATTTATGATTTGGCTTCGCAGTCCCAAGGGCAAATCGTAGATAGGAAATCGGAAGAGCAGGCATGGCAGCACGAATCATCGACGGCAAGCAGGTGGCGGCCGACATCCGGGCCGAGTTGAAAGAGGAAATCGCACGACTGAAGGCGCGTGGGATCATTCCCGGCCTGGGGGTCATCCTCGTGGGCGAGGATCCTGCTTCCCAATCGTACGTGACCGGCAAGGAACGCGCCTGTGACGAGATCGGCATCTTTTCGGACGACAATCGCCTGCCGGCGCAGACGTCTCAGAGAGACCTGATTGCTCTGGTGAAGCGGATGAACGGCGACCCCCGGATTCACGGCATCTTGGTGCAATTACCGCTACCGAAGCATCTCAACGAGTCCGAGGTATTGCTGGCCATCGACCCGAACAAAGATGTCGATGGCTTCCACCCTATCAACGTCGGAAAAATGGTGGTGGGGGAGAAGGCCTTTTTGCCTTGCACGCCGCACGGTGTGGTGCAACTGCTCGTGCGCAACGGCGTGCCCTTGGATGGCGCGCATGTCGTCATCGTCGGCCGCAGCAATATCGTGGGCAAGCCCCTCGCCAACATGCTGATCCAGAAGAGCCCCACGGGCAATGCGACGGTCACCGTCTGCCATACGCGCACAAAAGACCTCGCCTCGTACACACGGCAGGCCGACATCGTGATCGCGGCCGCCGGGCGGCCCGGTACGATCACCGCGGACATGATCCGCGCTGGTGCTGTGGTCATCGACGTAGGGGTCAATCGCGTTGAGGATGCGACGAAGAAAGCGGGTTTTCGGCTCGTCGGCGATGTGGATTTTGATACCGTGAGGGAGAAAGCCTCGCTCATCACGCCTGTCCCCGGCGGGGTGGGCCCCATGACGATCACCATGCTCCTCTACAACACGGTCGAGTCCGCCAAAAGAGCCGCAGGTCTTGACCAGCGTTGAGATTGCCGCAACGCTCCGGTCTTCCGAAGAAAGAGACTGCCCCGATTGCTGGGCGCCATGTCTACGCGCGTAGACATGTTCGCTGCGAGGGGCAAGACATGCTTGCGCAAGCGTAAGCATGGCACCCAGGCCCATGGGGGATGTGCAGCCCAGCTACTTCACGCCAAGGTATTTGCGGATATGTTTGGCCAGAGCTTCATCGATATCGGTGTGCCTCGGAACGGGGTGCCTTTTGCCGGTAGAAGGGTTCAGATAGATATCGTGTCTCGCATCCAGCTCTCAAAAGGATGCATCCCTCTTTCAGGAGCTCGTGGATGAGTTGCCTGCGCTTCATACGGCAATCGTTTTCACCTTATGCTGCTTCGGCACATCATCCATAGCCATGAGGAGATAGGCATCCTTCATGTTTTCCTCCAGTTCCTTGAGAGTCCGGCCTTGGGTCATGATCTCAGGGTGTTCGAGGAGTTTTCCCACCCCGTACTTCTGTCCTTTCCAGTAAACCATCGTCATTCTCGTCTTCATGACCATTGCTCCTATTGGTGAATTGTCGTCCTGCCTGATTGTGTGGTACGGGCCGTCCATCCTCCAAGCTTTTCGCCTTCAAACGTACTTGCGGCTCCCGGGCCTGGCCGGTAGACTGCATCCGGTTGCTTTGCGGATAAGGGGTCTTCGTATGCGTAGCGCCATCAGCAGGAACATCACACGCAGGGAGTTCGTGTCGGGCTCGGTTGCCGCCGGGCTCGTGGGCCGATTCGCCATTGCCGGCGCGGCGTCCGCCCCCGCCATCTCGTCGCGGGGCAAGCGTGTGCCGCGACCGCTCTACCGCGATCCTCCGTTCGACGCGCCGACGGACCCGGTGCTCTGCTTCAATGCGGAGCAAGGGAAATGGTTCATGTATTACACGGCGCGCCGGGCCACGGCCCCGAATACTCCCGGCGTCACGTGGATCCACGGCTCGAATATCGGCGTGGCCGAATCGTCCGACGGCGGTGCGACTTGGACCTATCGCGGCACCGCCGACATCCGCTACGGCAAAGACGCCCATCCGAACGAGACCACGTACTGGGCGCCCGAGGTCATCTGGCACGATGGCCTGTACCACATGTATCTGAGCTTCGTGCCGGGCATCTTCGCTGACTGGAATCATCCGCGCGAAATCGTGTACCTGACGAGCCGGGACGGTGTGAAATGGGACACCGTCGGCCGCGTGGATTTGAAATTGGACCGCGTGATCGATGCGTGTGTCATCCGGCTTGCCGATGGGACCTGGCGCATGTGGTACAAGGATGAGCACCGGCCGAAGTCGCTCTCCTACGCCGATAGCCGCGATCTGAGAACCTGGGAGCCGAAAGGCAACGCCGTGACCGACTACAACGGCGAAGGCCCGAAGGTGTTTCACTGGAAGGGCCGCTACTGGCTTATCGCCGACTGCTGGTCCAACGGCATGCGCGTGTGGAGCTCGGACGATTGTCTGAAGTGGAAGCTGCAGGGCGAGGCGCTGTTCGGCTCGCACGGGGACGTGGTTGTCAGCGGGGGCCGTGCGTGGTGGTTCTACTTCGGCGGGCCTCACGCGGCTCCGGCAGCCTTACCGACACTACGCGGCCGCGTGACGGTGATCAACGTTGTCGAGCTGTCTGTCACGGATGGCAGGCTCCTGGCCGCGGATCCCAAACAGCCGACATACATCGATCTCAAACCTGTTCGTGAGGACGAGAGCTGAACTTCCAGAGGACTTCGACAGACCATGTGGACTCGTGTGTGTGTTTCCGCCGTCGTACTGCTGGCCTTGGCCGGGGACTTGGCACCTGCCGCTGAGGGTTCACCTGCGGAGCCCTTGTATCTGCTGACCTACGACCACGGTGGGCTGGTGTTATGGGGGCGGGACCACTTCGTGAAGTACCTCCACAGCGCCGTGGATTGGCTGGATCGGTATCCAAGCTTCAAGATCGGTCTGGACAATGAGGCTTACACGTATGACAAGCTGGCCGAGCAGGACCCGGCGGTGCTGGAAGAGATACGGGGTTATCTAAGCAGATACAAGGGCCGGTTCGGCATCGGGACGTGTACGTATGGCCAGCCGCTGTCGGTCTTCGTCAACGAAGAGTCCAACATCCGGCAGATCGAATATGCCCTGGCCGCTGACCGCAAGTACTTCGGGGTGGCGCCGGACGTGTACCTGATGAGCGAGCATGCCATGCACGCCCAGATGCCACAGCTTCTCAAGGGATTTGGCTTTCGCGGGGCGATCATGCGGACGCACTACATGATGTACGGCTACAATCCCTGCTTCGATGTCCCTATCGGCTGGTGGATCGGTCTCGATGGATCGCGCGTGGCGACGGTGCCCACGTATCAGGGCGAAGGAGCCCAGTTCGGCAAGACCACCGTCGACAACTGGATTCTAACCCGCTACCCGAGCAAAGATGCAACGAAATCACCCGCCGACTTCCGCCAGGAGTTCCGCCGCATTCAGCCGCTGCTGGCCAGCCGCGCGGATGATGCCGGCCTCCGCAAGGAGGAACTCGTCAAGGAGTGCGAAGGGAAGCCCGGCTTCAAGTGGATTCTCCTTGAGGAACTACTCCCTTTGTTCCCTGCCCCGCAGGAGGAACTGAGGACCACTGCCAATGATTTCGTCGTGCGTATGCCCTGGGGCTATTGCGGCAACGAGATCTGGAACATGTCCCGCCGGGCCGAGGTGAGCGTTCTTACGGCGGAACGGATCGCCGCGCTGGCGGCTTTGGCAGGCGAGGATGGCTGCGAGAGCGACTTGGATCGGGCCTGGAAGAGCCTGCTCGTGGCCCAGCATCACGATATCCAGATCTGCGGACTGCTGGCGGACGCCCGCAAATTCCTGCCCGAGTCGATTCACACGTCGCAGGACATCACGATGAAATCTCTGCGACGGATTGCCGCGCGGATGGCTTCGGGCGGCTTTCCGCAAGTGGTGATCTTCAATCCCGTCTCCTGGCGGCGGCAGTCGTGGATCGAGATACCCGTCGCGTTCGAGAAGGGCTTTGCCAAGGGCCTGGAAGTTCATCAGGAGGGCAAGATCGTGCCGTCCGCGGTCCTGTCCATGGATTCGTATTCTGATGGCAATCTGCGGGAAGCCAGGCTAGCCATCCTGGCGGATTTGGATGGGCTCAGCGTGGGGGCCTTTGAACTGCATCCGGCTGGTGCCGGGGCGGGGCCGGGGGACGGCGGTGCGATGCAGGTTGATCAGGAGCATCGGGTCCTTACGACACCGTTCTGGGAGGTTCGCTTTCATCCGGATGGCGGCCTATCCTCGCTCAAGGACCGGCGCAGCGGGACGGAGTTTCTGCGGCCGCAGGCGACGGTCAGCCTGTTCGCGGGAAAGATCGATGGGCAGAACGTGATCTCCAAGGGGCACTGGTCCCTGGAAGCAACCCGCGCCGGCGGGACTTGGGCCGTGGCGCGGCAGAGCGGTTTGATCGGCACGATTCCGTACACGCTGGAGATGAAGTTCTATCGCGAGAGCCCGCGGATCGACTGCGGGATACGGTTTCAGTTCTCGGGAGAGAAGATCGGACGAGTCACCAACGATGTGCGGGACTCGGCCTCCGGGTTCATTCATGAGGACAAACTGCGGTTCAGACTGTTCCCGGCGCTGCATGAGAATGCCGTGGGGGTCCGTGACCTTCCGTTTGCGGTCAGCGAGACAGCGGACCGCTACATCAACGGCCTGTACTGGACGGCAGTTGCCGATGGGGACAAGGGGATCGCCGTATTCAACAAAGGGACCATGGGAGCTGTGCGGGAGAAGGATGGGGGCTTTTCGATCCCCCTGGCCTACGCCGCTTATTACATCTGGGGCACCCGGATGCTGAGCGGGGATTTCGAGTATGAGTTTGCGCTCTATCCGTTCACGGGTCCCTGGGCGGGGGCGGGCCTGCATCGCCGTGCGGTGGAGTACAATTTCCCGCTCGTGGGTGTAGCGGCGTCCGCCGCGAACGGAGATCGGAACGCCAGTTTTCAGCCCATCACGGTTGAATCGAGCAGCGCGATGCTCTCCGCCCTGTACCACCGCCGGGGCAAAACGTTCGTGCGGGTATATGACTACCAGGGTATCGGCGGCCAGGTGACGCTCGCCTATGCCGGTGGCCGGCCGCGCAGGACGGAGGTTGATCTTGGCGGCCACGACCTCGCGCCCGCGCTGCGCACATTCGGCATTAAGCCGTGGCAGATAAAGACCATCAAAATGGAACATTCTGTTGAAGGATCGGCCCGCGCGAGGTAGAATTTAGCCCTGATGTCGTGTGCAACAGATCATGATGTTCATGTCGCGAACGTGGATATACCTTCCCTGCCAACGCTATTCAAAGGAGGAACAAGATGATGCACATTACGCGCAGACAGTTCGTGAAAGGCTCGGTCGCCGCCGGACTGGGCTTGGTCTATGCCGGCCCGTCGACACGAGTCCTGGGGGCCAACGACCAAATTCGCATCGCCGTCGTCGGCATTAACGGACGCGGCGGGAGCCACATCAGCGGGTTCGGCGGGATACAAGGCGTGCGGGTCGCGGCCCTGTGCGATGTAGACCGCAAGGTCCTGGACAGCAAGGCCGCCGCGTTCGAGAAGAAGTACAACCAGAAAATCCAGACGTACGTCGACATCCGCAAGCTCCTCGAAAACAAGGATATCGACGCCATCTCCATCGCTACGCCGAACCATTGGCACTCGCTGGCCACGATCTGGGCCTGCCAGGCAGGCAAGGACGTCTATGTGGAGAAACCCTGCAGCCACGAGGTGGTCGAAGGGCACCGCTGTCTGGATGCCGCCCGCAAATACAAACGGATCGTTCAGCATGGTACGCAGAGCCGTTCCAGCCGGAGTTGGGCCCGGCAGGTGGCCGCCATCGCCAGCGGCAAGTACGGCAAGCTGCTGGTCTCCAAGGGGGCGGCCTCGAAGGATGGGTCCGGCCGCTGGAGCATCGGCTTCAAGCCGATCAAGGAGCCGCCGGAGAATCTGGATTATGACATCTGGCTCGGTCCCGCGCCGCAACAGCCGTACCACGAGAATCTGGTCCACTACAACTGGCACTGGTTCTGGGACTTCGGCAACGGCGAGATCGGCAACCAGGGCGTTCATCAGATGGATATTGCTCGTTGGGCGATTCCGGGCGGGACCCTGCCCCAGAGCGTGATCAGCCTGGGCGGCCGCTGGGTGAACTCGACGGAAGGTCATCCGCCCTACACCGACCAGGCCCAGACGCCCAACTGCCAGTTGACCATCATGGACTTCGGCGGGCCACTGCTGGTGTTTGAGGTCATCGGTCTGGTCGGCCGCGTAGGGGCGGACGGCAAGAAGTATCCGAACAACGTCGGCAACGAGTTCTACCTGGAGGCCGGAGCCATCAAGGGCGGCAAATTCTACCCGAAAGGTTCCGACCAGCCGGAACCCCTGGTGGATGTCGAGGTCAAGATGGGCCCCGGCGGCGAACACTTTGAGAACTTCATCGAAGCCGTGCGCAGTCGCAAGGTGGAGGACCTCAACGCGGATATCGCCGAAGGGTATCTGTCCGCCGCGTGCTGTCACTTGGGCAATATCTCCTATCGGCTCGGCCAGCAGGTCGCCGGCACGACCAAGCCGGACGTCCTCGGCAAGCACGAGGAGACTGCCAAGTCCTGGGACAAGGTCCTGGAGACTGTCAAAGGCGCGATCGGTCTCGATGTCTCGAAGGGCACGTACCAACTCGGGCCGATGCTGACGTTCAATCCCGAGAGGGAGAGATTCGTGCGGAACAAGGAGGCCAACACATTGCTGACGCGGCCGTATCGCAAACCGTTCATCGTACCCAGGGAAGTGTAGAACCACCGCCACGCATCACCGCGATCACTACCGGCCAGGGCATCCAATCGCACGGTGGGATGCCCTGGCTTTTTATTCGGCTTCCGGGCTCGCCGTACTATCCCCAGGCTTTCTGCAGGACAATGCCGGCAACGATGAAGAGCAGGCCGACGATGGTGGACGGCAGGATTTTCTCACCTAGAACCAGCGCGATCACCAGCAGGGAGAGGAAGGGGACCAGATAGATCAGGTTTACGACGTGGGCGGTCGTCTTGGCGCTCTTGAGAGCCTTGAGCCAGACGAGAAAGGTGACCCCCATCTCGAACAGACCGACATAAACACCGCCCAGCAGACCTTTCCAGTCGCCGATTCGGACTTGCCCCAGCGCGAGGACAAGAATCAAGATGTAGGCGGAGGCGAAGGCGAAGTTCACGAAGAGGCGGACAGCCTCATCCTGCCGGTCTTTGGTATTGACGACCCAGAACAGCGCCCAAATGATCGTGCTGCCCAGGGCCAGCAGGACGCCCGGCCCGTTGCTGAAACGAACGTCCAGGATGTCCGCCGGCTTGCCGGGATGGGTGGCGATAACCACGACGCCGAGGAAGCTGATGAAGATAGCCGCAATGCTGGTGAGCCGGACACGCTGGCCGAGCAGGGGAATGGAGAGCAGCACGAGCGTCAGCGGCCAGACGAAGTTGATCGGCTGAGCCTCCTGGGCGGGCAGCAGCGCATACGCCTTGAAAAGGATCACGTAGTAGAGAAAGGGGTTCAGCAGCCCCAGTCCGGCCGACCAGAGGTAATCCTTTCTTGTGAACGTGCGCAGCAGCGTCAGCCGGCCGGTGACCACCAGATAAGCGAAAAAGACGCCGGTCGAGACCACGGTCGCCAGCAGGAGCAGAGGCAATTGACCCACGTGGGCCAGGGAGAGCTTGAACGCGGTAGCGGAAGTGGCCCAGAATCCCACCGCCAGGGCCGCATAGACGTAAGCCAACCTGTGTTGCCGGTCACTGCTGTTCATGGGCAGGCATTATATGATGCCCGGCCCTGAAGTACCGCGGGAAAAGTGCCGGGGTGGTGGGTCAGAAATGCGCTTGTAGCGTAGCAGCCGACGCCGGTACAATGGTTTTCGGGTAAGGATTCGTGCAGTGCGTCGGGTGTACAGCCGGAATAGTCGTTCCGATGTCTCGGCAGGTTCGTGGGGAGCTACCAGCGATGGCGACGCAAA
Source organism: Planctomycetota bacterium (assembly GCA_023481165.1). GTDB lineage: Bacteria > Planctomycetota > Phycisphaerae > Sedimentisphaerales > Anaerobacaceae > PLanc-01. The sequence continues at coordinate 32,438 of JAMCWO010000228.1, read as the reverse complement.
TGAGGCACCGCAGCATTCGATTGGGCTTCACTCTCATCGAGCTTCTGGTCGTGATCTCGATCATCGCGCTGCTGATGATGATCCTGATGCCCGCCTTGCAGCGCGTCAAGGAACAGAGCAAGACCCTGAGCTGCCAGGCCAACCTGCGCCAATGGGCGCTCTTTTTCTCGATGTACACGAATGACAATAACGGCCATTTCCACCGGGGCTGGAACATCGGCAGCGAGCCGCAGACAAGCTGGATGGAAGTCTTCCGCCCTTATTATCTCCAGCAGCCGCAAATCCGCTTTTGCCCGACCGCCACGAAGCCGGACCCGCGCGGCGGCCGCTTTGCCTACGTGGCCTGGGGCCCGAATTTCCACCAGGAGTACGGCAGCTATGGGATCAATCTCTTTGTGAGCGATCCGCTGCCTGGCAAAGAGGGCGGCAAACCTGCTTCCTACTACTGGCGGCAGCGCGATATCCGGGAAGCCGCGGAAATCCCGATGTTTGTCGATGACCGCTGGTGGGACACCCGACCGCATCACACCGACCAGCCGCCACAATATGAGGGGCAGCACGAGGACTGGACCACCAATGCCATGAAGATGATCTGCCTGTTCCGGCACAACGGATTCGTCAACAGCGCCTTCGTGGACTTCTCCACCCGCAAGATCGGTCTGAAGGAACTATGGTCCCTCCGCTGGCATCGGGAGTTCCAAATGCGGGGGCCCTGGACGCGGGCCGGCGGCGTCGAGGCCCAGGACTGGCCCGAATGGATGAGAGGGTTCAAGGATTACTGATGTGCCAGCAGCCGCACGAGCGGTTCGGCGGCCGCATGGGTGCAATCGATCAGCTTCCGGAGGGAAGGTGACGTCGGGCTTTGCCAGAGGAAGGTCAACAACCGCGTGAGGCTGTCAACATTCAGACGTTGCCAGTTCAGCGATCCCAACTCGTCCGGCAGACGGTACTCGGCGGCATTCGCCAGCAGCAGGGCGACGCCGGCCAGTGCGCCGATCGCCATGTTCTTCGGCTCAATACCATGTTCGAGAGCCAGGGCCATTGTGCCAAAGATGCGATCGTTGACCCCCAACTTGCGTACAACATCGCGGGCGGCGCGGGCCACCGCGTCGGCGAGATAGGGATTGGTCATTCGCTCCAACAGATCTTCTGCATAGGAACGATAGCCCGCCTCGGTGAATAGCTCATCGCCGAGGGAGGCGTGCTTGCGGATCAAAGCTGCGCCGGATTCGTTGATAAAGGCGCCGCGCGCCATGCGCATCAGGAAGGCATCCTCCTTGATCTCGGTCATTTTCGTGTAGCCTTTGAGCATGCCGATGAAACCGAGCAGGGCATGAATGGCGTTATGGCCATAGAGCTTCGCCTCCTCGAACGGCAGCAGATCATCCTTTTCGATGAAGACCCCGATTGCTGGGACAAAGCCCGGTATCATGGTTCGGCTGACGAGGATACGATTGAATTCCTCAACCAGGAACGCACGATCGAGGCCCGGCGCAATCGGCGCCAGACCCTGTGCCGCCATTTGCCCCGGATCGGTCACCACTTGGCTCATCTTGCCGATGACCGTGTTGAGGAATTGTACTCTTCGTAGGTCGTGCGTCCTCGCACGACTTTCACAGGCGAGCGGGGACGCTCGCCTTACGCGCAGCCTTTGCGCGATGGCTTCTTCAAGAATCTCAGCCGCTTGGTTGTGGTTCTCGGCGGCGTAGACGATGGTCGCTTCGGCTTTGTGATGTCGGAGGCCCTCCGCGATCAGTGCTGCCACACTGCTGTCGCCGGCCGAATCGTAGAACTTGACCGACGGCAGGCAGGTCGTGATCTCGGTGGCCTCGGAAAGCGCCGTCCGCACAGCCGCGGCTTCGTCGGGATGGGCCGGATTCAGCAGCTCGACGCCGTCGATCCTTATGGTCTCGATCCGGTCGCTTCGGGCGACATTGACATGATACGTGCCGCCGTTGGACCGCACGGCGTCCACCAGCCGCTGGTCGATCTCGGCCACGACAATCCGCCGAAAACGGCCGCTCTGGAACGCTTCCTGGGCGAATAGACCCGCCTGAATCGGTCCAAAGCCGAAACCGACAAACGTGTGCTCCGCCATGCTACTGACCCGCCGTCCTGAGGAATCGCCGGATGTCCCGCTCCCGGGTGAGCACGCGGATTTCCAGGTCATAGGTGCGGCTTTGGCCCGGGTCCAAGTGAAGGAGCTTCTTCTGCGCGCGGGCCTTGGCCTGGCCGATAGGCGGATTGGTCCCTGGTTCCAGGCCTGTGACGTACTCGCCCGGTCCCCAGTGCTGCCAGTTGGCCAGCGACGGCAATTGCTTCTTCTTATACCGCAGCGCCACGGCCAATCCGAGTTTCTCGTTGGCCAACCCAATAGTGCACATGCCGTCCTGATCGGGCGTGACGTCGATGAAACCGCAGGCCTCACCCGTCCCCCGATGCCGCTCCAGCGGACCCTGGCAGGTGCGAGAATCGTGCGCATCGTTGAAGATGGCGTTGTCCATGTCCAGACCGCGCGACACGCACCGGCCCTTCCAGACGATCTTTGTGCCTTTATCCACGAGGGGCCAGCCGCAGTTGCAGTGATAAAGCAGCATGTGTGGCGTGCGGGAGTTGCCGACATTCGTTACCACATCATGGATCCGGATCGTCGGCTCGCCGAGCGTTCCCGAGATGGTCCGCCGCAGTTCGAGGTTGGGGCCGAAGACACGCGACTCCCGCACCAGAGCTGTGATGCTCATCTCCGGATTACCGGTGTTGAGGTCGGGCTGGACGATGGATTCAATCTGGGCCGGGAGATTACTGAAGCGCCCGTGCAGGCCGCGCTCGCCGAACTCGTCTGTTTCCGGCCCGCCGACATGCGTCAGACCGCACGTGGTCACCAAGCCGCCGGCGAATGTCCACAGCCATTCCAGGCCTTTGTTCGCATCCGGCCGCAGCGCTGTGACTCCGGCGTGGCTATGCCAGCCGAGGCTGTATTGATTGTAGAAAGCATCGGCGATATCCAGCCCACGGTCGATCACGACCTTGTACCGAAGTCCCGAGCCGGTGTTCACCCAGGCGATTCGCGTCCCGCGGCCCAGTCCGTTATCCAGCACCGAGGTCTCGATGCCGCCGATCTGGGCGTGATTGACTACCTTGCCTTGCCAATTTGCTTGCGTTCTTCTTGCCGCCATTCCTGGGAACCTCTTCGCCTCTCTCTACTCCATGTCATCCTGGTCCAACGCTTTTCGCAGAGCCTCAAAGGTCGCGAAACCTTCTTTCGCCCGGAGGACCTCCAGCATTCTGGTGTATGGTTTTATGTTGCCGTATCGGTCGCCGAGCGGTGCCTTGATGTAGAGAGAGGCGAAGAGGTTCCCCGCCTGCACAGCCCGCTCGAAATCGATCACGCCTTTTCGGAAGCCGTCCAGATTGTTGGCGATGAAGGTGATGAGGCCCGCCCGGAAGGAATCGCCGGCTCCGACCAAGTCCACGACCTCGCCCGCCATGAAACGGGAGGTTACCTTCACGGGCCCGCCGGTCTGGCCCTCCGGACCGATATATTTCATGTACGCGCCGTCGCTGACGGTTACGCCGAAGAGTTTCGTTCGCCCATCATCCCGCCAGAACCTCTTAGCCAGGAACTCGAGGAAACGCGTGTTGTACGCCCGCTCGTCAAGATCGGTCCGCGCCGGGGTCCGGCTGAGCGTGTTCTCAATGAGCTTGGCTTCATCCGACGACGTGAAGAACAAGTCCAACTCCGGCAGCAGGGGCTCCAGGAGACGATATTCCTGGACCGGCTGGCCCTCGGCGATGAGCTTGTGCGGGTCGCCCGTCAAAGTATGGCTGTCCGCAATGGTCACAACCCCCTGGCTCTGACACCAGCGAATGAAATCGGCGAGGTCACGGCCCCCATTGGCATCCCCGCGATCCGAGAGGCCGGAGTACATGTAGTACACGATCCGCGGCTGGAGGCGCTCCACGGCCCTGCGGAACACGGCGAAGTCAAAATCGTTGTTGGCGTTCGGGAAGTAGGCGATGCCGCCCCGATCACCGCCGGAGGTGTTGTGGATGAAGGTCGTGCCCGTGCACAGGCGCGGATGGATGCACGTCGCCGACATGTCGATGCCGTTGGCGGTCATCATGTCGTGGAAGTATCGGCCCTGGGCATCCAAGCCATCGTAGTTGCCTTTGCCGAGATTGACACCGACGGCGACTTTCAGACCGGTTCGGGCGATCAAGGGTGCCATATTGCCGGGCCCGCCGGCCGTGGCAAAGCCCCCGTCGATCCATTGTCGGATCTGCGTCTGCGGAAATTTGGGCATGTCCTCGAACCGACACTTGGCCAGGCCGCCTTTGCCGACGAGCTTGTCGGTGAACTCGAAGTCCGGCCGCCGCAGATCCACTACGGCCGTATTCAAGACCAGGACATCCACAGCCATGGCTCGTACCTCCTATGCTGGTAGATTCTAGAGATTCTAGTGCATTTCCGCGGCGCAGGTACCGATGGCCGGGCGGTAGAAGTTAAACTGGACGTTCGGATGATCCGCCAGCAGCGACATCGGCACGGCGCTGTCGGGGATTCGCTTGCCAATCATCAAGGTCGTCAGCCGCATGCCGAACGGATTGTCGTGAGTGCCCGCCTGCCAGATGGAGACCTTCTCGGCCTTCCACGTCTCGACCGGGCCGACGGAAAGCGCCTGGGTCGGTACGCTCGTTACCACACCGCCGCCGCTGGTTCGGGCGTTCTGCATCACGGTCACCGGGTGCAAGTCCACAACCCGCGTCCTGAGCTTGCGAAACTCCTGGGGCGTCGGAGGATGGTCCTTGCACTTGCCCTCCCGCCGGAGGGGATCGTTGAACGCCCAGTGCTTGATGTCGCCCTGGCCGCCCTGCATGGTCACGCAGCGAACGCCTTCCCAGCTCTTGATGTACTCCGCCGTGTCGGCTTTGGGGAAATGAATATTGCCCTCCGGCATCTTCAGGTCCGGCCGAATCCGGTCGAAGCACAGCTCGCGGTCCGCCCGCGCAAAGGACAGCGGGTGGGTCTGCGGCACCTCGCGGCCGTGCATGTACCACTCATCCATGCCCCAGAAGTGAGCATTCGTCAGGTCCAGCTCCAGCTCATTGACGAGCCGGGCAACGAGTGGCAGTTGCTCGGTCGGACCGATCGGGCCGCAAAGCCCCGCGGGCTGGGACAGGGTCGCCTGCTTCCACGCCGTGATATATTCCAGGGCTTCCGCCAGATAGAAGTCCTCCAGCGTGTCGTAGAAGACAACGCGAAATCCCTCCCGGCTCAAAGCGGCCATATTCTCCACGGTCAGCCGTGCCGCATCGTTGAGAATCTCGTCATCGAGGGTGGTGTAGTCCCACCACTGGGGCGCCAGAATACTCGTCTTTCTCGCCATGTCCCATTCCTCAAGTCCAATCACACCTTTGTAGTGTCATACTGAACGAAGTGAAGCATCCGGCCGGTGGACGTGAGGAATTCCTCGTTCGAGGGCCAGATCCTTTGCTTCGCTCAGGATGACAAACAGGTACGTCACGTATCGTCACATTGTGTGGACCAAGTCGCCGAGTTCTTTCTGGAGAATGTTGTCCTGCGGGTAGGCGTGCCCGAGGTGCTGGCGGAAGCCCTCACCGAACGGCCGGCCGATCTGCCCGCCGCGCTTTTGGGAGAACATCTTCATCATGTTGACGTACTCGTCCATTCCATGATGTTTGAGCAGCCAGTCCCGCTGGCTCTCGTGGCAGCAGAGCATCCTCTCCTTGAGGTTCATCACGCTGCTGATGTCGACGATCATGCTCGGCTTGAGTTCCGTCCCGAGCTTGTCCTTGCCTTCGACGGCATCCATGTAGTACAGGTGCGGGATGGGCTCGAAGGGCTCCGCGCCCGGCGTCTCGACGTTGACAACGCCGCAGCAAAAGCACGCCGTCTGAGCCAACTTGCTGGCCATCTCGTGATCGACCATGTAGTCGGAGGGGCTGGTCGTGATGACAATGCGCGGACGGACTTTCCGCACCACCTCGATGGCCTTGAGCAACTGCGGCCGCTCGTACAGGATGAAAATATCGCCCGACTCCAGGCAGTGATACTTGCCGTCGAGCATGGCGGCGGACTTGGCGGCCTCGCCTTTGCGAATCCGGCTGATTTCTTCCCGCGTGTACTGCACGGTCCCGCAATCGCCGGGCGCCATCGTGGCAATATGAATCTGCCAGCCGCGCTGGCGGAGCAGGGCGAGGGTGCCGGTGCACATAAACTCGGCATCATCCGGATGAGCGCCAAGACTCAGAACACTCTTGTTGCCTTCCAACATGTTATGTGATAATCCTTTCTCTATCTACTTGCCCATCAAATGATTCACGATGAGCAGATCCAGTTCCTCGTAGTCACGCTCGGCGATCAACTGATCGACCTTGGCTTGGTTGAGGCTGCGGACCAACTCCACCAGCCGCAGGAAGATCGTCCGGCTGTTGCTCAGGTGCTTG
>JAMCWO010000228.1:0-25960 GCA_023481165.1 Planctomycetota bacterium | reverse complement strand
ATATTTTCATCCTGTACGAGCGGCCGCAGTTGCTCAGGTGCTTGGTCGCGACCTCCTGTTTCTGCGTCCGCATGGCCTTGACGTCAAGGCCGACGAATTCGCCGCGTTTGCCGTAGTTGTACTTGTCCAGGAGGCGGACCTGGTTGAAGGCGCGGCGCAGGTTGACCGACCCGAAGCTCTTGTCCTCATCGAATTTCAGGCCGTTCTGGTCGTTCAGATGGACCGTGTAGAGCTTGTCACAGGCGAGCGCGAACCCCATCTCGTCCGACGGGTCCAGCCCGGCGAGAATAACGTGCGCCGTCTCGATGTTGACACCGACCCGCTTGGGATTCGTCGTCAGATAAGCCAGGGCCAGCGCGTGGCCGGTGGTCGGGATGTAGGCCTGATCCATCGGCTCGTTCGGCTTGGGCTCGATGGCGATCTTGATGTCCGGATTGTAGTCGAGCATGTCGTTGATCGCCGCCACGAGCCGGTCCACCGCCTGCTTGCTGTCCTTGGCCTCCCGGAGGTAGGTGCCTTCGCGGGCGAGCCACAGGACGATCAGCTTCGTCTCGAGCGCCGCGGCGATATCGATGGCGCGCCGGCTGCGCTCTCTGGCGTACTTGCGGGCCTCGGCATCGTTCGAGGTGTAGCCGCCGTCGATGGTCCGCGGGTCCTCCCACAGCCGGGGGGCGACGAACTCGGCCGTCAGACCTTCCTCCTTCAGCATGTCGCGCACTTCTTTGGCCTGCTTGGCGATCTCCTTGGGGCCCAACTCGGTCATGTTCGGCACAGCATCGTCATCGTGGAACTGCACGCCGTCGAAGCCGAGCTTCTTGTACAGCTTGAGCTTGCGGGCAAAGGTCAGGCCGCGCCGGACCGTCGGTCCGAACGGATCGGCCCCCTCGTGAACGTTCCACGGCCCGAACGAAAAACGGTATTCTCCAGCCATAGGTGTCCTCCTTAGATTTTCATGGCACAGATTGGCACACGTGCGGGTCACGGGCGACCCTGTTTCTCCTGTAAAATCGCCCGGGCGTGGCGGGCGTAGTGGCCGCGCAGGTCCCGGGCGTACTCTTTCAGTATCTTCTCGCCCAGTCCATCGGCGTCGCCGCAGCGATACAGGGCGCGGGCGAGAAACAGCTCGCGCAGCGAGCACTCGCGCGTGGAGTTGTCCTCGGGACTGGGCGGGATGTTCTTTGTGGCTGCATTGAGACTCGTATAGGCGTGGCCGGCCATGCCGGGCTTTTGCAGCAGCTCGGCCAAGTCCCTGACAGCCGCCGGGTTGCGGAGCGTCTCCAGGGCCTCCGCCACCGCCCGGTGGTGCGACAAGGCATCATCCGGCCTCAGTTGCCGAACTTTGGCCAGGATCGGCTCCAAGGCCTCGTCGCGCTGGGTCCGGCCCAGGGCGATGATCAGGGAGTCCAGCTCGCTCATGCTCGGTCCATACTGGCCCATACCAGTGTACTTCCAGCCCTTGTCCCACTCCCGCGCCTGGACCGCCTCCACCAGCGTACGAACCCCGGTAGGATCGTGCATGATGCCCAGGATGTGGGCGTAGGTGAGCTTCGCTGGGCCGGAATCGCCGGCCGCATAGGCTTCGCGGAGCAGGGGCAGTGCTTGCTCGGGCTGGGTGAAAATCACTTCAATGCCATTGAAGTCCTTCACCACGGTCCTGACAGCCTGCACGACCATCTCCTGCGATAGCGGGAAGGAGTCCTTTTCCGTCAGGACCTTGGCGGGCAGATTGCCCTTCTCCACGAGGTGCTTTTGCAGCACGCGGATATCGATCTCGCGCAGACACTTGCTCTCGCGGGCGGCGATAGCGGCGGCTACTCCGGCGGCATAGCCCTGGTTCTGGATATCCGCCTGCATACGGATCACAGGCATGACGTCGCGATGCGCACTGACGGCCAAGCCTGTCACCAAGATGCCTTCGGTTCCCCTCGGCAGCAGGCAGCGGTAGGGGACGTGGCAAGGCATGGTCTTGCGGTCGGGCGGCCGGAGCATGAACAGCGGGTGGATCGTGAAACCATGGGAATCGAAGTTGCTGCTGGCCGCCACGATGGTGTCGGGGAACGTGCGGCCGAGATAGACGTCCATCGGTGACAGGCAGAAGTCCCCGACGATCTGCCGTCGCTCGCGACAGTCCACAAGCTGGCCGAGGTCGTAGGCCTTCTCGAACTTCTTCCGGGCCGCAAAGAACGAATAGGACGAATCGACGACATCGAGGTCGTCGATAAAAGCAAAGTCCGTATTGGTGTACCGTGCCTCCAGGTTCCAGGGAGGCAATCCCGTGCCCTGCACGGCGAGGTGCTCACCCGTTATGTACACGCACGAGGCGCCGGCCGCCGCCGCAACGGTCGCGTTGCCGGTCGCATCTATGACGGTTTTCGCCAGGACGACGCCTCGGCCTTGCGGCGTAGCGACTACGATCCCTTTGACACGGTTACCTTCGACGAACGCGCCGCAGCCGAGGACGCCGTACCAAAGATCGGCGCCGGCCTTGCATAGTTCCCGCCGGTACCATTCGATTTTCACCTGACTATTCCAGGCTTGGCCTGGCTCACTCTTGCCCTCCCCTCGACCGCCGAGTTCGAGCAGGCCCTCATCCAGTTCCTTGGTGAAGCCGACGCGGTTGCCATAGTAGTATTTCCCGATCAAGCCCATCGTACCGATGCCGCCCAAGCCGTAGAGGTACTCCGCGACCAGGGTTCTGGCTCCCTGGCGGGCCGCGCCGATGCCGGCCGGCGCCCCACCGGTGCCGCCGCCGACGACCACCACGTCATACCGACCAAGCACAGGCAGCGTCCGTGCGCCGGCTTTCACAAAAGCCGTTTCTGGGCCTATACGCATCCACCCCTGATCTTCTCGGATGTCACCGACTACTGCGGATTTGCCGGTCTGTGCCGGGAGTCCGACGCTCTTCGGCCGAGCAGTTCTTTTGGCCTCTGCTGCGGCCGCCGCCCCGATTCGACTGCCAACCTCCATCAATTCCAGCGGTCGCAACAGCCCCTCCGCGGCTTGAGACGAGAGGTCCGCACAGCCACCGAGGACGAAGAGATGCTCGACTTGGGTACCTCGAAAGATGGCCAGATCGACGGTCGCCGCGCCGGGCCATGCGCTGCATCGCTGGCCCCTGCCCTTCATGTGATCCGGGGGCACCTGGAACAGGGTCTCCGCGGCGTCCACCTGTCCGGGGTGCCAGGTCTTGTCGCGGGCTATCTGCTCCGCTCGGGCAAACGAGGCAAACGAGCCGTCCTCCATCGGCATCTCCAGCGTGTACTCCATCGCCTGGTAGGCTCGCCCATTGTCCCCATGGATGGGGGCGGGCAGTTGCCTTACCTTCATGCCTTCGGCCTCCCGCGGTTGTCCGCCCAGGACAATCCTTTTGAACGCCTGCATACCCTTGGGATAGGGGTCGAAGTGTGCCCCGGCCATCCGGGCGACGGTGGCCCGCGGCGTAGCGTCGATGATCATCCTGGCCTTGATAGCCTGTCGGCCGGAGCGATCGGCCATAATGATGCCGGCCGGTTTGCCGGCACCGTCACGCAGAAGCTCCGTGGGATAGCAGCCATAGAGGAACGGGACCCTGGCGTTGACTAACGCCTCGTCCAGGGCCCGTTTGACCTGCATGGGGGTGGGGGGCAGGCGTGGCCCTGTCTGCGCGGGACGGCTCTCGGGCTTGTTTTCCAGGACGATCTCGCCCAACAGCACGCGCTTGGCGCCGGGCGTCTTTCTCACCGCAAATTTCAGATACCGGGCCTGCTGTCCGACGGTGACGGAGAGCGGAATGGCGGCGTCCTCGAAGGCGCCTTGCCCAAGCTTCTGGTTCTGGACTAGCCCCACCTGCCGCCATTGCTGCTTGTCCCCACCAACAGAAATAGTGATAGTCTCCACCTCGAAATCGTTGTTCCGCTGGTAGACCAGGACGCTGGCTCTATCGACGAACTGTTCGGCGCCAAGGTCGACGATTAGGTTGACATCGCCGTTGTATTGGACACTTTGGGCCGAGGCGCTCCGCCATTTGCCATCCGCGAGCAGCGCGGGCCGGGAAGAATCCTTGTGAGGAGCTGAAGATGCAACATCCGCCTCATAGGTGAAGGGAATCGTGCTGTGGAATTGGGGAGGGGCGGGCGGCTCGGCGAACATGGCGCGAGCCAGAGGCGACTTGGGTTCCTCACCCGGTTCCAGCCAGAGGCGGTAGGTTCCGCAGATATCCTCGCCGAGGTACGGCCGGGGGGCGGCCAGAAATACCGTCGCGCCGTTCTGAGCCGCGGCGACGGCGGCCGTAACAGCTCCCGAGGTGCCGCCGACCACCAGAACATCGACATCATACAGGACCGGGATCTGCCGAGCCGATTCCGTCACGGCAGCGCCGCCCGCGCCCGCTATCCCCACAGTGTTTGGGACCTCTGTGCCGCTCGCAAACCTCGAACATCCCACCGGGGCGACGAGCGACCAGGCGACCAGGAGAACCAGCACTCGAAGCTGTCCCCGCATGATTGCGTCCTTTCGAACATGCCGCGGTTGCGATTTCCGACCTTAGTTCGTAGACGCAATTATCGTGGCTATCCGTGGATTTTCAATGGGAAACGGCTGGGATTGATGGGTGGCGATCCAAGATTTATGGCCAGCGCCGCAGGTGTGCCTGTTCGGCCTTCCAGTACTCGCCCATCTGGCCGCGGTGGTCGAAGGACGCCTCCGGACAACGCTGTCGGTACAAAAGGGGATTTGCGCGGCTCGCCTCTTTGAGGGCGTCCAAGCCTTCAAGGCGGTCCAGATAGGAGGGTTCCACGAGATAGTAGTATGGCAGCATCCACTCCAATTCCGCATCCAATCGGCCGTCTCGTGTCAGCCTATCGGCGAGGCCAAGGATCTCCCGGACAGTGTCCTCACCGAGATCTTCGATGCCGGTCATCAGATGACTCATCGATCGCTCGGCCCACACGAAGAACAAGGCCCGCTTCAAAGCCTCCAGATCGCCCTTTCGCGCGAGAGCCGCATACTGCCCGAACATCTCTCGCCATGCCGCATACACCCCTTCTCGTTCGTAAAGAGTCTCCCTGTCCCCGACAAGACTGCGTTGGTGGTTCAGCCGCTTTTCCTCCAGGGCGGCAAGCTGTTCAACATTCATGCTTGGTCGTCCTCCAACCGCGTGCATTATGCTTCCCATGCAAATTATAGATAACAAGGTGAAAATAGGTAGGATAAGGAAAATCCCTATTTGGTTATCGGGGAATCCCCGATGCCACATAGCGTGACCTTGACAAAAGGCGTAACGGTCCTAAAATCATGGGCTATGGTTGTAGCGCAGGACCCCAAGAAGAAAAAAAAGAAACCACATCCGATTCGCGACTGGCTGGTCTACGCGGCCGTGCGCACCTTGATGATCTTTCTGTACCTCTTCGACGTGGAGACGGACCTGCGGTTTGCGTGTTTCCTGGGTGATCTTTTGTGGAAATTTTACAAACGGGGTCGCTTGCGCGCCTTGGAGAACTTGCGCGCCAGCTTTCCCGAGCAGTCCGAGGAGTGGATCCAAGCGACGGGGCGACGGAGCTTTGAGCAGCTTGTTATGCTAACCATTGACGTGCTCGTCACGCCGCGGCTGGTCCGCAAGGACAACTGGCGTCAATATGCGCGCTTCACCAACGCGGAATACCCCAAATGGATGATGAAGGAGGGCAAGGGCCTGATCATGGTGACGGCCCACTACGGCAATTTCGAGTTGATCGGGTACATGGCGGGCCTCTTCGGCTTCGATGTCTACAGCATCGCCCGCCCGCTGGACAACAAGTACCTGAATCGCTTCCTTTACGACGTGCGCCAGCGGCATGGGCTCAAGCTGATCGACAAAAAGGGCGCCGCCGAGTTGATGCCCCGGATCATCGAGCAGGGCAGTGTGCTCGGCTTCATTGCCGACCAGGATGCCGGCCGTAAGGGTATCTTCGTGGATTTCTTCGGGCGCAAGGCCAGTACCTACAAGAGCATCGGCCTGCTGGCGATCACCTACAATCTGCCCATCGTGGTCGGCTGCACCCGGCGCGTCGGCAATCGGTTCTTCTTCGACTACGTCCTAAGCCGGATCATCTTCCCGCAGGACTGGGCGGACAAGGAGGACCCGCTCACCTGGGTCAGTCAGGCATATACCACGGCCATCGAGGACTTCATTCGCCAAGACCCGACACAGTACTGGTGGATCCACCGTCGCTGGAAGACCCGTCCCAAGGAGGAGCGACAGGCGGCCGAGGCGGCAACCGAAGTCTCCCAGAACGGGTCCGGGTTGGCTCTTCCCCTCGTCACCATGGCGCCGGCCTCAGCGCCGAGCCAGGTCGTGCGAACCAATCGCTGACGAGACGAACGCAGGGGCCGGACAGCCCCGATTCAGAGACATCTTGTTGAGAGGGGTGAAACGATGAGAACTGCCGCACTGGCTCTTGTGGTATACGTTGTCTGCGGATTGACGGCGACATCACAAGCGAAACTCGTGGCCTGCGTCGGGGACAGCATCACCTACGGCTCCGGGATTGCCAACCGGACCGTCGACAGTTATCCCGCCCAGTTGCAGCGCATCCTGCGGCAGTACGATCTCTCGTGGGAAGTGCAGAATTTCGGGGTCAGCGGCGCGACGCTGCTGAGCCGGGGCGATCTGCCCTATATCCGCCAAGCCGCGTTCGCCAACGCTCAAGCGTGCAATCCGGACATCGTCGTCATCAAGCTGGGCACGAACGATTCCAAGCCACAGAACTGGCAGTACAAGAGTGATTTCATCCGTGATTATGAGAACATGATCGATACCTTCCGCAGCCTACCGAGCCAACCGCAGGTGTGGATCTGCAAGCCCGTGCCCGCCTTCTATGTGAATTTCAATATCCGGCCGGAAGTCATTCGCGATGAGATCCTCCCGTTGATCGACCAGATCGCGCGGGAGAAGAACGCCCCGGTGATCGACCTGTACACGGCCTTGCAGAACTCCGGCCACCTGTTCCCGGACGGCATCCATCCGAATGCGGAAGGGGCTGGTCTGATGGCCCAAGCGATCGTGCCGTTGCTGCTGGGGGTACGGCTCTTGCCGGACTTCGAGCGCGACGGCGTCGTGAACTTCGTGGATTTCGCCCGTCTGGCCCTCTTCTGGCGTCAGAATGACCCTTCTTTCGACGTGGCCCCGGTACCGAACGGCGATGGTCTGATCGACCATCGAGATCTCGGGGGGTTCGTCCGCTTCTGGATGGCATACCCCGGCATGATCGCACACTGGAAGTTCGATGAGGCCGAGGGCGAGGTTGCTCACGACACTCTTGGCCGGCTGACCGGCGCAGCGCACGGCTCCCCTGCCTGGCAACCCGGCGAGGGCAGAATCGGCGGCGCCCTGAGCTTCGATGGGGTCGACGATTACGTCGGTACCCCGGTCATTCTGAATCCGGGCGCTGGACCATTCAGCGTGTTTGTCTGGGTCAAAGGGGACCGGCCCGGGCAGGCGATCCTGTCGCAGTCCAACAAGACCGGCACGGGTGAAGTCTGGCTGGGGACGGATGCCGCGACCGGCGCCGTGATGACGCGCCTGACAGACGGCAGCCGCATCACGCAGCCCCTGCTGTCTGCTGCCGTCATCACCGATGGTGCCTGGCACTCTCTGCGGCTGGTTTGGGATGGCTCCGGCCGGCATCTCTATGTGGACGGCCAAGAGGTCGCTGCCGACAAACGCAAGCTCAACGCCTTGAAGTCCTCCGATGCCGATTTCTACATTGGGGCGGGCAAAGATCTCGAAGCGGCGAGTTTCTGGGGCGGTCTGATCGATGACCTCCGCGTTTATGGCCGTGCCCTTATACCGTGAGCCGGGGCGGCACGGACGGGAGACCGTCACGCGGGTTAACGCTTGGAGAAAGCTCCGGGGCCTGACCCGCCCTTGGCAGCCTTTGATGCTCGGCAGGCAGATCAGACCCCGGAGAGAAACTGCTGTCGATTAGAAATGGTGTACGAGGCGCAGCACGGCGAACTCGCCTTCGGGCCGGTTGTGGACCGCCATCTCAAAGTACAGATTGAAGAACAGGTGCGTATTCTGGGAGAAACTGTACAGGGCGCCCGGACCAAGAGCAAGAACCTGCTCGCGGCCCTGCTCGACGCCACCGATCTCAGACTGGGTGATTTCCTGCAGATAATAGCCGTTGACGCCGACGCGAAGCTGCTTGGGCAGAACCTCGTAGGAGCTCGAGAAGTTGGCGTGAACTGCCTGGCCGACCTTGACTTCATTGACGCCGTAGCCCACAAACGGATCGTCGTTGTTGGCGTTCCACAGGTAGTGTATGCGCCAATCCACGGTCCACTGCGGTGCTATGAAATATGTGGCCGCCCAGTACGGATCGAAGGAGAAATGGTTGCTGCCTGGGTTCAGGACCTTGTTCTCGGTGTACCGGCCGGTGGGCCAGATGGTCTGGAGCTCGATGCGGTGCATGAAGATCGGGCCATTCTTGCCCATGATGGGGTCCCATTGCAGGTACGGGCCGACCAGGAGGTCGCCCATGCCGTCATTGTCGCCCGGCACCAGGTCACTGTCGATCGCCACGAACGGCACGATCACATCGATGCCCCATTTACCGCCGAAGAGGATCGGCGTATTCGACTGATACAGGAACTGGTTGAGGTTCACCCAGGCATTGAGGCCGGGGTCGGCGCCGCCGGGGATGTTGTTCAGTCGATTGGCATGGTAGTACGAGAGGTACTCGGCAATGTAGAAACCGGGACCGGCCGGCGGGGCGCCGTCCATGAAGCTGGTGTAGCCGAGGTTCAGTCCCAACGGCTGCTGGTAGGCCCACGCTGAGGAACTGAACAGGAGCGTGAGCACGAGACATGTTGCTGAGGCAAGACACATCCGACCTTTCATAATGGACCTCCAAAACCTCACTGAATGGAACACAGGGCACACGCTTGGTTGCACAGAAACCGACGTTAAACTGCCGCAATGATTGGCGGATGTCAAGAACAAATCCGGATTCTATGGTTGTGACCGCTGCCGGATTTTCTGGAGCAGGGCCGCCATCTCTTTGACTTTCTCCGGGTGTTTCATCGCGACATTGTTCCGTTCACCGAGATCGTCCTTCAG
Source organism: Planctomycetota bacterium (assembly GCA_023481165.1). Classification (GTDB taxonomy): domain Bacteria; phylum Planctomycetota; class Phycisphaerae; order Sedimentisphaerales; family Anaerobacaceae; genus PLanc-01. The sequence goes on along the minus strand of JAMCWO010000228.1, from coordinate 16,881 downwards.
ATTATACAGTTGCGGCTGGGGAGCATTGCCCAGTTCCGTGTTCGTAGGGACGTTCATTCTTGCGCCTTTGCTCGGCTCGATGTACTTCCAGTCGCCCTGGATCAGGGAGAGCGAGCCGGCATGCTCCACCAGGTGGTCGCGGCCCGTCTGCGTCCGCCCCAGCAGGGCCCCGAGGACATCGCAACTGTCCGGCGCATCTCCGGGGCCGAGCTTCTCGCCCGTCAGGGCCGCCAGCGAAGCCGACAAGTCGATCTGGCAGGCGAGGGCTTCGGAGACCCCCGGCTTGATTCGCCCCGGCCACCGGACGATAAACGGCACGCGCGTTCCGGCGTCGAAGATACTGTACTTGCCGCCGCGCAGCGGGCCGGCGGGCCTATGTCCATCCAGGAGCTCGACCGCTTGATCCTTATATCCATCATCGACTACCGGCCCGTTGTCACTAGAGAAGATCACGAGCGTATTCTCCGCGAGGCTGAGGCGGTCCAGCGTCTTGAGGATCTCGCCGACAGACCAGTCGAGCTGCACGATCGCGTCGCCGCGCGGGCCTAGGCCGCTCTTGCCGACAAAACGCGGGTGCGGCACGCGCGGGACGTGGATATCGTGGGTGGCGAAATACAAAAAGAAGGGTTCCTCCTTGTGCTTCTCGATAAAGGCGACCGCCTTGCCCGTAAGCGTATCGGCGATATGCTCATCGACCCAGCGGGCCGCCTGGCCGCCGCTCATGTACCCGATGCGGCTGATCCCGTTGACAATGGTTTGATTGTGCCCATGGCTGGGGTGCATCTTCAAGAGTTCCGGGTGGTCCTTGCCGGTCGGGTCGTTGCCGATGGGTTTTTGATAACTGACCTGAATGGGATCTTTCGGGTCCAAGCCGACGACGCGGTGGTTCTCGACGAATACGCACGGCACGCGGTCGCCGGTCGCCGGGATCAGGAAGCAGTAATCGAAGCCGATCTCGAGCGGTCCCGGCTTGATCTCCTTGTTCCAGTCCAGCTCGCCCGCCCCCAGCCCGAGATGCCACTTGCCGACCACACCGGTCGTGTAGCCGGCCTTCTTCATCAGCGAGGCCAGGGTGGTCCGTCCCGGCTCGATGATCAGCCGGGCATCGCCCGGCAACACGCCGGTCCCTTTGCGCCGCCAGGGGTACTCGCCCGTCAGCATGGCATAGCGCGACGGCGTGCATGTCGCGGAGGACGAATGGGCGTTGATGAACCGGACCCCAGCGCGGGCCAGTCCGTCGAGGTTGGGCGTCACCACCTTGGTGGCCCCATAGCAGCCGACGTCTCCATACCCCAGGTCATCGGCGTAGATGAACACGACGTTCCGAGGGCGTTCCCCGGCTGTTTCCGCGCGGGCCGGCAGCAGACACGCGGTGGCGGCCAGACCTACTGACTTCAAGAACGTCCGACGAGATACGTGTTGTGACATGAGGTTTACTCCCGCAAAGAGTTATTGGCGTTTCCGGGGGAATATCGTCCACGGCTGCGCTGGGAAGTCCGGCAGGTAGCTCTTGAGCCAATCATACTGATGGTGCTTCTCGAGGAAATCTGCCGCATGGAAGCCGACATCGCAAGACCCGCCCCATTTGGCCCACAACTGCCAGTTCTGCGCCATCTGCGAATTGACGACCTTCCCATCGAAGGCGCCGGAGGGGCGGTAGGCGGAACCCGATCCGGGCACGTGGCCATCATCCAACTCGCCGTGGCCGCAGATCGTTCGGCAACCCGGCTGCTCCTTTTGGAGATAGACATCGTAATGATCCGCGAGCATCTGCCGGGCGAGGGACACATCGATCCGCCCGTAATTGGCGTTCATCAACTGCTCCCAGCGGACCCGCCGGGCTACGCAGCCATTCCTCACATCATCCCATGTGCCTTCGGTCTCCCGCCGCAGGATCTTCATATTGGCCGTGACGTTCGAGCCGGTGAAATAGCCGTTCTTTTTCTTTTCGAGACTGTGATGCTTCAGGCCAAGCTCGAAGCACGCGATCTCGCCGGTCTTGATATCGCCCAGCAGCCACGAATTGGCATAGGCGCCATTGTTCCTGCGGATCAGGATATCCGCCCATTCGTCGATGCTGTTGGCGTACTGCATCGCCTGCCGGGCCCGGACAAACACGGGGGTGCCCCGGCGATCGAAATGCTCGAACTCACCGATGGTCGTCTCCGTGCCGATCAGCCCGGCTCCGGTGAGGAAGAAATCCGTCGCGCTATAAATGCAGGGGCCCCAAGACTGCATCAGAATGCGGTGGCCGTGTTCGGGGACGATATCGATGATGATGTTTGCCGATTTGCCCAGGGCATAGCCGACCCAGGAGTTGTGGGCCATGACGATCTTACCGTCAGCCGCGGCGTCGCCGGTCGCGATGAAGGCACTGCAGCCCGGATGATCGCCCGCCGACCGCTTCTTCTCCTGCGGCCACCAATACCAGAGGATGTCGATGAAGCCGTTCATGTAGAGCATCTGCTCGTACGTCACCTTCTTGCCGGCCCGTTCCATGCCCGCCACTATGCCGCGCATCTCGGCGACGTACTCGGCGGGGACGTTTGTCCTGAACAGCCGGGCGGACGCCTGCACGAAGAAGCCAAGGTCATGGCCGGTCTGAAACTCCTCAGCGTAGGCTAACGTGCGCAGAAACTCGTCAATCTCGTTCGCCGTGAGGTAGCCCCGCTGAAATCCCCGCTCGAATGACGCCCCCTCCGTGTGCAGGAAGATCCAGCCATTCTCATCGTATCGGTAAGCCTTCGCCAGCCAGATCTTCTCCTGATCGCCGGTTGCAACTTGGCCAGTTCGGCAAGAGAGAGAGCAGACGGTCAAGACAACTACCAGACCGTGCACCAGAACCTTCCGTCCCATCCAAGCCTCCATCTCTGAATACGTCGCGCCATGCGCGGTATGTACCACGTCCGAGCATGCGCGGTGTCATTGTAGCTGGGAAACTCGCTGCATGCAACGAAGGAAAGAAACAGGGCCGGGTCTTTCCTTGTCACCCCCGCGCAGGCGGGGGTCCAGGAAGCCCCGGTGTCTTGGATTCCCGCCTGCGCGGGAATGACAAGGAAGCGGCGATCGCGGGCGCACCTCATCGTGCGCGACACTCTGAGGGCCTCAAGGGGGCCCGGTAAAACTGCCATTTGATCTCAAGGTGACCGCGCTCGATGTCCGCATGTTGGCTGATAGCGGTCTTTGATGTATCCAGATAAGCGCCGGCTTGCGGAAAGGACAGGTCGTGCAGCCGACGGTAGCCGACGATCTGCAATTTGCCGAGCGTGCCATCGGCCGTGCGAAAGACGACAATGGTGCCGGGGTCAAGTACGCCCGCTTTGTCGCCGGCGTCAATCTTCGTCGTTTGCAGACGCCGACGACTCACATAGGCGGCGTCGATCTGCTCGTAGGACTTGCCCCTCACGAGGGCGGCCGCGGCATCGTGCATCGCCGTGAGATATCTTTCTTTTTCCGAGACCATCTCCCACCAGAAGTCGGCGACGGCAACCCGGAGCGGGTCCACAATGCTGTTCGTTTCGGCGTCCCATCCGAAGGTCCCCGGAATGATGGTCGTGCCCGACACCCAGGGAACGGCGGCGGTCTGCGTGCTGCATCCGCGCAAGCCTACTGCCACGCCGATCAGTACTGCCAGGCTCCCCAGGACAACACCGCCAAGCCGTAGGTATTGCGGCGTCATATCAGACCTCGACCCCGAAGAGGGTCCGCTTGAGCAGGCCGACCAGGAAGCTGAAACCGGCCACGCTGAGGCTCAGGCCGGCCATTCCCAGGAAACGACCCTTGAACGGCCGGCCCTTGGCCACCGCGACGTAGTAGTTGAACAGGGCGATCAGCTTCGTGTCTCGCAGGGCCGGCAGCTTCCGTCGTACATTCTCGCTGATGTTCATTCCTTCGCTCCCGCTCGCTTGTCCAGTTTCGTGAAGAAGTCCCGAAAGATCGGGTCGCGGTTGACAAAGTTGACGCCGCGGATGAAATGCCGGGCCGGGTCGAAGCTGAACGTGTAGTTGTCGGTCACGATGGGGCTGTGCACGAGATCGCTGGGCAGCCATTTGTCGTTGACCAGCCACGCGACCGCCGTCATGTCCCACAAGACCTTGGACCAGGCGAAATGGTCCTTGTGGTAGTCCTTGAAGATCGTCAGCAGGTAGTCGCCGATGGGGCCGCGCCCGCCGACGTAGCGCTCCATCTCCGGCACGGTGGTCGCAAAGTGGGTCACGACGGGTGTGCAGGGAAGCTGCACGACGGGCACGCCGCTGTCGAAGATGACGCGGGAGGCCTTCAGGTCCTGCATGAAGTTGAACTCTCTCTGCGTGGGCCACTGGTGGCTGTTGCCGCCCAGCCAGACCACGACGATGTTCTGGATGATAGAGGGCTCGATCAGAATCGCGCTGGCGACATTCGTGATCGCCCCGACCGCCGCCACGTACAACGGGTCCTGGGGGCTGCTCTTCTTGGCCCGCTCGATCAGGTCGAGGGCCGCCGGACTGCGCTCGGGCTTCTGCAGGTCCGTGATGTAATTCGTGCTGCCTCTGAAGGCGAAACCATCGGGCGCTTTGCCCAGCTTGGCGAGAATCCGGAGAATCTCCTCATAGCTTTTTTCCATGCCATCGCCCGTCCCGCTCGACCGATTGTTGTGAAACGGCGCCGCGTAGACCGCCTGCACGCTCACCTCCGGCGAGATCAAGGCATAGACGAGCGCAAACTGATCGTCGATCTCGTTGTAGGTGTCGGTATCCAGCACCATCCGCACTGGCCTCTTGCCCGGCGGCTGGAGCATCTCGATCCGCCGGCTCTCCGGCACCGCCGGGAACTTCTGTCCCATCGCCAATCCCTCCAACGTGATCACACTCAACACCAACGCCACCTCAAGCTCTCGTTTCACAATTGTCCTTTCCCCCTAGCATTATTTCCTCTCGTCGAAGCCATCGCCAAGCTGCGCGTGACGCTGCCGCCCGGAATCTGACAGAAACCACGCCCACAGCCGGAGTGCCATGTCTACGCTCGCGTAGACATGCACCATCGCAATCAAGACATGCTTACGCAAGCGTAAGCATGGCACCCGGCTCGCCCCTATGGTTCAAACACAAAGTGATGATTCTCAAAAAGGCGGAACATCTCCTCCGAAACGGCGCTGAGGCTGACACATATCGTCTTGCTCTCTCGTTCTTCTATTCCTGACCAAGCGTCGATGCAATCCACTTGGTGTCCGCCATGTACCAACGCGGCGACAGTGCGATACAACTCAATCGTCGCGCGTACATCGTCATCCTCTTCCGGATACCACTCCTGCGGCTCCCGAAACATAGAGCATGTAACACATAGCTCGTCACAGCACCTTCGTGGCACCGGGCATGGCTATTGGGTAGTTGCCTTTGCTGTCCGGCATGACGGGCGGGTTGGAGGTCATCGTGTAGTTGTCCAGGCCGGGGGCTAGTTCGAGGTTCGAGGTCAGGGCTTCGTTCCACTTCACCAATTGGCCGGACTCGGCGGCCATGCGGCCCAGGATGCCTACCAGCGCGGCGTAGGCGCAGCGCTCGCTCTCGTTGTAGGGCCTGTCCTGGCGAATCGCATCGAACAGCAGATCGTGCTCGACCTGATACTGGTTGCAGGGCGGGCCCTTGTACTGCCAGATGACGTCCTCGGGCTTCTGCGCGTAGCCTTTGAAGAGGCGCGGATTGCTGACCCCTTCGCCGAGCACGGCTGAGCCGCGGGCCCCGTGGATGATGTCGCCGAAGAAGCCCCAGCAATTGTCGATATGCCGGCCCTGGGCAAACAGACGTGTGCCGTCCGCGAAGTGGTACTCGACCGCGTAATGGTCGAAAAGCTGATCGGGATTGGTGCGGGTCTGGCGGCCGCCCTGGCCCTGGGCCTCGGCCGGCCAGGCGTCCTTGCACCAGCAGCAGACATCGAGGTTGTGGATCAGCCAGTCCAGGAGGAAGCTGCCGTTGAGCCAGGTAAAACAGTGAAAGTTGCGGATCTGGTGAGCCAATTCGTTCTCGCCGGCACGTTTGTTCGAGAAGGGGACGACGCCGTGCTCGCGGTAGGCCCAGAGAGTGATGAGATTGCCGATGCGGCCCTGGTGCAACTGATCAATGGCCTCCGCCAGCGGCTTGGAGTGCCGACTCATCAGACCGCCAGCGATTTTGAGGTTGTTCTTCTTCGCCTCCTGCCCGGCCTTGAGAATCCGCCGGACACCCGGCGCATCCACCGCGAACGCCTTCTCCATGAATACATGACAATCCTTGGCGACGGCGTACTCCACGTGGATCGGCCGGAACGCCGGCGGCGTGGCCAGCAGGGCGACCCCGCCCGGCGCGATGACATCGATGGCCTTCTTGAAGCCGTCGAGCCCGAGGAACTGCCGGTCCTTGGGTACATCCACCTGCTTGCCGAATTTGCCGGCCAGACTTCTAAGACTCGCCTGGAGCCGGTCCTCGAAGGCATCGGCCATGGCGACCAGCTTGACCGGCCCCTCGGTGGACAGGGCGTTTTCCGCCGCCCCGGTCCCGCGTCCGCCACAACCGACGAGGGCAATCTGGATTGTATTGCTCTCGCCGGCAAAGGCGCGCACGTTGACGGCGTTGGCCAGGGTCGTCCCGGCCAGCACGCTGGACGATTGCCTCAGAAACTCACGACGGGAAGTGGAAAACTCTTGATTGTCCTGCTGCGCACTCATCAGACACCCCTTTCCTGATTTATGGTTTATGATCGACAGTCCGTGAATCGTAAGCCTCAGACCGCCAATCGTCAATCCTGACAACCGCGAGGGACGGAAACCGGAAGCACCAAATTCGAGAGCCGAGACAAGCACGAATGTCCAAAACTCAAAATCCCAAACGGCCCTGCCGACCGGCGTCAGCGTTTCGGACTGCAGCGCTCACGCCGTTGAGGGTTTTTGCTGATATCGCTTTGCGTTACATGCCAATCCAAAGCCAAGACGCAAAATCGTATGAAGCTTGGTCCCAAGAACCGTTGCGACTGCCGGTCGTGCGGAGACCGACAGCCATGTAGTGGAAAAATCTCAAAAGGCATCTATGCGGTGTCTGCTTCACACGGATATTGCGCAACGTAGAAGGAGATATGGCCATGGCTCAGAAGAAGATCAATATCAATACGGCGAGCTTGGAAGAACTTACTTCTCTGCCCAAAATCGGCGACGACCGGGCGCAGACGCTTATCGACGAACGCCCCTTCGACAGTTGGGAAGAGATCGATGAGCTGCCCGGCTTCGATGAGACGCTCGTTCACGATATTCAGAATGGTGGAGGATACCTGGGGGAGGAGGAAGAATGGTCCGAAGAGGAGGAGTGGTCCGAAGAGGAAGTGGAGTGACCGGAAAGGTTTCCCCGGCGTGGAATCCCGCGTCGGGGACCGGAACCTGTCCTCGCTGTTGGAGAGCAAAATGCCTGAGAGGGCCGGCTGCCGCAAACGGAGGAGTGGACCAACGAAATGCGCCGGGCGCGGTGGCCGGCCTGATCGGCTCGCGATCCGGGGAGGGGGAGATCCGGCGTGTATCTGCGCGGGATGATCGGCCTCGGCGAATTCATCAATAGGACATCATGATGGAGGAAAATCCTTTATGCACCCACCGGATAATGGCCCTGGGAAGAGATTTCAGGGTGGGCTGAACCAGTCAACCGGAGAGTCATGAATGCCAGGAGCACGGGGAGCGCTGACGGAGGAGATTCCGGAGTACGCCGGACGCAGGCGGAGGTTTCCTGTCGGTGCTGAGGTAATCGACCGTCGGATCGACTTTCGTATCTGGGCGCCCAGTCACAAGGGTGTAGAAGTCGTTATCGAACAGCCCAGGCCCGAAGCTATTCCCATGACGGCGGAAGAGCAGGGCTATTTCTCGGCGATCGTGCGGCACCCGGGCCAACGGGTTCTTTATCGCTTTCGTCTGAACAACAAAGAGGCCCTGTTGCCCGATCCGGCCGCGCGGTTCCAGCCCGAGGGGCCGCACGGACCGTCCGAAGTGATCGATCCCACAAGCTTCGCATGGACCGATCAGAACTGGCGCGGTCCGGCCCTGCTGGGTCAGATCATCTATGAGATGCACATCGGTACTTTCACGCCGGAAGGAACTTGGCTGGCCGCCGCGCGGCAGCTTCCCGAGTTGGCCGCCAACGGAATCGGACTGCTCGAGATGATGCCCATCGCCGACTTTCCCGGGCAATTCGGCTGGAGTTACGATGGCGTCGACCTGTTCGCCCCTACTCGGCTGTACGGCCGGCCCGACGACCTGCGCCACTTCATCGATGCCGCCCATGAGTTGGGGATCGGCGTCATTCTGGATGTAGTCTACAACCATTTTGGACCGGATGGAAACTATCTGCTGGAGTTTTCGCCCACCTACTTCACGGATCGCTACCAGTGTGAATGGGGCAATGCCATCAATTTCGATGGCCCTGAATCACGACCGGTGCGCGGGTTCTTCATTGCCAACGCGGGCTACTGGATCGAGGAGTTCCATTTCGACGGTTTTCGACTCGACGCCACGCAGCAGATCTTCGACGCCTCGAAGCCCGGTATCATCGCCGAAATCACGGAACGGGCCCGCCGCAGCGCCGGGGAGCGGAGCATCCTGGTGATGGCGGAGAACGAGCCCCAGCGGGCGGAGCTTCTCCTGCCTTCGGAGCGGGGCGGCGCCGGCCTCGACGCCCTCTGGAATGATGATTTCCATCATGCGCTGATGGTGGCCCTCACCGGCAAAAAGGAGGCGTACTACAGCGACTACCATGGCTCACCCCAGGAAATCGTTTCCACGGCACGGCATGGCTTCCTCTACCAGGGCCAATGGTCACGCTGGCAGAACCACCCGCGCGGAACCCCCTCGTTCGAGGTGGAGCACGCCCATTTCGTCTGCTATCTCCAGAATCACGACCAGGTAGCCAACTCCACCTGGGGCCACCGGCTGGGACAGATCACCTCGCCCGGCAAACACCGGGCGGCAACGGCTCTACTGTTGCTGGGGCCCTGGACGCCCATGCTCTTCCAGGGGCAGGAATTTGCGGCCTCGACGCCCTTTCTGTTTTTCGCCGATCATAAGCCTGAAACCGCCGCTGCCATCGCGAAAGGGCGGGTGCAATTCCTCCGCCAGTTCGCCAGCCTGGCGACAGAAGGGATCGAGCGGTATCTGGCCGATCCCGGTAAAGAGGATACGTTTCTCAGATCGAAACTGGATTTTCGCGAGCGCGAGACGAATTGGCGTTTTGTCAGCATGTTCCAGGAGTTGGTCACCCTGCGGAAAGAGGATGCGGTCTTCTCCTGGCAGGGCGAAGGCGGGGTCGACGGGGCGGTGTTGGCGCAGGCGGCCTTCGTGCTGCGGTTCTTCGGGGAGGACACAGATCGACTTCTGCTCGTGAACTTCGGGCCGGATTTGTTCTCGGCGCCGGCACCGGAGCCGCTCCTGGCGCCGCCCCGGCTACAGGAGTGGAAGATGATATTTTCGACGGACGATCCCCATTTTGGCGGCGGGGGCACACCGGAGGTCCGGCTCGATCAGGGCTGGCGCCTCCCGGCCGAGGCCGCCCTGGTCTTCGCGTCGGAACCTCTGGAAGCTACCGATGACAGAGCTGGTTCGCCGGATAGCGCCTGACAGTCTGTCCGACGTCAGGGCCCTGCGCGAGCGGGAGTGGCTCGTGACGAACGGCCTGGGAGGGTATGCCTCCGGCACCCTGGCGGGCGTGCCGACGCGCCGCTACCACGGGTATCTGATCGCCGCTTTGCCGGCCCCGCTGGGCCGTGTGGTCATGCTCAACCATCTTTCGGAACGGCTGCGCTTCTTCGCCGGCGAGACGCGGGTTCTGGAGTCCGAAGCGACCCTCCTGGGCGGCGAATTGATGGAGGGCCAGTCGTCCCAGGCCGGGAGCGGCAGCTTCCTCACGGAGTTCCGGCTGGAGAGCGGCCTGCCGGTCTGGCGCTACCGGGTGGGGGAGTTCATTCTCGAGAAAGCTTTGTTGATGCCGTACCAGCAGAATTCCGTCTTCCTCACGTACCATCTCCTCGCCGGACCGCGCGATGTCCAGCTCGAAGTCAGACCTGCGGTTCACTTTCGTCCCCATGAGACGGCGGTCAGCGGCAAGATCGCCCACGCCTACACGCTGTCCATCACCGCCCGGCAGTTCCGGATTCTCGGCGGCGCGGAACTGCCCCTGCTGCGGATGTCCATCGAGGCGGAGCGACACTACTTCGTCTGGGATGACGCCCTCCAGCAGGTCTACTACCAGGCCGAGGCTGACCGGGGGTATGATTCGGTGGGCAGTCTGTGGAGCCCCGGGTTCTTCTGCATGATTCTCAACCCCGGCCGCAAGGTCAGCCTCATTGCCTCCACCGAGAGTTGGCGTAAGGTGGGAGCGATCCGCCCGGCTGAAGCCTTCGCCGCCGAGCATGCTCGTCGGACACAATCGATTGCCGCCGCCGCCAGGGCCGTCCAGACCGGCCTGGGCGCTGAGCTGGTGCTGGCGGCGGACCAGTTCATCATCACGCCCGTCGGCCGCACCGAAGATACGGTCCGCGCCCGGGCCTCCGGCGACGAAGTGCGGACCGTGATCGCCGGGTACCACTGGTTCACGGATTGGGGCCGCGACACGATGATCAGTCTGGAAGGGTTATCGTTGGTCACGGGCCGGGCGACCGAGGCCCGGTGGATTCTCCGGACGTTCGGACACTACATCAAGCAGGGCCTGATGCCGAATCGCTTTCCCGAGCACCGCGTGGAAGCGGTTTACAACACGGCGGATGCGACCCTGTGGTACTTTCACGCGCTCGACCGCTACCTCGAAGCATCTCAGGACCGCGTCACGCTGCGGCTGCTCCTGCCCCGGCTCGTGGCCATCGTGGAGCATCATATCGCCGGAACGATGTTTGGGATCGGCATCGACCCCAAAGATGGCCTGCTCCGGCAAGGAGAAGAGGGCTACCAACTGACCTGGATGGACGCCAAAGTCGGCGATTGGGTCGTCACGCCGCGGCGCGGTAAAGCCGTGGAGATCAACGCTCTCTGGTACAACACCTTACGCCTTCTGGCCCAATGGCTTCAAGAGGAAGGGCCGGGAATCCGGGATTGGGAGCCGATCGCCGCCGGAACTCCGCCTCCCGACCCGGCGCGCTATATGGCTCTGGCCGAGCAGGTTCGCGCCTCCTTCAATCGGCGGTTCTGGTACGAAAAGGGCGGGTACCTGTACGATGTGATCGACGGCGAGAGCGGCGACGACTCGGCCCTGCGGCCAAACCAGGTCTTTGCCATTTCGCTGCCCCGGCCCGTTCTCGATCCGGCGCGTTGGGAGCCGGTGATGCGAGTCGTCACGAATACGCTGCTGACGCCCGTGGGCCTGCGCTCGCTGGCGCCGGGCCATCCCGACTACCGGTCCAAGTACTTTGGCGATCTGCGCGCCCGGGACGCCTCCTATCATCAGGGGACTGTCTGGACCTGGTTGATCGGACCCTACATTGATGCCTGGCTCAAGCTCCATCCGGGCGACAAGCAGACCGCCCACCGCCTGCTCCAGGGCTTCGAGCCACGTCTGAGCGAGTGGTGCATCGGAACGATCAACGAGGTCTTCGACGCCGAGGCGCCGTTCTCGCCCCGGGGCTGCGTCGCCCAAGCCTGGAGCGTCGCCGAGGTCCTCCGCTGCCTCGTGAAGACGGCGGATTAACATCACCCCCGGCAGACACTGCTCATCGGGGCCGCAGGGGACCCCAGACCTGATCTGCCGGGTCCGGGGTCCCTTGGGCGGGCCGTGGATTATCGATCGCCGGCGAGGTAACGCACTTCGGCGGCGGACAAGGCACGGCTGTAGATGCGGAAGTCGTCGATGGAGCCGAGGAGGTACGCATCGGCGGCGTATTGCGATCTGCCGATCCAATTCTGGGTCGTCTTGCCCAAGTCCTTGGGCAGCACCGCCGTGGCGCCCGAGGCGATCCGCTCGCCGTCGACATAGAGCGTGATCGTCCTGGCCTGGCCGTCGATCGCAACCGCCACATGGTGCCAGCCGACAGGCAGGACGCTCGGGCTGTTCACGATCTGCTCGTTCACCGTGGCCGAGCGGATCCCGAAGCGCATGTTGCCGCTGGTCCCCTGACGGGGGCACAGGAACATGTAGCTCGAGGTGCCCGAGCCGAAGTCGAAGATCCGCTGCCAGGCGCCGGCGCCCCCGCCGAAATAGACGTGCGTGGCCACGGTAATATCGGTCAGCGATGAGATCAGCGTACCGATGGGCAGATCCACGTAAGCGTTGCTCCCGTTCAAGACCAGGGCTTGGCCGGCGTAACCGGCCTCATAGCTGGCCGTGCCGTAAATGGTGCCATGATAGTTCTTGCCGGAAGTGTCCTGGACGTTTCCATCCATCGTGTACAGGGCGACCAGCCCGGTCGTGCCCGGGTCGGCAGGACTCACAGCCTGGGGCGCTGTGGCGTACAGGCGGATGTCGTCGACGAACAGGGTGCCTTTGCCGCCGCCCTCGATGCCGATGATCAGGCTCTTGACGCTCTTGAGATCGGCGCCCGTGGCGGCCAGGGGGATCGCCCACTGCCTCCACACGGGCAGCGCCGCGGCAGCATCATTGCCAAAGGGCACCTTCGTACCATTGATCTTCACGTACAAGGGGGCCGGCGCGTTGCCCACCTGTCCACGGAAGTACAGGACGAGGGTCGTGATTCCGTGCTTCGTCCAGTCCTGAGGCGGATCGAAAGTCCGCTCGGCCTCGGAGTAATTCGGGGCGGCGGTATTGTTGTACTTCACAGGCATGGACTGCATGCCGCCGTGAATAATGGTCTTCTCGGCGAACGGCGCGACATCGTATCCCACCTGCGAGCCGTTCGAGCCCGTGGTGAAGCCATCGGTCCACCCCTGGTAGATACGATTGCCCTCGGCGTCGGTGTAGCCCTCGAAGTCATCGACGACAACGTACTCCTCGGTCGTGAAGCTCCACACGTCGCCTGCGTAGGGCCCCGCGCCGCCGACCTCGTCGATCCTCCAAGAGTAGGTGGTCGCCAGGTTCAGAGCGGCAGGTGCGTAGCTGTGTTCGGCCGTGGTGTTCGCCAGGACCAGGGCGTTCTTATCGGTGCCGAGATAGACCTGGTGTGACTCGGCTTCCCGACCCGGCCGCCATTGCAGCGCGGCCTCGATACTGACGGCTGTCGCCTTGTCCGCCGGCTGCGGCGCAAAGGCCCGCACCGGAACGTAAAAGAATCGAACCTCGCTCAGCCCGACCTGCGGCGCGACACCGCCCCAGTTGGTGTTGATAGTCAGCTTGACGAACTTGGCGTCGACGCCGTGGAAATCGACGGTCGTATTCGCCGCATAGTCCGGCGCGCCGGGCGCCTGGGCGAATTCGGGCACGCCCTCCAGGGTCTTCCAGGTCTGACCGTCGACTGAATACTCGATCGTGACGTTCTTGGCCCCGAAGCCCAACATGGACTCGATCATCTGGTTCGCGTTCCAGACCCACATCTCATCGAGCTTGTAGACCTTGTCGAACTCGTACTGGATCCAGGCGGGCTTGACCCCGTTGCTGAGCCACATCTGCGTGGACTCGGTGGAGTGCAGGCCGGCGGCATTGAGACCGGACCCGTTGATCGTGTTCTGCGGCCCCATGTTGGTCCCCGAGCCGGAGGCCGTGGCCGCCATGGGTGTGACGGGGTACGCAAACGGCTCGGCGGTGAAGCTCCAGACCTCGCCCTTGAAGATCGTGTTGCTGGGGGCCGCGTTCGCTTCGTCCACGCGCCAGTAGTACATCTTGCCGTAATCGAGCAGACCGGCGGGAGTATACGTCTTGTCCGCCTGCCCCTGGCTGGCCAGCACACCCATCGGATTGGTGCGGCTCGCATTGTTGACGTCGGCCAACGCGGTGCCGATGTACACATCGTGCGCTGCGGCGAGTCCCCCCGCGGTCCAGCTCAGCACGACATCCCGAGGCACGTCGACGGCTGCATTCTTCGGCTGAGGGTCGCTCGCCGACTCCGGCAACGCCATGCCGCTCTGGAAGATCTTCATCACCTCTTCCGGCGCCAGGGCACGGTTGTACATCGCGACCTCGTCGATGCTGCCGAAGTACTGCTGCCCGCCGTTCGAGCTCGACTCCGCGCCGATCATGAGGGGCCAATTGTTCGGATTGATATCCACCGCTCCGGCGGACCCGGCCTCGCCTTCCCGCTTGCCATCCACGTACATGTGCAGCGTCTTATTGCCGAACGTGCCGACGATGAAGTGCCACTCATCATTGGCGACCACGGTCGTGCTATCCACCAGCGAGGTGGTGTTGTTGACGAAGAACTCGAGCCGGGCGAGACCGACGTTCTGGGTCAGGACCAGATCGAAGCCGGTCGTCTGCCACTGGGACTTATCCACCACACGGGCCCAGTTCGGGACCGTGTTGGTCTTGACCCAGGCCATCACACTGAGTGCGGCGGTCACGTCATACTCGGGGATCTCCGGGATCGTGACGCGCGAGCCGTTGACGAACTGCAGCGCTGTGCCCTTGACGCCCGGGACCCAGACAGCGTTGCCGACGACGTTGCCGGGGTTGTTGTAGCTGGAGACGTCCTTAACCGTCCTGCCGGCCCCCTCGTCGAAGGGCATATACAGGACCAGCGATTTGTCCGCCGCCCAAACCGGCAGACTCATCAGACTCAGAGCCATTACAATGATCAGTCGCGACTTGCTCATGGCAGAACCTCCTTCCCATTCTCCTTGTGCCAATTCACCGCTACGAATGGCATTCCTTCGCCGCCCGGCTCTCACGCGCCCCTGCGCCAGGCCCCTTCGGCCTCCCTTCCATCGCCTCATCATAGGGAAAACTCATGTTCCTGTCAATCACCGGCGGGACCGTCGCTCAGATCCACCGGTGGATCACTTCGATACGGCCGCCGCTGCGGCCGGCGTCAGTATGCCGAGCCGCCACTGGAATTGCCCATAACTTGTTCCGGCTTTGTCCTTGTCCCACATGCCCTGAAACAGAAACCGCAGATGGCCCGGATCGACGGTCAGTGTCTGGTCATCTCCGTCGCGGAGAAGCTCGCCATGACTGATGTTGTCCGTCCACGGCTGGAGGGTTCCCAAACGCGATGTATCGCGTTTGGGGTACCGACCCCCTGGGGCCGGACGGATGTTCGTCCACCCGGCAAACGGCCGTTCGGCCGTGTCCGCGACCGGCGTCCACGGGCCGTCCCGTCGGTCCGCCAAGTACGCCTGGTAGTAGCGCCGTCCGTTTTCCTCGACGAGCGTCAGGTACTTGTCCATTCCCTTGAGCTTGTACGTATGCCCGGCCTCGAAGATTTTGGCCTCCAGGGCCAGCTCGCAATGATCGAAACCGCGAGGAAAATCCTCCAGCCGCGTCCACAGCCGCCACATCCTACCGTTCCGATTGGTCAGGAACAGATAGGCGCGCCGGCTGTCACAGATGATCCAGTAGTCCAACCCGCCCTCCCGGCGCGGGTCATTCTTCCCGCCGTCGAGCATCGGCGCGGCCTCCTGTCCACGAATTAGGCTCGCCGATCTCCGTCGTCGTGGAGGTCATAAAGACGTGCCATTTCCCGCCGTAGAAGACCACGGCAGGATCCTTCTGCGACCGACTGGGATTGATGTCACGCTTCTGGGGCGCGATCAGTGGCGCGCTATACTCCCACAGCCGCGGCACATCGAACGCCGCGCGCCCGCTCTGTTCCGATCCGGACGTCCTTCCAGGCTCGGCAAAGAAGCCCAGACCGCAAATGGCGACCACCGACAGGATTGCGCAGTTGACTACACACCTCATTACTTATCTCCTTGTGCGTCGCCTGGAGCGCGACCGATCTCGCAGACCCTCTCTCCGCCACTCGTTCCCGCTGGTCCCTTTGTTCCCCAGGGATCAATCCCTGGGCTATTTTCTTTCGCCCTCCGGGCTTGGACCGCCGCACCCCAAGTCCTGAGCATTTACCGGGAAGCATCTCGAATCCGCCGCAGAACGGCCGGAATCGGTTCATCGTAACAAGACGAGATATTCACGCCGTATCTTTCCTTAACTTTCTGAATCAGCTCCGCACGCCCCCCAGAGAGATAATGATCCCATGTAGATAACCGACTCTCATTCGAGACACATGACGTGCTATAGGATGTACCCAATATCTCGGACCAGAACTCATCTATGAGAGGACGAAGGACTTCAATCTGATCGTTGGCCGCGAATCGCGCTCTACCTTTGCCGCTTCCCGGAAGAGGAATCGGTTCTCCTCGTTCCTTCAGGTACGCAATCCTCTTCTCGAATTCCGGCCTGAGGTTCCAGATTGCCTCATTATGGGTCGCACCGGTAGCACCCAGGGCAAAGAACTCCTCAATGGAAGATTCCTCAAAACCTCCAGCGTTAGTGTAACCCGTCTGAATTCTGTAGTCCTCGAACTTGGGCTCAGAAGTCCTCCTCTTACTTGCGAACAGTCTTTTGAAAAATGACATTGGTGTTGCCTCACATGGCCTGCAGATCGTTGTCTTGGCTTGTCAGGGCATAGGTTCTTCGAAGTCGGAGGGGTTGACCCAGCCGGCGGCGTACTTGTTCAGTTCGCCCTTTTGGTATCGCTCGTAGAAGTGGGCCGTCTTGCCGTCGGCGCAGGGATACTCGTCGAAGACGTGGCCCTGGCCGAACATGCGCGGGTCGCCCTGGGCGCGCAGCTCGTTGAAGAGTTGGTCCTTGAGGGCGGCTTGGCGCTGCGCGAACTCGGATCGACCGGCGAGATTGTCCAGACAGTCAGGGTCTTTGGCGATGTGGTAGAGTTCTTCGGGCGGACGTCTGCCGAAGGACCAGGTCCAGTAGCGCTGCATTTCGGGGTTGCGGCGGGCCTGGAGACATTCGGTCTTGGTCGGGCCGCCGTCGACGTTGAGATAGCCGGTCACCGGATCGCCCGCCGGCC
>JAMCWO010000120.1 GCA_023481165.1 Planctomycetota bacterium | reverse complement strand
TGTGTAAGCACGACCTCCGGCGGGCAATTGTCATAGTCGTAGCCGCCGCGCCGGTGGTTCTGAAAGCCCTGGGGCGAGCCTTCAGGCTGCAAGTAGCAGATGTCCGCCACAAACCGGCCCTGCCGCAGTAGATACTGGCAGCGCGCGAGATACTCGTGCCATGGCTGCGCTTGCTCCCACCAGGTTTCGGTGCGCTCATAGTGAAGGCCCCAGGGTCCCATGGTCATCCCGGGCCGGTAGCTCAGCCACGGCTGCATGGCGTAGCGGTGGAATACGAAGCGGTTCACGCCCTCGCAGAAGGCTCGGTCGCCCAGGGCCTTGATGCTGCCCGGGTGCTGGAGCCAGCGCTCGCGGTTGTCCGCCGTGAACGCCTCCGCGCCCAGAATCCGTTTGCCGTACGTGTGGGCGGCGGAGGCCATTCCTTTGCAGGTCTCGAAGGCGCCGCCGCCGATCCAAAATTCGCACATCGGCTCATCGGCCCGGCCGCCGTAGGTCATGTCATCGCACGGGCCGCCGTAGGCTTCGATCGAAAGGCGCAGGCCGTGCTGTTGCGCGAGTTTCGCCATGTGGCCGGCGTAGTTCTCGACGACCAGATCCGAGACCGTCTGGCGCAGGTCCCACAGGAACCGCTCCGAGACTTGCAGACTTTCCACTACCCGGCCCGAAAGGACGGGCAGAAACGGGAAAAGGTCATAGCCGCGCCGTTGCCGGAATTCCTCCCGCATCCGCGCGGTCCAGTTCTGGGAACCGTTCTCCCAACTGTCGATGTGCGTCGCGACGAGGGTCTTGCCCGCGGCGCTGCCGACATCGGCGATCAGCGGGCCCATCATACCGGCGAATTGGGCCTCGATCCCTTCCTTGCTCAACTTGTCGCACTCCCACCCCCGTCCGCTCGCCGGCGCGGGGGCGTTCATCATGCCGGTGGAGGTGTGGCCGAGGCGGAGCACCGTCCATTTTCCGCCCGGCACGTCCCACGCGAGGCGGCCCTCTTCGTCCATCGACGTGCTGAGATCGACGATACGGGCGCGGTCAATCACCATCTCCGGCGGGAGCTTCTTCTCGCTCGCCGGACCCACCCATTGACGCTCGTAGGCTGCCTTGCCCCGGATCTTGTCGATGCGAAAGTCCCCCGGCGCGGGAAAGGCCAGCACCGTGATGTCACGGTAATATCCGGCGACGGCCTGCGGCCGGGGAAGTGCTCCCTCGAATCGCTTGGGCCCCTCCAAACTCGTCTCGCTCCACACAACCTTCTGCATGGACTGTTCCGGCTTGATCCAGGGCCCACCACTGCCGTTCCAGCCGGCGTCGTCGTTCATGTTCACTTCCAGCCCGAGCCGCTGGGCCTCGGCGACCACATGCTGGAACAATTGCCGCCATTGGGGGCTCATGAAGGCCACCGGCCCCAGCGGTGCGCCCTGATCCACCTCCATGATCAGCACGCCGCCGATGCCCACCCGTTTCATCGCCTCCAGGTCCGCCGTAATGCCTTCGCGGGTGATGTTGCCGTTGAGCCAGAACCAGTACACCCACGGCCGGGCGGACTCGGGCGGGGACGTGAATCCTTTCTCCAACTCGGACAGGGCTCCGGCGGCTTGGCAGAGGCAGGACAAGCCCAACAGCAGGGCCGCCACAGAACAAATGCGAATCTCCGTTCGACTGGTCATGAGCCGACCCCCTTTCTTGGCGCTCGCGGGCAGGGGCGAATAATCAAGCGCCCTTACGGTGCAGGATTTTGGCGCCCTCGAAGCCGTTGAATCGGGTGGACGATGCGATACTGTACGCGCCGATGTTCTCCGTGTACAGGTAGTCCCCGATCTGCAGATCCGCCGGAAGCTGCTCCGAAAGGGAGATCTTGTCGAAGCTGTCGCAGGTGGGTCCGACGACGGCGCAAACCTCGGTCCGGCCGGGCTTGAACGCGTGGAAATTGGGAATCCAGTGATCGTAGACCACGCCGGAGAACGTCTGATAGACCCCATCGTTGATGTAGTAGAAGATCTTGCCGTCTCTGCGAGCCTTGCCCACAATTTCCGATACCAGCACGGCGGCCGTGGCCACCATGAACCGCCCCGGCTCGGCAATAAGCTCTACATCCTGGGGGAAGAGTCTCTCACATTCGGCGTTGATGATTCCCGCGAGCTTTTCGAACTGCGGGACGCGGGAATCATAGGGGACGGGGAACCCGCCGCCGATATCGATGATCTTCACCGGGTAGCCCTTCTGGCGGGCATCGAGCAGAATCTGCGCGGCGATATCCAGGGCGGCGGCATAGTTGTCGAAGGTGGTGCACTGGCTCCCGACGTGAAAGCTCAATCCTTCCACCACCAGGCCCAGATCGAACGCCTGCTGGATCAGCCGCCGGGCGTCGCCGGGCTCAGCGCCGAACTTGGAGCTCATCTCGACCTGCGAGCCGATGTCCGGGACCTTCAGCCGCAGGACCACGCCAGCGGTGTCGCAATGCTCTTTGATCTTCTTGATCTCGTCCTCGCTGTCGAAGGTGACGAGCGGCTTGTAGCGCCGGATTTTGCGCAGGGTTTCCCGGTCCTTGACCGTATTGGAGAAGATGATCTTGTCCCAGATATAGAAGTCCTGTTCCTTCTCCTCGAAGTGGCGAATGAATTCATAGACCTGCATGAACTCGTTATAGGAAGCGACGTCGAAGCTCGCGCCCTCCTCGAACAGCGTTTTGACGATCTCCTGGTTGGAATTCGCCTTGACGGCGTAGTATGCCTGGACGCGGGGCAGGTGCTGCTTGAACGTGCGGTAGTTCTCCCGGATCACCTCGTGATCGATGATGAACAGGGGCGTGCCGTGCTCCTGGGCCAACGTAAGGGCTTGTTCTTGTTCCATGTCGGTGTTGCATTCCGTTGGTAATGACACTGTAGGGGCAACCCCCTGTGGTTGCCCTATGGGAGGGCGGGCACGGGGGCCCGCCCCTACGGACACACTACGAACCGAGCTGCTGGATCAACTTCTTCAGGGCCTCGACCTCCTGGTTGTTTTCGAGGTAGGACTGGGCCAGCTTCTGGCGCAGCTCCGACCCGCGTTCGTACAGCCTCTTGAGCTTCTTGGGCTTGGTGGTCTGGAGGCAATAGGCCACCATCAGGGGCAGGGCGGCGGTCACGTCGAGGTACGCCGTCACGGTCTCTTCCAGCTTCGTGGGGTCGATCTTGCCCCAACTGGCCGCTTCGGTCGGCGGCGCGCCGGACAGGCCACCGGTATCGGGCCGGGCGTCCGTCACGTTGATATCGTAGTCCTGCCCGACCTCCGGGATCATCAGGACCTCCTGAATCTGCGGCTCCGTCTGGAGCATGAAGTTCTTCGGGCTGCCGCCGCCGATCAGGATCACACCGGTCTTGCCCTTCTCGTACTTCTTGGCGTTCAGGATGATCGCGGTCGAGTCGTTGACATCGATACTGGGATTGATCTTGAGCTTGAACTTGTCCTGCAAGCCCGTTGCCTCGGCCAGCAATTCGAGACCGGCGACGTTCATGCCGATGGTCGAATCGCCGGGCGAGGAGGTGAAGACGGGGATCCCATTGCGGTAGGCCGCTGCCAGGATGCTCACCTGGCCCAGGCCGTTCTTCTGCTCGTGCTCGGAGAGGATCTTGCCCAGATAATAATAGAATTCCCGGGTGCCCATCTCCTTCTGGAATTCCGGCCGGACGAGGATCCGTCGGAGCTGCCGGTCGGTCTCCATCAGGACATCTTCATAATCGAACAGAATATCGTAGATGCGCGTGACGCCTTTGTCCCGCAGGTCCGCATCGTCCACGTTATGGCTGCCCCGGTGCATCGGCAGGTCGAACGCGAAATGCATGTCGTGGTACATGTTGGCGCCCGTAGCCACGATCCAATCCACGAAGCCGTGGTTCATCAACGGAATGATCGCGGACGGCCCCAGCCCTGCCGGGGTTAACGCTCCGGCCAGGCTCAGACCGATGGTTACATCCTTCTGGGAATACCGGTCCCGCAGCAGGTGACAAGCGGCCCGCAGTCGGCCACCGTTATAGGCGTCCATGCTATCGACCAGTTGCACGATATCGGTAGTGGGCGAGATCGGCTCCGGAAGAATCCGTTGGCCGCGGAGATATTTTGATTTACTGGAACCCATGGTTCTGCCAAATCCTTTCCAATGCTTGATGAGTTCATCTCTTGGCGGCACGTTCTACGAACGCGTGCCTTCAATGTTCGGCGGGTATTCTACTCAACTACCAGGGCCGTGGGAAGCAAAAGCCCGTTGGCAGGGACACCGGCGGGTGTTTCTTCTCTTGGCGGCCCGCGGGGTTGCCCGGCCCGCCTGTCTCTGTTACAACAGGTGTCGCAAAAACAAGGCACGGCGGCTTCTTGCCGTACCGAGGTCCGAAGCTTGCAGGGGCGAATAATCACTCGCCCCTACCAATGAAGCAGGAGAGAAAGAATGAGACACCCGCGCTGGACCATGACCGTACTGCTTGTCTTGCTCGTCGGGGTGCAGGGCCAAGGGGGCCCCAATGCAAAAGACCGCGGTGGGGAGCTCCAGGGTGCCCTCGCCACGGCACCGCGTGGTGTGGCCATCCGGGAGGGCCGGTGGTTTCTCAACGGCGAGGTCACGTATCGGGGGACGAGGGCCCAGGGGCTGCTGATGAACGTGCGGATGGTCAACGCCGCCTTCGAGGACCGGAATCGCCTCGATTTCGATCCGGAGGCCAACACGACCGAGTTCATCGCCCGAATTCCTGATTACGTCGCGTACGGCGTCCGTGCGTTCACGGTCTGCCTGCAAGGAGGCTCGACCGGCTATGAGGGCGCCCTGAATTCGGCGTTCAACCCGGATGGCTCATTGCGGGACTCGTACCTCCGCCGTGTGCGGCGGATCATTGAGGCGTGCGACCGCAGTGGGGCGGTCGTGATTCTGGGCTGCTTCTATCAGCGCCAGGACCAGGTGCTCAACGATGAGGCGGCGGTGCGTGCCGGCGTGGTGAACGTCGCGCAGTGGGTCAAAGCGAGCGGATTCACCAATGTCATCCTGGAGATTGCCAACGAGTTCGGCCACAGCGGCTTTGACCACCAATTGCTTAAGACTCCTGAAGGCATCGCCGAGTTGGTCCGCCTGGCGAAACAGACGCTGCCAACCCTGCTCGTGTCCGCCAGCGGCCTGGGCAGCGGGCGGCTGGCCGAGGCGGTGGCCCGGGCGAGTGATTTCTTATTGATCCATTTCAACTCCACCCCCATGGAAGATGTCCCCGCGTGCATCGCTGCCTTGAAGAAGTTCGGCAAGCCGATCGTGTGCAACGAGGACACGAAAGAGGGCGCAGCGGGCGCGCAAGCCGCGGAGGTGTGCGTGGCCAATGGAGCCTCGTGGGGCCTCATGCTGGTCGAGATCAATCAGCACTTCCCTTTCACGTTTAAGGGGGCGGCGGATGATCCGGAGGTATACGCCGCGATCCAGAGGTTGACCTCTGAAAGTGCTGCACCCGCCGGTTCCGTAGGGTGGGCTGTGCCCACCAACGCCCAAGAACGAACGCAACGGAGGGTGGGCACAGCCCACCCTACGGCTGCCGCCACGACGGCAGATAGCCGATTGCGATTGCTCATCGAGACCGATGCGGGGGGCGATCCGGACGATGAGCAATCGCTCGTGCGATTTTTGCTGTACGCGAACGAGTGGGACATCGAGGGGATCATCGCCAATCGCCCGGCGACGCGCCGGCCGGAGAACAGGAATCCGGAGGATAGCGGCCTGGCCATCGTGCGGCGGCTGCTCGATGCCTACGGCCCATGCCGGCCCAACCTTGTGCAACACGATGCCCGGTACCCCACGAAGGAGTTCCTCTGGCAGCGCACGGTCGCCGGCTACAACGACGCGAACGAGGCCGTGAACCTGATCATCGCCGCCGTGGACAAGAACGACCCGCGCCCGCTGTGGTATTCGGACTGGGGCACGGATAACGGCGCCGCGGTGAACAACCTCCAGCGGGCCCTGGACCGGATCCTGCGCGAGCGCGGGCCGGAAGGCTACACCCGATTCAAGTCGAAGCTGCGACTCTCCTCCGCCAATAAGTTTGGCGATCATACGACGATTATCGCACCGCCGTTTCCGATCTGGGTGAATACGTTCGAGCCGCCGGTCGAGGGCAAACGCTGGTACCATCGTTTCTCCGCCCTGACCTCCCAAGCGGGCAGTTTCGATATCCAACGGGATATCCTGACCGGCCATGGCCCGTTGGGCGAGTTGTACCCGACGGATACGACGCACTGGGGCAAAGAGGGCGACACGATGACGTTCCTCTACTTGGTGCCGACGGGGATGAACGATCCGAACGAACCGTCCTGGGGTAGTTGGGCCGGACGCTACGGCCGGAACGAGAGCTTTTCCGGCAAGCGGTATTATTGGGCCAGTCCGATCGATACCTGGAACGGCACAACGGGCCGCGACAACACGCTCGCACGCTGGGCGGCGGATCTGCAAAACGATTTCCGCGCCCGGCTCGACTGGTGCGTGAAATCGCCCCGCGAGGCGAATCATGCTCCGCGCGCTGTCGTGAACGGCAGCGAAGGAAAAGCGATTCTGCATGCCACAGCCCGGCCCGGCCAGGATATGCCGTTCGACGCCGGCGCCTCACGGGACCCTGACGGCGACAAGCTCGCCTACGAATGGTTCGTCTATCCCGAGGTCGGCACCTACCAGGGTGAAGTGTCGTTGACGAACGCATCCTCCCCGCACGTTCTGTTGCACGTGCCGAGCGACGCCGCCGGTAAGACAGTTCACGTCGTGCTGACGGTGCGTGACAACGGAACTCCGCCGCTTGTGGCCTACCGCCGCGTGGTCGTGCATGTTTCCCCCGCAGCGCAGTCTGTAGGGTGCGTACCACGCACCGTTCAACCATCTATGGCCCCAAGGGCCGGTGCGTGGTACGCACCCTACGTCCCGGCGCCGGAATCGCAGGGTGGCTGGCGGACGCTCGACACGCCGGAAGACATTCGCAAGGTCGCGGGCGTGGACCCGGGGAAGTTGGACGGACTGAAGCAGTGGCTGCTGCAAAGCGACAAGCGCAACTTCGCGGCGGTCGTGATCCGCCGGGGTTATATCGTGCTCGAAGTCGAGCGGGGCAACAGCGCCAAAACGGACTCGCGCCGCGTCGCTTCCGTTTCCAAGGCCGTCTGTGCGACCGTACTGGCGATTGCCTCCGAGCGGAGCCAACAGGGGCTCACGCCGAAGAAGATGACGTTCGACGATCCGGCGTTCCAGTTCATCCCGTGGGCCCAGCCGCTGAGCGACCCGCGCAAGGCGCAGATCACGGTCAAGCAACTGCTCAATCACACCTCCGGCCTGTGTCCGGAAGCGACCGGCGCGCCGAATGATGGCACCTGGGAATACGTGCTTGGCCTCAGCGGTGATCCGCGCACGGCGAAGTTGGCGTTCGATCCCGGCACCGCCTGCGGCTACTCCACGCATGCCCTCGACCACGCGGCGCTCGTGTGCGAGACGGTCACCGGCAAGCCTTACGACCAGTTCGCCATCGAGGCGCTCTTCAAGCCGCTCGGGATCGAGCACTGGTGGTTCCAGTATTTTGAGGGCGGTGAAAAGATCGGCCGGCATCCCACGCACGGGTTGGGTATGCCCACTCGTGACCTCGCGCGCATCGCCTACTGCATGTTGCACGACGGACGCTGGGGCGACCGGCAGGTCATCCCGAAGTGGTTTGTAGACCAGACCGCTGCCCCGTCGCACAACGTCACCAGTCCGGAGATGCGCTGGCAGCTCAATCCCCAGACGTTTACTCTCGGGTGGGAACTGCCCGCCCTGCGCGGCGAAGGTATCCCGGCCGATGCCCGCTACAAACCCGGCTCCGGCGGCCAACTCGTCGCGTTTGTGCCCAGTCTCGACCTGGTCATCACCCGCCAGACCGGCAGCAGCGGCGAATGGGACTATGAGGAGTATGTCCGGCGCGCCTGCGCGACGGTGTTGCCGGACTTGGACAAGAAGGGGAAGTGGTCATGATATTGCCATCCTTGATCCTGGTTGTCGCTCTCGTTACCGACGCGGGGGCCCGTAACCTATCGTTCCTATCCGCCCCCGGGGAATTGGTGGGCACAGCCCACCCTACGAGCGCACCGGCGTGGCTTCCCAAAGCCGTGCCGCTGCCACCGCCGGAGGGAGACGTGATCCGCGTCACAACAGGGAACGAGTTGTTGGCCGCCGTGGAGCGCATCGGGCCGGGCGGCACGATTGTTCTGGCTGAGGGGCATTACAGAGTGCCCCGCGTCATTGTCCTGCAGGGGAAGAAGAATATCACCATTTGCAGCGCCGGCGGCGACCCGGACAAGGTTGTCCTCCGCGGCAAGGGCTGGGACAGCGGCGGCCAGGACGACGACATCCTGCGCATCGGGCGCTGCGAAGGCGTGACCATCGCCGCCCTGTCCTTCACCGATTGCCGTTCGTATGGAATCAAGGTGGAAGCGGAGAACGCGCCGCAGGACGTTCACATCTACAACTGCCGGTTCCGGGACATCGGCGTGCGGGCCATCAAGGGTTCGGCCGGGCAGGACCCGAACGTGTATGCCTTGCGGGGTCTCGTCCAGTACTGCCAATTCGAGAACACGAAGGTGCCGTCGGCTGACTGGCTGTATGGGGGCGACTACATCGCCGCCATCGACATGATGGCCCTGCATGACTGGACGTTCAGCGACAATGTCTTTCGCAACATCAAGGGCCGCAACGGCGGTGGGCGGGCCGCCATTTTCATCTGGGTACGTTCCCGAAACGTCAACGTGGAACGCAATCTCATCATTGGCTGCGACCGGGGCGTAGCCTTCGGCAATCCCGGCCAGTCCACGGCCAATCGCACGGGTGAAAGACTCGTCTATGTCCGCGATGGGATGATCCGCAACAATTTCATCGTCGGTGGGCCGGACTGCGGCATCGAGTTGTGGTACGCGGATGGTATCAAGGTCTACAACAATTCGATCTGGCGGCCCGAGCGCAACTGGAGCCGGGGGATCCGCGTGGGGACCGGGACGGCGCACACGGACATTGTGAATAACCTCGTGCATGGCGAGATCCACTTGGAGGGTGGGGAGGCGGACCTGCGCCAGAACCTGGCAGGCCGGCTGGACGGTTATTTTGTGGATCCGGCCTCAGGAAACCTGACGCTCACGTCGGCGGCGACGGGAGCCATCGACGAGGGAATCTCTTTGCCGGAAGTGACGGACGACATCCGCAGGCGGCCGCGCCAGGAACGCATTGATCTTGGCGCTTGGGAATTTGACCCTTGGGAGTCTAATCAGGAAAGGAAGAAGGATGAATAGTATAGTATCGTCACGCCACCGTGGCGGACTTCTGAAGAGGGCGTTGTTCTTCGCCGTGCTCGGTGTCTCCTGTCCAGACCTCTCGTGGGCGCAGACAGCCGTGCCGACGTTTGAGTGTATCGGCCTCTATTGGAAGCCGGGCGACACGGGGGGCGGGGAGGCGAACGTGCGCTTCCGTGCGCAGGGAGACGAGTCGTGGCGGGAAGGGTACCCGCTCTGGTATGCCGAGTTGGATGGCGAGTTTCGGGGGAGCCTGGTCGGCCTGCGCTCCGGCACAACGTATGAAATCGAGCTCACGTCGCCCTCCGGTAAGACCGCTTCGCTGACCGCCGCCACGCGGAGCGAGCAGTTCCCTATTGGCAAGACGACTCACCTGCCGGGTGGTGAGCTGGACAAGCCGGTGAAGATCACCGAGGCTGGCACAGCGAACGCCTGGCACCTGGTGACTCCGACGCCGGGGACCAAGACCGTAATCGACGTGTTCAACCTGCATGACAACTGCGTCGAAGTGGCGGCGGACTATGTTATCATTCGTGGGTTGGAGCTCAAGAACGCCGGACAGAGTGCCGTGCTTATCCGCAGGGGCGTGCAGAATGTGGTCGTCGAAGACTGCCACATGACTCTCTGGGGCCGGGTTGGCGGCGCCCGGGTCTGGGGCGTCTTCTATGGCTCCGACAGCGGGGTCTTCGCCGAGAGAGGCGCGGGCGGGCTGGTCCTCCAGCGCAACCTGATCGAGAATCCGCGCAGCGGCTCGAACGATTGGGAGTCCGGTCATCCGGATGGGCCGCAAGGGGTCAGCCTGATCGATTCCTCCGGCGGGAACATTATCCGCTACAACGAGATTCGCTCGACCGAAGACCACGGCTACAACGATGGCATTGGCGGCGGGAGCAACTTCAGCTTCCAGGGCAGCCCCAACCGCGACTCCGACATCTATGGCAATATCATTACGAACTGCTGGGATGATGCCATCGAGAGCGAAGGCGCCAACATGAACGTTCGCATCTGGGGCAACTACATCGATAAAACCTTCGTGTTCCTCGCCTCGGCGGGCACGTCCAAGGGGCCGCTGTATATGTTCCGCAACGTGTTCGCCTCCAGCCGGATCTCCCACCAGGACCCCAGCGGCGGCATGATCTTCAAGACCGCCGGCGTCGGCCGGACCCTCACCCTCGACGGCAAAGAAGTCCCGGGCGACTGGGGCCGGCGCTACATCTTCCACAACACCGCCCTCCAGCCCCAGGGGGCCCTGAGCGTCTTCAGTAGCCACGGCATCTGCAACGTCGTGACGCGGAACAACATCTTCCGCGTACGCGGCAACACCTATCCTTCGGATTCCCGGCCGCGCTCCTCTGCCTCTGCAAGGAGTGCCTCAACGGCCGCTTCCGGCTCGGCAAGCCGAAGACCGTCCGTTGCGAGCGATGTCCCGCCGAACAGTTTCCGCAGCGATGTGACGGGCGGCTATCTGGCCGGCGGCTTCGTCCGCTCGATGTTTGTGCCGTCCGACCGCTTGGAATGGTTCCTGGCCCCGGCAGTCCCCAACATCCAATGGGGCCGGATCGAATACTCCCGCAGCGGCAAGAATTTCGCGATCACCGATCCCCTTGTGGAGATTCCCAACCCGGCGATCGACAAAGGCGTGCGTCTGCCGACCTTCAACGATGACTATCAAGGCGCCGCCCCCGACATCGGCGCGTTCGAGAACGGCAATCCGCCTCTGCGCTTCGGCCGGGAAGCGGCGCCCGGCTTTGCCCGTGCCCCATGGGAAACCTACTGATACCTAAAGCAGCCCTGCGGCGGCGAACATCTGGCGGACCAGTTCGACCGAAGCCTCAAAGCACTCTTTGCCGTAGGCGGCGGTCGCGTCGCGCGGGTCGGCGCCGCCCACGCCCTGCGGCCACGTGGAGCGCGACGACGGCAACTGGGACAGGTCCACCAAATCCGGCCTCAGGTGCATCATCAGGGAGGTCTCGTTGCGGGCCGCGTGGTCCATTTGGCTCCTCCACTGCTTGGCAACCTCCCGGGTGACGCCAAAGAGCTTGAGGCCGAAACGGACTTGGCGCTCGGGCAGGTTCTCCACCCACGAGGAGCGCGAAGGCCCGTGACCATCGGCGAACACGGCCCGAAAGCCTGCCCGCTTGAGCTGCGCGAGGATCGCATCGACCATCAGCAAATGAAATCCCGCCGGGACCCAGTAGCAGCTTCCATCGAGTTGCCGCGGCGGTGTGGTAGTTTCGGCGTAGTCCATCCCCACGAGTATTTTTCCGTCGCCGGCCGGCCTGGCCCGGTCCGGCCCGAGGTGAATCGGAGGCATCACAATCCCGCCGAACCGGCGGGCGCACGCGACCATGAGTCCTTCGCTCTGCATCGCATCGGAACCCAGGGGCAGGTGCTCCCCATGCCATTCCAGCGTGCCCAGAGGCAGGTAGGCGATCGGCCGCTCGGTGAGCCGCTTGCGAAACTCGTGGGGCAGGAGCTCATCGTAGCGGACCTTGACCGCAGTGGCGGTGTTCTCGGCGGCAGGGGCGGATTGCCGGCCGGACAAAATTCCTGCCGATGCGCCGGCCAGACCGGCCGCCAGAAAGTCGCGGCGGGACGGATCTTCGGTTTCACGCATGGACCATTCCCTTTCAAATCAGTGCTCACGTCGAATGCCGTGTCTTCGGCCAACCTCAACGGATATAATAGTCTGCCATAAAGAGCCGACTCGGGTCAAGGCCACCGCATCGACCCGTCAGAAGCTGTAGGTCATGGGAGAAATGAGCATGTGGACGAGGTTCGGTGTTGTCTGCCTGACACGGATTGCTGAACTGCCTCACGGTGACTTGCTGGTGGCTTGGCTCCAGGGCTCCCGCAAGCGCTGGGCCGACGACATGCGGATCATGGGCGCGCGGCTCAAGTATCGGATCAGCGAGGACTATGACCGGCAGTAGAGGTAGACGAGTGTGCGACAGGATGCCGCCATGACGCTGATCGGCAGAAAGCTCCCGCTACGAACTCTCTTGAGCTTCCTCGGCCCGGCCTTCCTCGTGACGGTCGGGTTCATCGACCCGGGCAACTGGGCCACGAACATCGAGGGCGGGTCGCGGTTCGGCTACGAGTTGCTCTGGGTCATCACCCTCAGCACGCTCATGTTGATCGTGATCCAGCACATGGCGGCCAAGCTCGGGGTCGCCACAGGCAAGTCGCTCGCGGTCAACATCCGGGAGCGGTTTCCCGCCCCGGTCGCGGCCTTTCTCGGCCTGACGATCGTCCTGGCCTGTGTGGCGACCGACGTGGCGGAGCTGCTCGGCGGGGCGATCGGGTTCCAGCTTCTCCTGGGCCTGCCGCTGTGGCTGGGGGCCTTGCTCACGGTGTTCCTGGAGGTCTTTCTGATCATCAGCCAGCGCTATCACCGGCTGGAAGCGATCATCGTCGCCTTTCTGGGGATCATCGGCCTGTGCTACCTGATCGAGATCCTGCTCGTCCGGCCCGACTGGCCCAGGATCGCCTTTTCCCTGTTCGTCCCCCGGGTCAACCACGACAGCATTTACGTGGCGATGGCCATTCTGGGGGCGGTGGTCATGCCGCACAACATCTTCCTGCACTCGAACGTCATTCACAGCCGCAAGTGGGGAATCTCCGAGGCCGAGAAGATGGCCCTCCTGCGTTACGAGAAGATCGACACTCTTTCCGCCATGCTGACCGGCTGCCTGATCAATTCCGCCATGATCATCGTGGCGGCGGCGGTCTTTGCTCGTCACGGGGTGCCCGTGCATAGTATCGAGCAGGCCTCCGCCACGCTGCGGCCGCTCGCCGGGCCGCTGGCCGGCTTTCTCTTCGCGGTGGCGCTGGTCTTCGCGGGCGTCGGCTCTTCGGTGACCTCCTCCATGGCGGAGGCGAATGTCATCACCGGATTCCTCGGCCAGCCCGAAGACCCGCAGACGTGGCTCTACAAGGTTGCCATCTTCATCACGGCGATCCCGTCGCTGGCGATCATCGTCGCGGCGGCCGACCCGATGCCCAGCGGCGCTGCGGGCACGTATCGCATCCTGATCTTCAGTCAGGTCGTTCTGAGTCTTCAGCTTCCGTTTACGCTGATTCCGTTGCTGATCCTGTGCCGGGATCGCCAAGTCATGGGCGGGTTCCGCAGCCCCGCGCGGGAATTCGCGACCGCCGTCGCGATTTGTGCCATCGTGATCGCACTCAACATTTATCTGCTCTACTCGACGGTGGGGAACTGAGTACGGTAGTGGATGGTAGACTCTTGAGAAAGGAGTTCCGGAGATTCCGATGAAGCCATCGACCAGCAATCAGCCATCCTCCGTTCCGCCGGTCTACCACAAGATCCTGGTCCTCCTCGACTGCTCGCCGGTGGACGAGGTGATTCTCCGGCATGTGGCGGCCCTGGCCCGCCATGATGGGGCGCAGGTCTGCCTGTTGCACGTGGTGCACTCGCACACGCTGGACCAGGAGCGGGCCCTGCACGAGAAGGCCCAGGCCTGCCTGGAAGCCGCCCGCGCCCAACTCCAGACCCAGGGCGTGGACGCCTGCACGCTGATCCGCAGCGGGGAGCCGGATGCGCAAATCCTCGAAGAGATCGCCGGCGCGGACTACGACCTCGTGGCCATGGCCACGCACGGTCATACGCTGCTCGGCGACATCCTCTTCGGAAGCGTCTCCGACCGTCTCAAGCACAAGATTGACATACCGCTTCTTCTCCTCAAAGTCGAGGAGCGGGAGTCGTAGATCCGCAGGGCTTGGTCGCGCAGATGCGTCCACATCGTGGCCCGCGTTACCGCCGTGTCGGAGTAGACTACGATGGCCGCCTGCTGGGAGGTATCTTTCAGGGTCACGTCCAGCGGCGCCGCATCACAAAGAACACGTTGCCATAGAATGCGGCATATTGGCGGTAGAGGTCGATCTCCTTCTGGATACCCTCGATCATCGACCGCTTTTCCTCCTCTGCCGCGTACTGTTTTCGCAACCGGCCCAGGCGTTCTTCAATCGGATGATAGTAGGGCTCCCACCAGGCCGATTCCGGCTGCGGGAAATGCCCGACGATTTCGTAGCCGCAGGCCCGGATGGCAGCCAGGTTGGTCTCAATGTCGGTCAGCGCCGGGTATGTCTCGGCGAAGAACTGCCGGCATGCATCCGGCGGATCGGGCCGCAACCAGCACATCTCGCTGGCCGCGAGGCCGCCGCCCGGCGCCAGGAGAGAATGACACGCGGTCAGACCCTCGCGAAAGCCCATCACGAACAGAGCGCCTTCCGACCAGATCAGGTCAAAGGGGCCATCGCTGGCGTTCAGGGAGCGCATGTCTCGCAAGGAGACCTGAATTCTCCCGGAAACACCCGCCGCCTTAGCGCGGCGCTGTAGTTCGTCCAGGAAGGGTTGGTGGTTATCCACCGCCAGAATCGACCCCTCCGTGTGTCGTGCCAACACCAGGGTCTGGGCGCCGTTGCCGCAGCCGATGTCCAGGATCCTGGCGGCACAGCGCGCGGCCCTATTCTTGCGTTGCGGCCCGGCCCAGCGCCACAGGTCCAGCGCTTTGAGGGTCGAAGCCTCGTCTCCCGGGCCCAAGCGGGGCAGGGAGGCAGCGAAAATCTCGTAGAAGAACTCGGGCAGTTGATCTGAATCCATGGTCTGTATCTCCGGTGCTTAGGTTGCGAACGGTGCATCCAGCGATGCAGGTTCGCATAATCTGTCTATCTGTGGGAGTACGTGAGGGAGAGAAGTCACACCACCACCGCGGCGCATGGCCACAGCATCGGCCCGGCACCTGCGCTACCGCTCAATCCGTATGTGACTTCTCTTACAGGACAGTGACCATACATGAGACTATACATCATGGGTCCTGTTCCGTCAACCCCCGGGCATAAATTGTCGGCTCGCCGGGGGATGGAGCCCGTAAGATCGGATTTCGCCGGCGTCAGGGCTGCGCCGGCGCAGGTGGGGGCGCGGGCTGGTCCTCGGCCAGGATGCGCCAGAGGTTCTTCACGTTGCGCTCCTGGTGGAGCGAGCCATCCGTGCGGGGGGGCGGTTCGCGGAAGGCGGGGAACTTGGCGCTGAGGGTCAGAAGCCGGGTCGTCTGGTCCAGGGTCAGACCTTGCCGGCGTGCGGCTTGGACTTCTTCGAGCATTCTCTGATAGAAATCGCGGATCG
Source organism: Planctomycetota bacterium (assembly GCA_023481165.1). GTDB lineage: Bacteria > Planctomycetota > Phycisphaerae > Sedimentisphaerales > Anaerobacaceae > PLanc-01. The sequence continues at coordinate 5,417 of JAMCWO010000120.1, read as the reverse complement.
GGGGCAGGACGGCGCGGGTCAGCAGGACGCTGTGTCCCGGGATGACGTGCTCGATCTTCACGTTGTCGGCGAGGAGACGGTCCAGCACGGCGATGAACCGGTGGACGTCTTCCAGATGCGAGTCTTCGCCGATCTCGGGGACGCGGCCCGGCTGGTAGGCGATGGCGCCGGTGACCAGGACCCGCTCCTGCGGGATGTAGATCAGGATGTCGGAGTTGCTGTGGCCTTTGCCGAAAAAGATCACCTCCAGGGTCAGGTCGCCTAAATCCAGCGTGTATTTATCGGAAAACGTGAGGGTCGGCTTGACGACCTCGTAGCCCTGCTGGAGGTCCTGCACGAAAAGGTCGTAGAAGATGAGATCGCTTTGGATCAGCCTGGCGTACAGGCGATGGGCGGCATACCGGGGCAGGGCGGCCCGCAGGTCGCGCAGAATCGCGTGGTACCGCTCGAGCTCCTTGCGTTTCCAGTCCGGCTCGGTTTGCCGGCGAATCAGCCACTGCATGTCCGCGGCCAGGTTCTCGTGCCCGAGGATCACCGTGTTCTTGAACAGGGCGTTGCCGCTGCAATGGTTGTCATGGGCGTGCGTGTTGATGATGTAGGCCCAGTCACGGCGGCCCAACGTCTGCTCGATCTTCCTTTTGATCGGGGCCATCACGCGCGGCGAGGCCTCCGTATCAATGAGGACCAGCCCCTTTTGGGACTGGATCACCGTCAGGTTGCACCGCCGGTCGATGCCGGGCCAATAGGCCACCGCGACGCGGGGCGAGAGCCGGTCGAGATAGATGTAGGGACCCGGATCGAACTGCGGACCGGCCGCGAGCAACGGCACGAGCAAGCCGAGATGAATCGCCGTAATCATTGGCGCTCTCCCTGGACAACCACTACGATGCACCACGGTGATTCCGACCCTGCCGTGGTTCCATTATACCGTGCGACAACCGGGACGGCTTTACCCCAGGAAAAATCCTCCTTCGCACCGAAAAACCGCCGGCGGCAGGCCGGAGGCCGGAGACTGGTTGATCCGCGTCAGAGTGTGCCTGTCAAGCGCGCATGGGGCCACTCCCAAGAGGACCCAGAGAAGAGGCGGTTCAGGGGGCGGGAATGTTGGACCTTTTCCGGCACAGGTAGGGGCAGGCCCCTGTGCCTGCCCTCCCAGGGCGACCACAGGGGGTCGCCCCTACAGAGACGCGTCGGCCCATCTGGGAGGAAGATCACACGTGCCCGGAACCAGAAGAGACCGGGCACCAGCGGATGAAGCCGGAATCGAGAAGGCGAAGCCAGGAATCGGACTGGTTCCGTAGGAATGGGACCCCAAGCGCGACGCATCGCGTTTGGGAACCCAATCCGCCTATGGGCCGTCTTCAAAAAGGGGTTCGGCCCATGAACCGCCTCCGGACAACGTCGCAAGTGCACGCGCCGCGGTTCGGATGCGGGACCGGCAGCGAGCACGTGCGTAGCGTCCACGCCCCTGAACCGCTCTTGTGCGCAGGTTTGCGGGTGTGGCGTTGAAGTGTGAGGGAACCATCGTTCTGTGCGAAGCAGGGAGGCCCAACTATGGCCTGTCCCTAGTGCCTACCGACTACCAGTCTTCCGCTCGGATTCCCCGGTACCTAACACCGTCCCGTTCCTGACACCGTCCCGTTCCCATCCACTCCGCTCACGGCTGCCCTTTCTTGGGGCCATGGGACTCCGCCTCGGGGTTTTCTCGGTCCAGCATCCAGGATGCCGGATTGGTCAGGATATACAGGCGGATCTGCTCCAATGAATGGTCATTGCGGATGATGTGCTCGAAGTAGTTACGCTGCCAGAGACGGCCGGGGAACGCCCGCCATCCACGTTGTCGGACCCCATCCGTGTATCGTTTCGTTGTCAAGGTCTTGAACCGTTGTACGATATCCCCGAGGGACAATGCCCGCCAGTCGCTCGTAGGGGCAACCCCCCGTGGTTGCCCTTCTTCATTTTGCCAGGCACGGGGGCCAAGAGGGCAGGCACGGGGGCCTGGCCCTACGGCGTGGGGACGCGGATCGGTGCCAGCCGCCCGACCACGGACGGAATTGGGCGACAGCAGAAGGATCGCGTGGATGTGATTGGGCATGACCACGAACGCGTCCGTTTCCACGCCGGGGTAATGGCCGGGCAATTCGTCCCATACCGCCTCCACCATGCGGCCAGCGTCGTTCAACCGCATTTCATTGCCCACGACGTCCCCGAACAGACAGGTGTGGTCCTCGGCGCAGACGGTCACGAAATAGGCGCCGGCTTGGGCATAGTCATAATCGACCAGCCGAATCGACCGCCGGTGGTGTTTCTTCGGATCGTATCTCATGGCCTTCGCGTGCAAAGATGTACCACGTCCGTAGGGGCAACCCCCCGTGGTTGCCCTCTTCCGTCCCATGGTTGCCCTTCTTCATCCACGGTTGCCCTCCTACACCCCGGGGCCGCGCAAATTCGTTCAGGTGGCACGGGGGCAAGAGGGCGGCCACGGGGGGCCGCCCCTACGGGTTGTCCGATGCTCTTGGCGCGTCGTCCTACGTCATTCGTAGGGGCAACCCCCTGTGGTTGCCCTCTTCTATCTCAACCGCGCGTCGCTTCCTCGACGATCCGAATCTCCTCATCCGTCAGGCCGTACAACTCGTACACCAGTTGGTCGATCTGCCCGTCCGTCGCCGCAATCTGCCGCTCCAGAGCCGCTTTCTCCGTCGGTGTCTTCGCTGAGCCGAGGGACTTCTGGAATTGGAGCATGGAGGCGACGAACGTGAGCATTTTCTCATACAGTAGCGCATCTTGGGGTTTATTCAAGTCGAGCGCACGAATCGGGAGCCGCGCAACGTTGGTCTTCTTGACTTCGGCAAGGGCTTCTCCAACTTCCGGATTGAGTGTATGGTAATACCAGTTGAGCAGTCTGGAGTTCATGACACCCAATAGGTAGAGAGGCGACGGCTCTTCGCTGTGCGGTACGAGTACATGCATATTATTCAAGCAGAGGAATTGTCTGCTATCAAGAGCGGCGACTATGCTATCTCCAGTTTGACGCATGACAATCTTCACTGGCGCGTCAAAGTTGGCGGCAGGTCTTGGTTCCGCGAGCCAGGGCCCATATCGGAGATACCGAGGTTTGACCGGTGCGATCCTGAACCGCCCGATGTCCGCGCCTCGTAAGTATGCACGGTATGAGGCATCCACGCGGCGGTCGCTGTCAAACGGCCGTTCTTCAACTACCTTTCTGTTCTGACGCGGACTTCCTTTACCAACCTGGTAGGGCTTGATGCCCACATTGATCGCACAGAGGGAATCCATCCGGACTCCGGCCCTCCGACACTTCTCCGCAAGCATTATCTCAGGGGTACTCAGGAAGATATTTATGACGCCACCGTTCAGAGCACGCCATCTACTTTGCTCATGCGCGACTATTCGAATGCCAGCCTCCCACGGAATTGACACAAAGGCATTGAGCGTATCGGCTACCACAACTGTGGCCGTCCAGTTGTCCGGGTTCTTCTGCTGCAACACAACGATTTCGGTGTCGACGACAACTTTGGGGAATACCGGGAACTTGAAGTGGACGATCGAACAAATCCGCGTGTTATCAACAACATGCTTCCGAACCGAAGTCTGAAGCAAGTTAGTCAGCCAAGGATTAGGAATGATCATGCCATAGAAGCCATCCCCTTGGAGCAGATCCCGCAGGGCCTTTTCCAGAAAGAGAAGATAGCTGTCCGATTGGTGGGTCTGGAGACGATACCGCGTCGTCAGGTACGCCTTGTCTTCATCGTAGAGGTATGCCCCATAGGGTGGGTTGCCGATAACCGCATCAAAGCCGCCTTCCTTGAAGGCTTCGGCGAACTCGTGGTGCCAATCGAAGGCGTTAATCCGGAATCGCTCTTCTTCATCGAACATGCCGAGTTGCTGGCCCTTGTAGAAATCGGGGCCGATGAGGGAGTTGCCGCACTTGATGTTGCCGGCCAAGTCGGGCAAGGCGCGCTCGTTGTGGAAGAGGACGAGATTCTTTTCGCCTTCCAAGACCCGCAGCAACAGGGATAGCTTCGTGACCTCCACCGCCTGCGGGTCGATGTCTACGCCGAAGATGTGGTCCAGAAGGATGCGTTTGCGTTCGGCGAGAGTCAGCCGCCAGCCGCGGGTGCCGGCCTGGTAGATCGGCGGCACCTTGGCGGCAGCCCAGGTCTCGGGGTCGTGCTGCTCATAGTAGGTCCGGTACCAGTCGAGGAGCAGTTGATAAGCGCCGAGGAGAAAGGAACCGGAGCCGCAGGCGGGGTCGAGCACCCGCAGCGGGCGGTCGAGCTTGGGAGGCTTGGTCTTGTAGGATACGACCGTGCGGTCCTCCAGGAGCTTGCCGACCGTTTGCTTCACGATGTAGTCCACGATATAGGCGGGCGTGTAGAAGACGCCGCCGGCCTTCTTGACTTCGGGCTTGTCCTCGACGCGGGCATGGTGGCCGGCGGTCAGGGTGATGACCTTGCCGAGGAATTGCTCGTACACCTGGCCGAGAATCTCGGCGGGCAGGACGGAAAACTCGTAGGGGCTTTCCGGGTAGTAGAGGGACCGCAGAATGTCCTTGAGGGGCTTATCGTCGATGACCAGGTCGGGCGTCAGCTCATCCGGTCCCTCGGACCGGTCCTTTTCGGGAAGGAAATGGAACAGGCCCGAGTTGTAGCGGTCGTCGGCCGCGCGGAAGAGCGCCATCAGGCGCGGATAGACATCGGGGCCGTTCCAGAGGGCCATAAGCTGGCCGTAACGCTCCATGCCGCGATCTTCGCAGATGCGCAGGAAGATAATGCGGTCGATGGTGATCTGCACGGCGTAGTTGAGCTGGCGATTGCTCAGCGACGGATTGCGCAGGGCGATGTGCCGCGCGAGGCTGTCCCGCCACGTTTCGATCTCGGCGAGAAAGGCGGTATCGACCTCCGCCGTGCCGTGCAGCCTCTTTTCGCTGGTGGCGTACTTGTCGAAGGAGCCTTTGAGCACGGCGTCATAGGAGAAGATCGAAGCGATTTCGTCCCAATGCTCGGCGTAGTCCGTATACCGCCAGTATCGGGTGCGGGCCTTGGATGCCTTGTCCGCGTGGTGGGGCCGGACCCGGCAGTCGTAGACCGCGAACTCCTCGAAATCCGTCAGAATCGACAGGGGCAGCTTGGCCGACCAGGCATACCGGCGCAACTGGTAGGCTGGCTCCGGATCGTCCTTGAGGTTGACCGCTGGAGCCTTGGCCTCGACGAAGAACTTGCGCGTCCCGCCGATGCGAAAGCAGTAGTCCGGAGCCTTCATCGTCGAGCCGATGCGGATGGCGTCCTCGTGGATCACGTCCTTGTACGCCTCGGCCCAGCCGCGCGTGTTGTCCACGTCCCAGCCGAGGGCTTTGAAGAACGGGTCGATGTACTCGCGGCGCAGTTGCGTCTCGC
>JAMCWO010000073.1 GCA_023481165.1 Planctomycetota bacterium | reverse complement strand
AGGCCCCGGCCGCCGGCCTCGATGATCCGGGCGCAGACCCAGCCGACACAGCGGTTGGGGGCCAGGCCGCTGGTCACGTCGCTGGTGCCACAGTTGAATCCGTAGATGAGCTTACGGAGCGGGACGCGCTCGCGCTGCCGGCCGGTGATCTTGCGGTTGAACTCGACCGCCAGGTTGGTCGCCTTCAGGAGCGCGTGGACGGCGCCGCCATCCCGCCGGATGTTGACGACCTCGACCGGCTTGCCCGATTTGGCGACTTCGTGGGCGATGTCGTCGGCGGTGCAGCCCTGCTCCTTGAAGTGATCCACGACGATGACGGCCCCGGCGTTGGGATTGAGCCCGTGGCCGACCAGGGTCCTGTAGGTCCGTGCCAGATCGGGCGCGATCTGACAGCGGCCCAGCGGGTGCACGATCGGAATCGTGTTCTGCACCATGTCCGCGACGCGCTCACAGGTCGGATTGGCGTACAAAGTCCCGCTGAGCATCAACACATAGTTGCGGATGCCGACCTGGCCATCCTCCCGAGGATATCCGTAGAAGAAGTCTCTCACGTTGGGTCTCCTTGATCAATTCTGTTCTTCTTGTCCGTGGGGGCGCTCACGCATTCTTCAGGTCGCCGCGGCCACGATTGGATTCGATGTTGTGCACGTGCACGTATTGGCCCGCCTTGATGCCGCGCGAGGCCCGGCCGATGCTCAGGCCGTACTTGATGATGGGCGCGCCCGCCTTGATGTCGACGCGGGCAAACTTGTGGTTGGCCGGGATGTCGTCCAGCAGCGCGATCTTGGTCGTCTTGGTCTGACCCTCGATCGTACACTGGACCGACTCGCCCTTGCTCCCGGCGCCAATCAGGTTGGCGACGTTGTCGTCCGGATGGATGATCAGTGCTCGTAAACTCATTCGTGCTCCTTTCTGTAAACGAAAAATGGATCTCTGCAAAAGAGAGATTGAACTTGCATCACCAGGCCCGCGCGCGTTTCCAGGCCAGATGGCCCCGAAATGCCTCGGCGGCGGTCACGCCGGCCTGCGCCCCACGGGCTTCGGCTTGTCGTATCTCTGCTCCTCCAACGGTGCGAAATCGCCGTCGCCGGAGCGGCGTAGCTGGCTCTGGTGACAGGCCAACAGGCGGCGTTTCAAGTCGATCTGCTCGCTCACATCGACAAAGAACCCTGGTTCGAAACCGGTCATGTTCATCGTGTCCATCCACCACAGCGCCGGCTGGCTGCTCAGCGCGGCCGCCTGCGTCCGATGACCGGCCGAAGCACAGAACCACGATACGGCTTCGGCCAACGCCCCGGCGGCACGGTGATCCGAATGGTAGTCTTCTTTCCAGTGGGCCAGCACCAGCGTCGGCCGGAAGCGGCGGTAGAGTTCCGTCAGCTTCTGCCGCTGGGTCGGGCCATCGACGAGTTGTCCATCCCCGAACTCGCCGCGCAACAGCACCGCCCCCAGCAGCTTCGCCGCCGCGGCCATCTCTTTCCGTCGCACCGCGGCGAGGTTGGCAATCGGCTTCGCCGGCTGCCCCCGGTCGCCCCGGCACAGCACGCAGATCCCAAGGGTCGCGCCGTCGCATCCGGCTCGCGCCAACGTCCCCGCACAGAGAACCTCCGCGTCGTCCGGATGGGCGACCACCGCCAAAACCCGCTCGCCCGAAAAGTCCAGTCGCATGGTCTTCACCGCAGTTGAATGTCGGGCAGCTCGGCCACGTAGTCCGCCACGGTCAATTCCGCATCGGGGTGCGTCCGCAACAGCGACGCGGGACAGGCCGACGTCAACGGGCCGTGCAGCACCCGACGCACCGCCGCCCGCTGCCAAGGGCGATTGCAGTAGAACCTCAGCCGCCGCGCTGCCAGGATCTCCTTCATCCCCACGGTGATCGCCCGGCGGGGGACGATGGAGATCTCGCCGCCGACCGTCACCGAGTTGATCGTCCGCGTTTCCCGGGTCAGGCTCAGCACCCGCGTGGGCAACGCGGCAAATTCTTCGACCGACACCGACTCGCCCGGCTCAGGCGGCTCGTTGAACGCGATGTGGCCGTTGATACCGATGCCGCCGAAACAGGCGTCCACGCCGCCGCGCCGGTCGATCAGCCGCGCCATCTTCTTGGGGTCTGTGGGGTCGGGAAACACGCGATTCTCCGGCCGTGGGGCCAAGCCGGGGTCGATCCGATCGTAGAACTTGCGGTTCATGAATCCCCGGAAACTCAAGGGATGATCGATCGGCACCCACCGGTCGTCCCCCGTAAGGTATTCGTCCATGTTGATCAGCATCACATCCCGGCAGTCGCACCGCCGCTGGTTGATCCGTTCGGCCAACACAGGAAACTGATCGACCGGACCAACCGGCACGATCAGCGTCGCGCTGCGGCCTTCCGACCGGGCGGCCTCGATCAATTCCAGCATCACGCGCGCCATGTCGTCGGCCACACCTTCCATGTCACCGCAGGTGCGGACCTTGACCGGCACGCCTTCGCCCAGCTTCTCGGGCGGGACACTCAGATAGGCGGGCAACGCTTCCCTCATGCCTGCACTCCCAGGGAAATGTGCTTCGTTTCCAGAAAGGCGTCCAGGCCCTCCAGCCCCAGCTCGCGGCCCCAGCCGCTTTGCTTGAAGCCCCCGAACGGACACTGACTCGTGGCCGGCACGGTATCATTGATGCCGATGGTCCCTGCCTCCAGCGCCTCCGCCAACCGCCACATCCGCGACAAGTCGCGCGTGAACGCGTACGCGGCCAGACCGTACTCGGTGGCGTTGGCCGCCCGAATCGCATCGGCCTCATCCTCGAACACGCAGACCGGTGCAACAGGGGCGAACGTCTCCTCGCGCATGCACCGGGCATCCGGCGGCACGTCCGTCAGGATCGTCGGCTCCAGGAAATACCCGCGGCCGCCGGTCCAGCGTTTGCCGCCGCACAGGACCCGCGCTCCCTGTGACTTGGCCTCTTCGATGTGCTCCAGGGCCTGCTTCAGGCCGGCCTCATTGATCAACGGACCGATCTCCACGCCCTCCTCCAGCCCGTTGCCCACCCTCAATCTGCGGGTGGCCTCGACCAAGGCAGGAATAAATCGGTCGGCGATCGAGCGCTGGACGTAGACGCGATTGGCGGCGATACAGGACTGGCCCGTGTTGCGGAACTTGGCGATGACCGTCCCCCGGACCGCCTGCTCCAGATCGGCGTCCTCGAAGACCAGCACCGGCGCGTGGCCGCCCAGTTCCAGCGACAGCTTGGTGACGCAGGCGGCTGACCCGCGGATCAGTTCCTTGCCCACCGCGGTGGAGCCGGTGAAGGTGATCTTGCGGCACAAGAGGTTTTCCAGCATCTCCGCGCCGATCTCGGCCGACCGCCCTACCACCAGTTGAAACACGCCCGGCGGCAGCTTCACTTCATCGACCGCTTCGGCCAGCATCACACCGGAAAGCGGCGTCGCGCTGGCCGGCTTGAGCACGACCGGGCACCCGGCCGCCAACGCCGCCCCGACCTTGCGAACGGCCAGGACCAGCGGAAAGTTCCAGGGCGCAATTGCGCCAACGACGCCTACCGGCGTGCGGAGCACCAAGTGACGTTTCCCATCGGCCTGGGGCGGCGCCACCCGGCCGTAGGCCCGCTGGGCCTCCCCCGCAAACCAGCGGAGGTGATCCACTGTCATCGCCACCTCGCCGCGGCTTTGCGCCAGCGGTTTGCCGTTTTCCAGCGTGATCGTGTGGGCGATCTCTTCGCTGCGGCGCTGGAGGGCATCGGCCATGCCCCAGAGGTAGCGTCCGCGCTCGCGCCCCGGCGTCTTGCGCCAGGCAGGCCAAGCGCTGGCCGCGTCCTGGATGGCTTGGGCGACCCTGGCGCGAGGAATCGTGCCGACCTGCGCGAAAACCTCGGTCGTGGCGGGATTGACAACCGCCAGCGGGTCCCTTGGTTCGACCCACTGGCCGTTCAAATATAATCGGCGAATATCGTCCTTTCCGGACATAAGACCTTTCTCCTCAATCATCCTGCCTCTCCCTCAGAGCCACTAACACATAACAGTCTTTCCGGCAGGCTGCCGCTTACTGTCATTCCCGCGAAAGCGGGAATCCATAGGCTCCGCGGCTTTCCTGGACCCCCGCCTCCGCGGGGGTGACAAAAGGGGGGCCGTACCCACTTACCCCATGAGACGCTCTTAGGATTCCGGCGTGGCGTCCCAGGCCTTGCGGAAGATGTCTTCACCCATGGTCGTGTAGGGATTGCAGAAGCTGTCCTGGTAGACGCTCATGCCGGCGGTTATGCAATGGGCCCCGGCGATCGCGGCGTCCGCGATCTGACGGCTGTTGCGAATGGCCGCAGCGATGATCTCGGACCGATAGCCATAGTTCTTCAGCACCGCCGCGACCTCGGCGATCAGCGACGAGGCCGCATCGCCGTGCTGCTCCTTCCAGCCGAGGAAGGGGCTGACAAAGGCGGCCCCGGCCCG
>JAMCWO010000160.1 GCA_023481165.1 Planctomycetota bacterium | reverse complement strand
CGCGGTGCCGGATATCGCCGTCGGTGGCGGCGTGCGACGCTATGAAGACACGGGCGAGGGAGCGTTCGTCTTGGACCTCTCCCTGCCGCTGCCGCTCTTCAACCGCAACCAGGGAGGCATTCTGGCGGCGACGGCAGAACTGGGGAAGGCCCGGCGACAATATGAGGCGGCCCAGGTCAGGGTCTGGGCGACGTTGTCCGAGGCGGTAAGTACGCTGGCGGCCGCCTATGACCAGGTGACGATTCTGCGCGACGAGGTTCTGCCCAAGGCGCAGCGGGCCTTCGAAGCGGCGCGCCAAGGGTATCAGCAGGGCAAGTTCGATTATCTCCACCTGCTCGACACCCAACGCACTCTCTTTCAGACGCAGGCCCAGTACGTCAATTCCACCGAGGCGTATCACAAGGCGCAAGCCGAGGTCCAGAGGTTGACCGGCCAAGCACTGGATACAGGCAGCAACGACGGTCATCTGTCGCGGCCGGTCCAGGAACCATCTTTGCAGGGGAAGTAGCATAGGAGACGAAACGATGAAGACGAAGATCCTACCGAGCATCGTCGTGATCGGGATCATGGGCACCGTCGCGGCCCTGTGGCATTTCCAGGTTCTGCAGAAGCTCTTCGCGGGCAGTTTCGGCGCGGGCTCGGTCGCCCGGTCCGAAGAGCGTGAGAACGATGCGAATGAGGGCGAGAAGATCGTCCGATTGGATGAAGCGGCTCTGAAGGAATGCGGCCTTGAGATCGCCACAGCGGGTCCCGGTAGATTGCAGGTCCATGACACCCTGTCGGGCGAGATCGCCTTCAATTCGGACAAGCTGGCCCACATAGTCCCCCGGGTGCCCGGCGTCGTGCGGGAAGTCTACCAGAACCTGGGGGACACGGTGCGGGCCGGGACGGTGCTGGCCGTGCTCGAAAGCCGGGATCTGGCGGATGCCAAAGCGGCGTACCTGGCGGCCGTGGCCCGGCTCGGGCTGGCGCAGGCCAACTTCACCCGCGAGGAGAGCCTGCGGCAAGGGAAAATCACGGCCGAGAAGGACTACCTGGAAAGCAAGCAGGCCCTGGCGGAGGCCCAGATCGCCCTGCGTTCCGCCGAGCAGAAACTGCACGCCCTGGGCCTGACCGAGGAAGACTTGAAAGCCCTGCCCTCTCATGCGGAGACCTTGTATACCCGGTACGAGATTACCGCGCCTATTGACGGCACGGTGGTGCAGAAACACATCGTGCTGGGCGAGGTCTTCAAGGAGGACTCCAATCCCTGTTTCGTGATCGCCGACCTGACCAGCGTCTGGGTCGATTTGAAAGTGCACCAGCAGGACTTGTCCCATATTCGGCCCGGCCAGGCCGCCGTGATCAAAGGCGGCGAGGACCTGCAGACGGAAGGCACGATCGCCTTCGTGAGCAACGTCGTCTCGGAGTCCAGCCACATGGCGTTCGCCCGCCTGACGATCCCCAACGCCGACGGCCGCTGGCGGCCGGGCTTGTTCGTGACCGGGCTGATTGTGATCGATGAAGTCTCCGCCGGAGTGGTGGTTCCCAAGGAGGCTCTGGTCCGCCTGGAGGGCCAGACCTGCGTGTTCCGGCCCACCGACCAGGGCTTTGTGCCGCAAGTGGTGACGGTGGGACGCTCGAATGACAAGGCCGTGGAGATTACGACGGGGCTCCAGGCCGGGCAGAAATACGTGGCCCGGGGCGCCTATGCCCTCAAGTCGGAGTTGAACAAGCCCTCGGTGGAGGAGTAGCATGATTGAGAGACTGATGCATCTGGCGCTGCACAACCGTCTGCTGATACTGCTCCTGGTTGTGCTGATCGTGGGGCTCGGGGCGCTCGCCTTCCGAACGCTGCCCATCGACGCGTTTCCCGATGTCACCAACATCCAGGTGGAGGTGGTGAGCACAGCGCCGGGCCTGAGTCCGTTGGAGATTGAGAAATTTGTCACCTATCCGATCGAAATGGCCATGCGCGGACTGCCCAAGCTCCGGTTGATGCGCTCCATCACCAAGTACGGGCTTTCGGTCGTCACGCTGGTGTTCCACGACGACGTCGACGTCTACTTCGCGCGGCAACTGGTCTTTGAACGCCTGGCCGCGGTGACGGAGAAACTCCCTGAAGGTGTGTCCACCGAGATGGGTCCCGTGGCGACGGCGATGGGAGAGATCTATCAGTACACGCTGGAAGGCAAACCGCCCGCCGACCCGCAGGAACGGATCATGTATTTCACCGACCTGCGGACTCTCCAGGACTGGGTAATCGCCCCGCTGCTCAAGAATGTGCCGGGCGTCAGCGAGATCAACTCCTTCGGTGGGTATTTGAAACAGTTTCAGGTGATTGTGGACCCGGACAAGCTCCTGAGTTATGGCCTCTCCGTCAAACAGGTGTTCGAGGCAATTCGCAACAACAACCAGAACGTCGGCGGCAACATCGTGAGTCAGGCTTCGGAACAGTACATCGTGCGCGGCGTCGGCCTGATTCGTTCCGAGGAGGATATCGGCAACATCGTTCTGGCGGTGCAGGATGGTGCGCCGGTGTTCCTCAACCATGTCGCCCGGATCGAAGTGGGCCACGCCGTGCGCCAAGGGTCCGCTTTGAAGAACGGAGAGGGAGAGGCCGTGGGCGGCATCGTCATGATGCTCAAGGGCGAGAACAGCCTGGAAGTGGTCCATCGCGTGCAGGAGAAGGTCCGGGAGATCAACCACGGGACGGTCCTGCCCGCCTCGCTTAAGATCGTGCCCTTCTACGAGAGATCCGAGATCGTCGGCCAGAGCATCCGCACCGTGGTTTGGGCGCTCGCCGAGGGTTCGCTTCTGGTCCTGGTGGTGCTTTACCTGTTGCTGCGGAGTGTGCGCGGGGCCTTGATCGTCATCTTCGCCCTGCCGCTGTCGCTGCTGCTGACCGTGATCGTCATGAAGTATGCGGGGCTGTACGCCAACTTGATGTCCCTGGGTGGTCTGGCGATCTCCATCGGCATGATTATCGATGCCACGATCATTCAGGTGGAGAACGTGCAAAGGCACCTGGGGGCCATGACCGAGAAGTCCCACAAGCTCGCCACGGTCCTCAAGGCGGTCCTGGAAGTGCGCAAGCCCAGCATTTTCGGGGAACTCATCATCGCGCTGATCTTCATCCCCATCATCAGCTTGCAGGGCATGGAGGGCAAGATGTTCTCGCCGCTGGCCTATGCGGTGGCCATCGCGCTCTTTGCTTCGCTGTTTCTTTCGATTCTCGTGATTCCCGTCCTTTGCGCCCTGGTGCTCCGGCACGGACACGAGAAGGAAAGTCTCGTCGTCCGCGCCGTTCGGCGGATGTATGGTCCGCTCTTGTGCTGGTCGCTGCGGCACCGGGCTTCGACCGTCGTCATCGCGGTCCTCTTCGTGGCCGTCGCCCTGGCGCTGGTACCCCACTTGGGAACCGAGTTCGTTCCCATCATGGATGAGGGGGCGTTTGACATGGATGTCCAGATGCTGCCGGGGATCTCCCTGGAGAACGCCACGGAGATCACGGACCGCATCGAGAAGAAGCTCAAGCAGTTTCCGGAGCTCAAGACGGTGCTCTCGCGCACGGGGCAGACGGGCCTGGCCCTGGAGGCCCGGGGCGTGGACAAGACCGGCTTTGTCGGCGACCTGGAGCCCCGCTCCCAATGGACCAGTGCGCGGACTCGGGACGAGTTGTTCGGCAAGATGCGCGACGCGGTGGCCGTGATTCCCGGCATCGCCTTCAGCTTCAGCCAGCCGATCCAGTGCCGCATCGATGAGATGGTCGCCGGCACCCGCGCCCAGGTGATTGTCAAGGTGTTCGGCGATGACACGGACATCCTGCAACAGAAGATGGCGGAAATCGCCAAGGTCATCGCGCCGATCGCCGGCGTCGCCGATCTCGTGACGGAGGTCGTGGCGGGCCAGCCGTACATCGCTATCCAGATCGACCGCAATCGGATCGCCCGCTACGGGATCAACGTCAACGATGTGCTGAGCGTCGTGGAGATCGCGGTCGGAGGCAAGCCGGCCTCGCAGGTCTACGAAGAGAATCGGTTCTTCGATCTGACCGTGCGCTTCCCGGAGGAGAAACGCAATTCGGTGGAAGCGATCGGCAATATCCTGGTCGATGCGCCCGCCGGCACGCGGGTCCCGCTCAAGCAACTGGCGGACATCTCCGTCGTCGATGGGCCGGTGCAGATCAGCCGGGAGAACGGCCAGCGCCGCATGGGGATCGAATTCAACATCAAAGGCCGCGACATGGGCAGTGTCGTGCGCGAGGCCCAGGAGCAGATCGCCAGAAAGGTAGCGCTGCCTAGCGGCTATTACCTGGCTTGGGGCGGACAATTCGAGAACCAGCAGCAGGCCATGAAACGGCTGGCACTCATCCTGCCGATGGTGGTGGGCTTGATCCTGCTGCTACTGTTCATCACGTTCAATTCCATCCGGCTGGCCCTGCTGGTGATCTTCAATCTGCCTTTCGCGCTGGTCGGGGGCGTCTTCAGCCTGCTGATCTCCGGTCTGTACCTATCTGTGCCCGCCTCGGTGGGGTTCATCGTCTTGTTCGGTGTGGCGGTCCTCAATGGCGTGGTGCTGGTCTCCTACGTGACCCAGTTGCGGCGGGAAGGCATGCCCTTGCAACAGGCGATCTCGACCGGCTGCGGCGCGCGCTTACGCCCTATCCTGATGACGGCCTCCATCACGGTCTTCAGCCTCATTCCGATGCTGATGGCAACCGGCCCGGGCTCGGAGGTGCAACGGCCGCTGGCCGCCGTGGTGGTGGGCGGCCTGTTTACCTCGACTCTGGCCACCTTGCTCGTCTTGCCCACTCTCTACGGCTGGTTCGAACGAGCGAAGATGGAACCCGAATTCTGAGAACCTTCAACACCATGCCGGTTTGGTGGAAGGCTGCTCCCTTCAGTCTATCAAGGCTCTCATGAGAATTCTCGCGCCGGCGATGGAATGATAGGGAGATCGAGACGAATTCCCCATTATTCCATCATTCCAGTCCTCTTACAGCCGCCAGGGGCTGCGCGTGGCGCGGGCCAGAAAGCGGTCGGCCTCGGGATCGTTGACGAAATGCTCCGTCGCCGGATCCCACTGGAGCTTACGGCCCAGGCGCAGGCAGATATTGGCGACATGGCAGGCCGTCGTCGAGCGGTGGGCCACTTCGGGCGACGAGATGGTGCGGGCCCGCGTCCGGACGCAAGTCAGGAAATCGCGGTGGTGGCCTTCCATGTACTCGTAGCCACGCTGGGTGGTGGTAAGTTGGCGCATAATCGCATCGCTGGAGGCCGTGACTTTGCCGGTATCGTCGACGCTGACCCAGCCGTCGGTGCCGACGTACTTGTTGCCGCGGGGTCCCCTACCCGGCTCGGTCTGGTCGTGCATAATCATCTTGACGCCGTCCGGATACGTGGCGGTGACTTCGAACCGCACCGGCGTGTTGAACAGGCCATCTTTGGGGAACTCGGCCGAGCCTTCGTAGCGCGTCGGGCTCGTATCATCACTACCGTGGGCCCATTGGGCCAGGTCGGCGAAATGGGCGCCGAGATCGGTCAGTTGCCCGCCGGAATAGTCATAGAGCCAGCGAAAGCTGCCATGACAGCGCCGGGGCGTATAGGGCTCATAAGGCGCGGGGCCGAGCCAGCGATCATAATCGAAGCCGGCGGGGACCGGCTGCACCGGCTGCGGCGGACAAATGGGGCCGATGTCGTAATAGCAGTGTAGAGTATGGACCTTGCCCAGCATGCCGCTGCGGGCGATATCCACGCCGAAGCGAAAAGACGCGATGCTCCGCCGCTGGGTGCCGCTCTGGTACACGGTCCCGAGCCGCTTCATCGTGTCGGCCACCGCCCGGCCTTGCGCGATTGTCAGGGAGATCGGCTTTTCGCAATAGATATCCTTGCCCGCCTTGGCGGCCTCGATGGAGATAATCGCGTGCCAATGGTCCGGCGTAGCGATCAGCACTGTGTCGATGTCCCGTCGCGCGAGAACCTCATAAAAGTCATTGTATGTCGCGCAGTCTTTATTGCCATAGGCTTCGTCCACGAGTTTCTTAGCCGCCTGCCGATGGTTGGTATCGACATCACAGACGGCCAGCACGCGCACATCGGGAAAGGTCAGAAAGCTTTTGAGGTTATGCGTCCCCTGCCCGCCCAAGCCAATCGCCCCCATCGTAATCCGCTCGCTGGCCGGCGTGCCAGCCCGCAACGACGAAATCATGCACGGCGTGGCAAACGCGGTCGCCATGCTGCCTCGAAGCACTTGGCGTCTCGATATTCCCTTCATGGTGCACCATTCCCGGCAATTCGTCCTACACGTCGGCCCCGCGGGCACGACGCGGCGACGTACGGGATGTATTGTAGCCTGAAGCCGGTCTATCGCAAGCGCCTGGGAAGACGGAGAGTTGTTCCCGCGGCGAGTTAGCCGCCGAGTTCGGGGACGCCGGGGACGATGTCGCGCACCCTCGTGGGGCCTTGGGACTCGCGGTAGAAGTACTCTTCCAGAGTCATGGGCCGATACGGGGAGAATCGCGGACGTCTGGGGATGAACCGGTGGTAGGGTCCGTAAGGATACGCTGGAGGCGCATAGTAGGCGTACGGCGGATAGTAAGGGTAGAGCCCCGCATAGGCATCGGCGTAGGACTGCGCGTAAAGGTCATAGGTGTAGGCGAAGGGAGAATAGGCGAACGGCGGGGTCCCGTACGCCGCGGCGCCGGGCACCTGCATATATGGGCTCGGCGTGTACGAATACGAAGGGAGGTATCTGGACGCGTACGGGTAGAAGAAGCCCGGGAAGGGAAAATAGGGGTATCCGTAGTAATCAGAGTTTCCGTAATCCCCGTAGGGATAGGTTCCGGGGGCTGAGGGTCCGTAGAAACCTGAGCCGGGACCCCCATAAGGCTGCGCCTCGACCCAAGCCGGCAGAACCACCGCAAGGAGCAGTGAAGCGACCACGCATCCGGGCAATACCTTCGACGCCATAGCACACCTCCCTCTACTTTTGCAGGACGGGTTTCTTTCTGCTACGTAGCGGCGTCGGCCCGGTGCAGCAACCGGCGTCGGGAAATATCCCAAGGTCGGGTATCAATATCCCAGCCGGGAGCGGATCGTTGGATGGAATCACCGTCCGGCTTGTGGAAGCATGCTGCGCATCCCTTTGGCATCGGCTTCCATCTCGTGCAATCGGGCGATTGAAGTGCACTGATCCTGTAAGGACAATGCTGAGCCGACAGGCAGGTTCGTTTCGTCGGTCAAGAGAACCGCGTCGCACAACCTGAAGCAGTTGTTGTGAAGCGAGTCTCTGCTCTTCCATCGCCAAGCTCCGAAGAGGGTTCCCAATCGCAATGAGTCGCGACTGGGGCCCAGACTCCGCTCGACGCTGTCACCCAGGGAAGGTCGGGCTCCTCACACGTTCGGACAGACCTCACAGTCTCCAGCGCAGTGGGGTCCCATGTCTACGCTTGCGTAGACATGTTCGCGCCGGCGGGTAAGACATGCTTACGCAAGCGTAAGCATGGCGCCCAAGGCTTAGAGAGTCCGCTGGGGCGACGCGGGGATAGAGCCCCCGGGCGCGGGTTAGTCGCACGGGGGTTTTAGAAAGGAAGTAAACGATGACAGCGGCATCCATTCCTGTTACTTGCCCTTGCGCCCATCCCTGGGATTCTGTGCCTCCCTGCCTTCGATCCTTCAGTAGTTGATACGAATAGTCGTATAATATGTGCGAAAAAATCTGGAAAAGACGAGGGATTGTCTCCGTCACGCGGAACACCGGGAATCACGCACCATTTGTAGGGAATGGCGGGATTCTCTCTCGGGGCGGGACGCGGCCTCCGGGCGAGGTCTATTGCGAGATGACTTCGAGCTCGCGCTTCTTCATCAGCTCGATCATCTCCTGGGGTGCCTCGGCCTCGCGGAGAGAGGCGACGAAGGCTTCGTCGTAGAGCATCCGGCACAGGCGGGCCAGGATGTGCGGGTGGTGGCGGTCGTCCTGGGACGCCGTCAGGAAAAACAGGTCCGTCAGGCGGCCATCGGGGGCGCCGAAGGCGATCCCCCCGGTCGTGCGCGCGACGGCAAGGATGGGCTCGGCGATGGCGTACGGCAGCGGCCGGCGCGGGTGCGGAATCGCGATCCCGTTCTCCATGGCGGTGCTGTGCAACTCCTCGCGATGCAGAACCGCTTCCACCAACTCCTGGGGATTGAGGACCAGGCCGGTCTTCTCGGCCAGGGCCGCGAGCTCGCGCAGCGTGCTGTCCTTCGTGCGGGAGCCCAGATTCGTCGTCACCGCCTCGAGCCGCAATAGAGGCGAGATGATCATCTCGTCCTCGGGGGTCTGCCGCTGCTCGGTCATCCCTGCATCCACCTGGGCGAGGTGCTCGTCGCTCATGCCCCCGAACCGCTGCTGGAGCCATTCGGTGACCTCCGCGCGATTGAAGCGGAACTGGCCGCCGACCTTCTGGCAGGGAATCTCCCCCCGCTGGGCCATGCGCTCCACGCGCCGCACGTCCGTGCCCAGCATGCGAGCCACTTCCTGGATCGTCAGGGTCCTGTAAGGCATGGCATCAACTTCAAACGAGCCCACGATTCCACCTGCCACCTCACACGGATCGTTTCCGACCCGCGTGCCTTTCTCCAGTTTATTCCCGAACGCCCTGTTCTGCAATGTCGTCAATGATGCATGATCTTGCCCATGCCCAATATCGGACGCGTCCGCAGGCGACTTTAGGAAGTATCGTCGTTTCCCTTAGCCCTTGAAGGCCGGGCGGGCGTGTGAGACAATGCGGATATCGCCCGGTGAGAAGAGGTCATGAACGAAGTTACACGAATTCTCAATGCGATTGAGCGCGGGGATGCGAAGGCTACCGACGAGCTTTTGCCCGTGGTCTACGAAGAGCTACGGCTTCTGGCCGCCCAGAAGCTGGCCCACGAATCGCCCGGACAGACCCTCCAAGCGACGGCACTCGTGCACGAGGCGTATTTGCGTCTGTTGGGCGATGAGGGTCAGACTTGGGAAAACCGGGCGCACTTCTTCGCCGCGGCCGCCGAGGCCATGCGGCGGATTCTCATCGACAATGCTCGTCGCAAACGCCGGCTCAAACGCGGCGGCGGCCAGGAGAAGATCGATCTGGGCGATGCGGAACCCGCCACCAATGGCCCGGACGACGACCTGATCGCGCTGGACGAGGCCCTGGAGAAGCTCGCCCGGCTCGATAAGGTCAAAGCCGACCTGGTCAAGCTGCGGTTCTTCGCGGGCCTGACCGGCGAGCAGGCGGCGAAGGTCCTGGGCATCTCCCACAACACGGCGGACCGCTACTGGGCCTACGCCCGCTCCTGGCTGCACCTGGAGATCGAGGGGAAGTGTGATTTGTGATTGTTGATTGTTGATTTGAAGAGGCTGGTGTGCCTCGCTCCTCAAATCAAAAATCAAACATCAAACATCAACAATCACGTTACATGTTTATTTTCCTTTATGTGGGGCAAATGGGCCGCGGATGGCGCATGGTACTGGGAAAGACAAGGATTGGGCTTATGAGCGACGAATGTATCATAGATGAAGAGGCAATCTTCAGTGCGGCGGTGGCCATCGACGAGGCCGACCAGCAACTCGCGTATCTGCGCCAGGCCTGCGGCGGCGATCCGGCCCTGCTGGCCCGCATGGAAGCCCTCCTGAGAGTTCATGCCAGTCAGAACAGCTTCATCGAGCGGGCGGCCGACTCGCTGCAACTGACGATCGAAGTCCCCGGGGCCATCGAAGGCCCCGGCACCGTGATCGACCGGTACAAGCTCCTCGAAAAGATCGGCGAAGGCGGCATGGCGGTCGTCTACATGGCCGAGCAGCAATACCCGGTCCGCCGCCGGGTGGCGCTCAAGATCATCAAGCTGGGCATGGACACGAAGAACGTCATCGCCCGCTTCGAGGTGGAGCGGCAGGCCCTGGCCCTGATGGACCATCCGAACATCGCCCAGGTCTTCGACGGCGGCGCCACGGAGACCGGCCGGCCTTACTTCGTGATGGAACTGGTTCGCGGCGTCGACATCACCGACTACTGCGATCAGAACCGGCTGAGCACCCGCGAGCGGCTGGAACTGTTCGTGCAGGTCTGCAACGCCGTCCAGCATGCCCACCAAAAGGGGATCATTCACCGCGATATCAAGCCGTCGAACGTGATGGTCACGCTCCACGACGGCCGGCCCGTTCCCAAGGTCATCGATTTCGGCATCGCCAAAGCCACCAATCAGCGTCTCACGGAGCAGACGCTGTTCACCCGCTACTCGCAGATGATCGGCACGCCGGAGTATATGAGCCCCGAGCAGGCCGAAATGAGCGGCTTGGACATCGACACGCGGACGGACATCTACTCGCTGGGTGTCCTGCTCTACGAGCTTTTGACCGGCGTGACGCCTTTTGCCAGCGAGACGCTGCGCGAGGCCGGCTACTCGGAGATGCAGCGGATCATCCGCGAGACCGATCCACTCAAGCCCTCGACTCGAATTCGCACGCTGGGCGAGACGCTGGGCGACGTAGCTCAATGCCGGCAAAGCAGTCCTGAATTGCTGCCCAAGCTGGTCAAAGGCGACCTCGACTGGATCGTGATGAAGACCCTGGAAAAGGATCGGACCCGCCGTTACGAGACGGCCCACGCGCTGGCCGAGGATATCGAGCGGCACCTGCGGCAGGAGCCGATCCTGGCCGGCTCGCCCGGCACCATGTACCGCGTGAACAAGTTTTTGCGCCGCCACCGCACGAAGGTGCTCACGTCGCTGGCCGCCACCACGGTTCTGGCCGGCCTGCTCTTCGCCGGAGTCACCTACACCCGCTTCAATATCCAGCAGACGCGGAGCAGTCATGAGCGACTGCTCGTGGCGGTCGAAGATCTCTTGTCCCGCGGAGAATACCAGCAGGCTTTCGCGGAGATCAAGCCGATTCTGGCGAGCCGATACGTCGGGTCCAAGGCCCGGCTGCTGAACGCCCGCATCATGCTCGAGCTGCGCGGGCCGCGTAGCGGCATCGAGCAGTTGCAGGCGTTGCTGAAAGAACCCGCGGAGGTCGCGGCCAATGCGCACTTTCTCCTGGCACGCCTCTACCTGCAAGGGGACCCGAACGACCCCCGGATCAAAGGCAAGGCGGAGGTTCACCTGCAACAAGGCGAGCGCCTGATGCCCAGAACGGCGGAAGCCTATCTCCTGCGGGCGATGACCGTGCCCACCGTCCGCGAGATCCTGAGTTGCCTGAACAGCGCACTGGACCTTGACCCTACTCACTACGGGGCGCGCCGCACGCGTGCCCTGGCCTACTACGCTCTCGGCCAATACCACGAGACGGAGACCGAGGCTTCCACGATGATCGGCAGCCAGCCGGCCCATCCCATGGGCTACCTGCTGCGCGCGATGGCCCGCCGGGAGATCGGGCTGGCGCGGGACGACGCGGATCTGCTCACGCAGGCGCTGGAGGATCACGACCGGGCCGCCGGCCTGACGGCCCCCCGGGACAAGAACCGCGTGGAGGCCTGCAACCAGCGGCGCCAGACCCTGATGCGCCTGGGCCGGTACGAGCAGGCGCTGGCCGACGTGCAGACCTGCCTGCGCTTGCAGCCGGACAACATCCTGCATCAGTTCGATCACTTCTTCGTTCTGACGGCGCTGGGCCGGCAGGAAGAGGCGCAGGCGCAGTACGACGAAATCGTCAAGTCCAGCCCGGCCGTGCAATTCCGGCTCGATGCGCTGGCGGCCCGCCACGTCTTCGACACGCTCGCGGCCGGGCAAGCGTGGCATCCGCCGGACCACGTTCCGGAAGGGACCGCGTTCACCGCCATGCACCGGGCCGCGCAGCAGTACGAGCAATTGGCCGCCATCGGCAAGCGTGTGGTCGCCGAGGGCTTTCATCCGAGCTGGTCGCCGGACGGCCGGGAACTGGCCTACAGCCGGGGCGTGCTCGGCTCCAGCGGCGTCGAGATTCGCAACCTGCAAACGGGCAAAACCCGGCTCCTGACCATCCCCGGCAAAGACCCCGCCTGGTCACTCGACGGGCATTCCATCGCCTACGTCCGCGACCGGCAGGTCTTGTCGCTCGCCGACTTGACCAAGGAACGCCAGGGCGAGCACCGGGTCTATGAGCAGCAGGAAATCTGGATTATCAAGGCCGACGGTTCCGAGGCGCCCCGGTTCCTGGTCCGGGGCAGTTGGCCCAATTGGGCGCGCGATTCCCGTCGGATCTATTACCAGTCCCCGAGTGAGGACAAGATGTATTGCATCGGCGTCGATCCCGAGAGCACGGGACCGCGGGAAATCCTGGACTGCATGGATTGGTTCCCCGCCGTGTCGCCCGATGAGAAATACGTGGCGGTGATGACGCCCGAGGCGACCCTTCAGGTTCTGGACCTGTCCCACCGGGCGCTGGTGGCCGACTGGTCGGGTCCCCCGCAACGGCAGCAATTGTTCCCCAATTGGTCGCCGGATGGCGCCCTGTTATGCGTCGGGTGCTATATGAGCGGCGGGTTGTGGATCTATGATGTAGAGAAAAAGGAGGCGTCGAAGATTCTGGACGGCTCCTATGGCTGGTGCAGTTGGTCGGACGCGCAACGCAGCCGCCTGGCGATCGAGAAGGACTACGCCCAATGGCATCATGAAATCTGGGTCACCGACCGGCCTGTCGGCCCGGCGCCGGCGACTCCCAGGGTACACCCAGCGGAACACCGGTAGTGAGTTGAAGTGGACATAACGTAAGGGCTGGTGAGTCTCTTGATTTCGGCAACAGCCTCACCAGCCCGGACCTGCCCCGGGTGCCCGGTTTGCGCGCCCACAGGCAGGACAAAAGGATTCTACCGCAAACCAGAGAGGATGGCAACAATGGAGACGTGGAGGATGCAGCTAATCGTTGTGATGGCGGGCCTGGCACTCGTGCTGCTCGCCGCAGGGCAGGTCCGGGCGGACTTCTTCTGCAGCCCGGCCGAGAAGCTGCCCAACGCCGACAACCTGGCGGGCTGGGGCGGCGTCGTGTCCGCCGACGGCCAATCCATCTACTTCGCTTCCGAAAGGACCGGCAACTTCGACATGTATGTGTCGACGCGCATGTCGACCGGGGATGGCTGGAACGATCCGGTGAGTCTGGGGCCCACCGTCAACACACAATACTGGGACATGTTCCCGACCGTGTCGCCGGATGGGCTGATGTTGCTGTTTTGGTCCGACCGGCCCGGCGGCTACGGCGGGTTCGACATCTGGGTCTCCACGCGGGCGTCTATAGCCGACCCCTGGGGCCCGCCCGTGAACCTTGGGCCCAAAGTCAATAGCGGGGCCTGGGACCTCAGCCCCCGGATTTCGGCGGACGGGCTGACGCTGACCTTCCACTCCTACCGCGGCGGCTACGGCAATGAGGATCTCTGGATGGCCACCCGCGCAACGAAGAACGATCCCTGGAACGACGCCGTGAATCTGGGGCCGACCGTGAATACCGGTGCCAACGAGGGGGAAGGCGTGCTCGCCCCGGACGGCCGGACGCTCTTCTTCAACTCGGACCGTCCCGGCGGCTCGGGCGGCCTGGATCTGTGGGTCACTACGCGGCGGACGAACGCCGATCCCTGGGGCCCTCCGGTCAATCTCGGACCGGCCGTGAACGGTCCCACCCACGAGTTCTGTGGCTCGCTCTCGGCCGACGGGACGACCCTGTACTTCACCTCGGACTACCCCGTCCTGTGGGGCGCATCCAGTATCTACCTGACGCGGATCACCCCGGTGGTCGATTTCAACGGCGACGGCAAGGTGGATGAGGCGGAGGTCCGCATTCTGATGGACAACTGGGGCAAGGATGAGCCGCTGTGCGATATCGGCCCGACGCCCTTCGGGGACGGCGTGGTGGATATGCAGGACATGGCCGTCCTGATGCGCTACGCCTCTCAGAAGGCCGTCGATCCGACGTTGGTCGCGTGCTGGGAGCTGGATGAGAAGGATGGGACCGAGGTGTCCAACAGTGCCGGGACGTATCCGGCCTACCTGGTTGGCAATCCGGTCTGGCGGCCCGAAGGCGGTGCCGCCGGCGGCGCGCTCGAGTTGGACGGCGTCGACGACTACGTCAGAATCAGCTTCCAGAGCCCTCTGCCCAAAGGGACGCTGAGCGTGTTCGCCTGGGTCAAGGGTGGCGCGCCGGGCCAGGTCATCTTCTCACAACAGGGCGGCGCGAATTGGCTGGCCGCGGAGAAGTCGACGGGCGAGTTGATGACGGATCTGCGCAGCGCGAGCCGCGGCGGCCGCTCGCTATCTTCGAAGACCATCGTCACCGACGGCAAATGGCATCGGGTCGGCTTGGTTTGGGGCGGGATGTCCAGAACGCTCTATGTCGACGGCATCGCCGTGGCCGCGGATGTGCAGGATAGCCCCAAGACCGGCTATGCCGACTGGGCCATCGGTGCCGCAAAAAACCTGGCGCCCGGCACCTTCTGGTCGGGTCTGATCGATGATGTCCGTATCTACAACCGCGCAGTGAAGCCATAGGCCCCTACAGGCCCCTGCTCAGTAGGGTGGGGCCGGCGCTCGCACCAGGGCCGGCCCCTTCACATTCTCTGTCAAGACAGTCCCGTCGGGACTTCTTTTGTGCTCGTGCCCCTGGCACCCAGCGATGAATCGTTGGGCTATGGTCTTTCGCCCTCCGGGCTTGGACGGCCGGGCGGGGCCCGCTGCACCTGTCAGAGCACAATCTCACCGACCCGCCAGATGCCGTAGATCATATGTGGGTATCCCAGTTCGTAATCGGCGTCCCGGGCTCTGCGGAACTCATCTGCCTTCGCCAGATTCGAAAACAGCATGTATTCGTTGAGATCCTTCTCAAAATCGCACGCTTCCCCTCTTGTCAGAGGTTCCAGGCACGGTGTTATCATGCTCTCCGAATCGCGCGTCGTGACATCATATCCCACCAGCACCCAATCGCTTTGTATGTCGACAGGGATAGTCTGGGCATGGTATGGCCACTCTGTTCTTTCCTTCAGTTCCCCTTCGGGATCTTCGAGGCAGATTGTGATCGCCGTGACCCAGTATCGCCGCCCTAATCTGTGTGCTTTGTCTCTCACGTGGTCCAGCATGCCATCCAAATCGCTCCAGAACGGCAGGTTCATGCCAACGGTCAGCATTTCGGGCAACTCCAGCGTCCCCAACCCATATTTCTCCCGCTCCTGCCCAACCAGGCTCACATAATCCCACTCGAAGATGGAGCCCCAGAGAGCCCCCTCAATGGACAGCATCTTCTTGAATCGGCCCTGCTTTACGAGGTCAAACTGATCCTCATACCACATCTCCCGCACATCGTACCCCAGGATTCGTTCTTTCATGGTCGAGTATCCCGCTCATTTCCTCGCAGATGGAAGGTCCGTGTGGGAGAGATGCACGCTCGCGACGCGATTCAAGACCACTGGCTCGTTGACATCCTGGCACTGGGTGAATCGGAAGGTGTCGAGGGTGAGCTGGTTCACGTCTTCGCAGATCATCACCGGCCGTTGGTCCGGCTTGGTGCAGGTCATCCGGAAGTCTTCGAAGGTGAGGTTTTCCACATTGCGGGCGTAAAAACCCCAGGCGGGCAGCGGACGCGCATCGACGCCGGGGGCTTTGACTTGCGTGGGGATTTTCCCGAGAATTCCGCCGCCCTCGAACTCGATGTCAATGTCGCGGAAGGTCACGTTCTTGAACGGGGCGTCGGCCCAGCTTTCGACGGAGGAGGCGGCACGATACACGCCTGTGGCCGTCACGCGGGTGACGGTGATGCGGTTGGCGGTGTTGCCGGGCTTCATCATGAAGTGAAACGGCGTGGACACGTTCTGCATCGTGATATCGGAGATCAACACATCGTCGAGGTCGCCGGTCGTCCTGTCCCAGGCGCCGGGCTGAAGATTGACCCCCGCCAGCATGTTGTAGCGATTCGAGCTGCGGTGCGGCTGGACGCCGGGACCGTAGAACAGGCAATCGCGCACGATCAAGTGCGTCGCTGGACCAATCAGCCGAATCCCGTTGCAGGAGGAGTTGACGATGCAGTCGGAGATGACGACGTTCTCCCAGTAGCGGCCGGCAATCGAGTCATCGCCTGTGTAGAAGCGGCAGCCGACGATGCTCACGTCTTTGCACGGCTGCTGCGGGGCCCCGCGGAAATGCACCCCGTCCCAGCCGCCGGTGAATTTGACGTTGCGGATATCCACGTGGTCGCTAATCTGGAAGAAGATGGCATAGTTGGCCGCGTCCACGAACGACACATCGCGGATGGTCACGTCGCGGCAATTGACGAACACGAACGTGTGCGGCCCGCGCATCCGCTCCTCGCCGGTCGGATCGAAAACCTTGTTGCCGTCGATCACGCCGGAGCCGGCGATCTCGATATCTTCTGCGCCGTCGGCCAGGATCAACGCCCGGTGCCATTTGCCCCACTTGGCTTCGGGCAGGAACGCGGGTGGCGTCGGATACTGATACAGGTTCGGGTCCTTGACGCCAACCAGCCGGGCCCCGGCCTCCAAGTAGAGCGTGACGCGACTCTTGAGGTGTACCGTAGCGGACAAATACCGTCCCGGCGGGAAGCGCACCTGGCCGCCGCCGGCTTCTGCGCAGGCGCTCACAGCTTTATGGAGGGCCGCGGTATCAAGCGTTCTGCCGTCGCCGACAGCGCCGTAATCACGGACGTTGAATACGCCGGCTTCGGCGGCGAGAGCCGTGCGCGGCGCCGCGAGCAGCGCGAGGGCCAAAACCAACCGTGCGGCCGTCAGCCTTCGACATTGATTCGCCGTCTCCTTCACGTATGGCATCGCACGATCTCCTATAACGCCCCGGTTTCATGTGAGGGCACGTCCCCTCTATCCAGTCTATCTCTTTAGCAGAACCGGCCTCGGCAGGCAAGAAAACGATGTGGATTTGTCGCGCAGGCGAGCGCGAGCCACAGGCGTGAAGATGAATCAGATGTGCACTCCGTCAGCGGGTCGGGCCCCTACCCAGCCCGCAGAAGCCGACGGGGTATTTTCAGCCTGGATCGTCCGCAACCGCCGGCCATAACAGCCGGGCTCACGTACGTTTGTCCCCTGCAGACGGATTCGATTACCTTGATTAGCTCGTCGATGTCGCCGTCTTTGAGAACGTAGGCGTGTGCTCCGGCGTCGAGCATTTGCCGGGCATAGAACTCGAAGCAGTGCACCGACAGGCCGACGACCTTCACGCCGGGATCCTTCGCGACGATCCGGCGGGTGGCCTCGATACCATCCAAACCGGGCATGTTGACATCCATGAGCACAATATCCGGCTTGAGCTTGGCCGCCAGTTGGACCGCCGTAGGGCCGTCGGAGGCCTCACCGACCACCTCAATGTCCGGATGCGACTGCAGCGCCCGTGTCAAGGCCGCCCGTATGGCCGCGTAATCATCCGCGATCAAGACTCGCAACGTTTCCATAGTCGCCCCTTCGTTGGGGACCTTTTCCCCAGCCGGCCTCCGCGCCTGGAAGTCCCCTTTCAACCCATCCAGACACGGCCCTGAAGACCGCGTCACCACCCTGTCCAACGGCACACTCATGTCCCTATCCATACGTGATAGAACGGCAAAAGGGCCCGGGGACTTATAGAGGAATTTCCCTAATTGCGCGTTCTGCTCTCAACGGGGATGACACCCGGTGTGCGGGGCCCCATTTGCTCGGGACACTTTTCGTTGCTTCTCGGCCCGGGAAGGCCCATAATCGGGCGGATGGGGCATCAGGCGGGGCACAGGTGACGGGTAGTGTTTCAGGGACAGAAAGGGCGCGACTATGAAGGGCAGGTACAGGGCAGTGATGGGTGCGGCGGTGATCTCGGGGCTCCTTCTTCTCGGTTCGGTCCTGATGGGCTTCTCCCAGACCGGGACGCCGAGGGCCGCCGGACAGGACATCGATCCCACCGCGGACATTCACCCCTCCGTGATCCTGGAGGGCAAGGTCAAAGTGGGGGCTTATACGAAGATCGACGCCGGGACGATCATCACCGGCAACGTCACCATTGGGCATCACACCCTGATCCGCTGCAACGTGACGATCCGCGGGACGAACCAGATCGGCAACTACACGCATATCTACGACAACGTCTGCATCGAGGGCGGGCGGCCGCCGAAAGTGGGCGGATCCAAGGCCGAGGTGCCCGATCGCTCGATCATCGGGGACGGCTGCTGGATCAATCACGGTGCCACGATGCATGGCACACAAATCGCCGACGGCGGCGCCGTGGGGCTCAACGCATGCTGCGACTACAACACCCGCATCGGCAAGGGCGCCATCCTGGCCGACGGCAGTGCGACGCAGGTGGACCAGGTAATTCCGGATAGCGGCTTTACGGAGGGCGTACCGGCCATTGTCAAAAGGACCGATCTGGCCGAGCAGGACCGTCAGAACTACTTCGGCGTACTGCCTTCCGCGTGGACCCGCTATGAGGCCGCGAACATTGAGGCCGGCATCCGCCGCAAGCAGGCAGGCCGGTAGATTCCGCCGTCTGATTCACTTACCAGGCCGGACTCACCGCATCCGGCGGGCCGCGACGTTCATCTCGTCGATGTCGGCCCGGCGGCAATGCGGACACCGGAAGTGCCCCTGGGCCAGCAGCATGTCGTGCTCGTGAGTCCCCGCCCGATCCAACCCCCAGATGATGGCGGGACGAAACTCGGCCAAGCCACTTTGGTGGCTGCTGTGCCGCTCGACTTGTACTTGCCTCTCATCCATGATTCTTTTCTCCACAAGGCCATCCAAGGTTTGCTCATTATACGCCAGTCCCGGCGGGTCGTTCAAGCTTTTGCCCTAGGCAAAATGTTCAAAATCTGTGCCGGGCCGCCGTGGAAAAATAGGCGCTGCGATCACCGCCGGCGCCGTTCGACTCGCAGCCGGCGGTATCAAACCTGGGCCGTCGAGGCAACCAGAATCTTGGCGGATGCCAGCGGCAGTCGGACACAGAAGGTGGTGCCATGGCCGAGTTTGCTTTGCACCTCGATTCGGCCGCCGTGGGCCTCGACAATTTGCTTGACGACGTACAGCCCCATTCCTGTCCCCTCGGCAAGCGCCTCGGCGGATCGGCCCCGGCCAAAGGGCTGAAAGAGCACTCCCAGATCGTCTTCGGCAATGCCCGGCCCCTGGTCGGAAACCGTGAGCACCGCCTGCGAATCCTCCTTCCGGACCTGGACGGTTATCCGGGTGTTGGGGGGGCTGTATTTGACGGCGTTGGACAGCAGGTTCATGACCACGCGCTCGATCCGGCGGGCATCGCCCTGAATCATGCAGCCTTCCTCGGTCTGCACCGCGATCTCGTGAGCCGTGAAGGTCCGGCCTTGCGCCCGGGAAAATTGCCGGACCAGCGCGCCGAGATCGATCTCGACCTTGTGGAGGGAGAAACGTCCGTTCGTCACCTGGATATCGTCGGTCAGGTCCCGAATGATCCCGCGCAGATGAGCCGTCTCCTCCTGGATGCCCTTCAGATACCCGCGGTGTTCCTCCTCCAGGGCATCCGCTCTCTGCAACAGGCGTGCCGCCATGTCGATGGCCAATACCGGGTTCTTCAAATCGTGTACCACCATGGCGACGAACTCGAGCCGGTTCTTCTCCCGGTCGGCAATATCACCGGCCATGTTGTTGAACGTGCGCGCCAAGTTGCCCATCTCATCGTCGTGCAGGACAGGTGCCTTGGCGGAGAAATCGCCTTGGCCGAAGGACTGGGCCGCCTTGGTGAGCGCCAACGTGGGGCGAATGATCCGGCGCATCAGATTCAAGGCGCCGGCAAAAAGGAGAACCGCCGTGCCTACGGAAAGACCCGTCGCCCAGTCGCTGACCTCGTTCTGCACGCGATTGGCGGCTTGGATGGATGCCTCCATTTGGCCTTCATTCTCTATCTGAAGATCATGCAACACGCCCAGAAGGTCAAAAGTGGATCCGGCTTCGATCTGCGTGGGCCCCGGCGCGGCCACGGACAACTGACTTCGGAGAATCGACAGTTTCTTCTGAATCTTCGCCAGCAATTCCTCCTCCGTCGGCGTGCTGACGTAGCGGGCGAAGTTGTCTGCAATCTGCTCCGCGGTCGCCAAGGATCCCCTTTCGTCCTGTTCGTAACTGTTTTGATCGGTCGAGTGCCACAACAGATTGTCGTGTCGGTAGGAGAGGATGGCGGCTTCCAGCTTGTGCGTGGCATCCATGGCTTGGATATCGGTGGTCACCTGGGTCCCGATCCGGGCGAGTCGGTCCTTGGCCACGATCCAGCCACCGACCAAGATCGTCCACACGATAAGCACGCTGGCGACCCACAACGCCACCAGCATCCGGATCGTGGGCGGTCGCGGGAGAAGATGGCGAACTCTTGCGCTCATTGCACCATTGCCTTACACGCCAATCTGTACGAAACCTGCCCTCCTGAACCTACTACGCTTCGGGAAACCTGTCAGGTCGCGGCTCTAGGCAATTTTGGGCAAGAAATGCAGGGCTTTCCCTACGCACCTTCGATGCTTGCCTTCGTCAATCTGACGACAGATGGCTTGAGGAAAGAAATGCCTATTCCAAGGAATCGAGGTGTGCCATGATGAACGCAATCGCCGTTCCCGTGCTGGAAGCCAAGGTGGATGACTGGAAAGCCTGGGTCTTGGAGTGCACGGGCCCGCGCCGGGAGGAGTTTGAGCGCTTCAACGAGCGGATGGGGCTTACGCTGCATCGGGCGTGGCTGATGCAAACTCGTCAAGGGCCCCTGGTCATCGTGGTCTTCGACGGGCCGGGTGCCGACAGTTTCCTGCAGAAGATGGCCACATCCCAGGAACCGTTCGACCGATGGTTTCGCGAGCGCATCAGCGAATACCATGCCATCGACTTCTCCCGACCCGATATCCTGAGCCCGGCGGAGTTGTTTCTGGACTGGCAGGCGCCCCGCTACGCCTTTGCCGAGATCAGCGCGTAGTGAGGATCAAGCCGCACCCGTCCTAGTGGTTCATGACAGTTGTACCTCTGGGTACAAGCGTTTGAGCTTGATCCGAGCGTCTTTCGTCCGGAATTGCCAATGGACCCCGCGTTGACGAGCATTGCGGTCCCGTGCCCACGGCGTCACCT
>JAMCWO010000202.1 GCA_023481165.1 Planctomycetota bacterium | reverse complement strand
CTGAATCTTCGACAAGAGGTCCAGTCCCTCCTGCCCCGAGGTATTGCCCCGGACGTAATTGAGGTCCATCAGGACGACGTCGAAGTCCAGCCGCCCGATGGCCTCCAGAACAAGAGATGAATAGGAACACGATTGCGAACGTGCATGTGGCGGTGTGCCTAGCCGGCATTGTGCTGGGTATGCCGGCGCGCGGGACCGGGGCGGTGGCCCAGGAGATTCTGGGCAAGGCCACGTACACGGGGCTGGAGCGGGAACGATTCATGACGAAATGGCTCCTGCTGGGGCCTATCCCTGTCGGCAGAGACCCATCGGCAAGCAGCGAGGAGCAGGAACAGAAGAAGGCATTCGAGAACGACCCGTTCTCCCCGGAGCAGTTCCAGGACAAAGTCAGGATCGGGGACGAAGAGTATGGGTGGACGGCCTTCACGTCGCCGGGCGACACGGTCGATCTGACCCGTCCCTTCGGCGAAAGAACGTACGTGACCGCCTATGCGTGGGCGTGCCTCGACATGGCCGGAGAGAGCCGGACGATTCTGGGGATCGGCAGCGACGACGCCGTGAAGGTCTGGCTCAACGGCAAGCTCCTCCACGAGAACTGGGCCCAGCGCGGCGGCATGCCGGACAGCGATCTGGTGCCGGTGACGTTTCGCAAGGGCCGCAATCACCTGGTTCTGAAGATCCAGAACGGCGCGGGCGCTTGGACCTTCTCGTGCCGGGCCCTGGGACAGACGGCGCTGATCGAAAAGCTGGTCGCCGCCGTTCAGAGCGGCGTGCTCGACCGGGTGGAGATGCTCCTGGCGCAAGGCGTCGATATCAACGGACAGGCCGGGCCGGGGCTAACCGCATTGCAGGCGGCGAAGATTGCCGGCCGGGACGAGGCGGTCCAGTTTCTGCTGGCCCGGGGCGCCGATCCCACGATCCCCATGCCCGCGAAAGAGAGGATCGTCAATTGGATGTTCGAGCACGTAATCAGGGAGGGATATCCGGGGGCGGCAGTCCTCGTTGCCCAGAACGGCCGCCTCCTGTACCAGAATGGCTACGGGTACGCCGATATCGGGAATCGGGTGCGGATTACGCCCCAGACGAAGTTCCGCATCGGGTCCATCACCAAGCAGTTCACGGCCGCCGCGATTCTGAAGCTGCAGGAGGACGGCAAACTCCGCGTCGATGACAAGCTCTCCCGGTACTACCCGGACTTTCCACGCGGCGACGAAATCACCCTTTACCATCTGCTCACGCACACCTCCGGGCTGGCCAATTACACCGACAAGCCGGACTTCCTCAAGAAGGTCACGACCGAGGCCGCCCCCGCCGAGATCGTGGAGTCGATCAAGAAAGACCAGCCCGACTTCGGTCCCGGCGAAAAATGGGAGTACTGCAACTCGGGCTACTTTCTCCTGGGCTGCATCGTCGAGAAGGTCAGCGGCAAATCGCTGGAGGCGTTCTTCCGAGAGACCTTTTTCGATCCCCTGGGGATGAAGTACACCGGGATCCACCACTGGAACCGCATCCTCGACCACGAGGCGACGGGGTACTCCTACCTCGGCGGCAAGGTCCAAAGGGCCCTCGACTGGGACATGTCCTGGGCCGGCGGCGCGAGCGCATTGTATTCGACGGTGGGCGACCTGTACCGGTGGAACGAGGCCTTGTTCAACCGCAAGGTGCTGACGGCGGCGAGCCTGGAGGCGGCCTGCACGCCGGCCACACTCAAAGACGGCAAGGTCGCGCCGGCGGCGGGGCAGGGCTATGGCTTCGGCTGGATCGTCGGGAAGCTGCGCGGCTTGAAGTCGATCGCTCACGATGGCGGGCTGCACGGCTTTGTCAGCTACTTGATGCAGCTTCCCGATCAGAAGTTCACGGTAGTCGTGCTGGCGAACAACGACCCACCGATTCCGGAGCTGAGCGTCACCGAATTCGCGCGCCGCATCGCGCAGATCTATCTGTACGAGAAGATGGAGCCACAGCCGTCGGGCCTGGCAGGGACGGGGCAGAAGGCGAAGTAATCGAGCCCGGCCGGCCCATCGCCTGTGCCCGGCGTTCCACGGCCCTGCCCGCTCGCAGTCGGCGCCGCGCGAATCAGCATTTCCGATGACCCGATTGGGTAACTCTCCGATTCTTCCGGGGCGCACCGGGCGCTACCCTCACCGTAGAGCTTCCGACTGGAAAGCCAAATCTTTCTTTGTAGTGAGGGCATAGCCATGCAGGCTCGCGTATGGGTGAGTGTCGTCCTGATCGGCGCTGCGGCCGGGCTCGTGGCGTCGTGTTCTCATCGGCAGAAGGAGGCGGGGATTTCCTACGCCGCCTGGGTCCCGCCGGGTAG
Organism: Planctomycetota bacterium; assembly: GCA_023481165.1. Lineage (GTDB taxonomy): Bacteria > Planctomycetota > Phycisphaerae > Sedimentisphaerales > Anaerobacaceae > PLanc-01. The sequence continues at coordinate 2,130 of JAMCWO010000202.1, read as the reverse complement.
TATCCCACCGACGCTGCGGCAAATCGGCGCGCGGGCGGTCAATATCATCGATTTGGCCGCCGTCGGCGCCTGGCCGCAGGTGTACGCGGACGTCCGGGACATCAACAACGCGTGGTCGGGCTATAAACATCCCACCGTCGAGCCGCCGTCCGATCCGCATTTTCCCGACACCCTGCTGTACGGGCCGCTCGACGCGGCCATCGCCCGCTTGCGCAATGCGGCCACCGCGCGCAACGCGACCGAAACCATGGCCGCCGCCAATGACGTCAGCGCCGCGGCGTTCGAGCTGAACGAATACTATAATCCGAGCGTGCCGCCCGGTCTGGCCCGGCTGGCCATGCTCGAGAGGAAGATCCTGCTGGACACGTGGGATGGCCGGATCGACACCGCCCCGGACACCATGATCGAAGTCCACCGCACCTGGCAGCGTGTGCGACCGGCGGTCGTCGCCCGCTCCAGCGAGCGGGTAGCCGAGGCCTTTGACAGCAATCTGGCGGACCAGCAAGCCGCGCTCGATGTCCTGGAGAGTGAGCAGGTCGGCGACTGTGCCCAGAACGCCCTCCTCATGCTCAACGAAATGGAACAACTGTCGTACTGACGAATCCCCGGACTATTGTTTTTCGCCCTGAGGGCCGGGTCGACCGCGAATGGCGGCCAACAATTCATCCGAGGGCGCCGTTTTGAGCAGGTACGCCGCGGCCCCGGCTTGGCGCATGGTTTCGGCCAGATCGGCCTCCTCAAACATCGACAGCGCCACCACCCGGACGCCGGGCAGATGGTGTTTGATCCGGCGGGTCGCCTCTTCGCCGGCCATCAGGGGCATGGCGACGTCCATCACGACCACATCGGGCCGCAGCCGGTAGGCCAGATCGACCGCCTCGCGACCGTTGCCCGCCTGGCCGATGACCTGGAGGTCCGCCTGCTCGCCCAGCAGGGCCGCCAGTCCTTCCCGCATGACCTTGTGGTCGTCGACGAGCAGCACCCGCAAGACGGAGGACGGAGGACGGAGGACAGAGGACAGCGGGATTCGCGGTTGTCCGTCGTCTGTCGTCCGTCGTCTGTCGTCGGGTTCCTCACCATCCGGGACGACAATCAGGAAGGTGCTGCCGCGGCCGGGGGCGCTGCGGATCTTCATTCGGCCGCCGAGCAGCTCGATGCGCTCCCGAATGCTCAGGAGCCCGAACCCCCCCGCCTTTCCCAGCGACCGGGGGTTGAACCCCTGCCCCTGATCCGAGATGGTCAGCCACAGGCCCCCGCGCCGGCGCTGGATCCGCAGGCGGGCCTCCCGGATACGGGCATGCTTGACGACGTTGAACAGGATTTCCTGGGCCGTCTTGAAGAGAAACACCTTGAGCGCCTCTGCGGGCGGATCGATCCGGTCCCGGCTCTCGACATGGACCGTCAATCCATGTTTGGCCCTCAACTGGCGGGCCAGCCACTCGAACGCCTCGCCGAGGTCGCTCTGATACAAGACCGCCGGACTGAGCTCGTGCGACAGACTGCGGGACTTCTCGATCGCGTCCTTGAGAATCTGGTCGAGCTGGGCCACGGCCGCGCGAATCCCTTGGTCCTGGGGGACCCGACGGTCCAGCAGGCTCAGATGGAATTTCGCCGCGGCCAGTTGCTGTTGCAGATCGTCGTGCAGAATCTCCGCCAGGCGCTTGCGCTCGCGGTCCTCCGCCTGCGACAGTTCCAGCGTCAGCTTCTGCAACTGGCGCGCCCGATGTTCCAGTTCCTGGAACGCCTTCTGCCGCGCGGTGACATCCTCCAGATTGAGCACGAGGAATTGCACCTCGCCCTGTTCATCCAGCAGCGGCGTCAGCAGCCAATTCCAGTACGTGACCCGGTGCGGCGCATCCGGATAGGTAAAAGGCTTCGCGAAGGCCAGGTACGGCCGCCGGGTCCGCGCGACCTGCTCGAAGATCTGCCGATTCTCGTCGTGCGGATAGAGATCGAAATGATTCCGCCCGACAAAATACTCCGGCTCCTTGCCGTCCGCCTGCGCATAGGCCGCATTGACGCGCACAAAGTTGAAGTGACGGTCCATGAACGCCAGCGGCGCGATCGTGTGCTGGAAGAAGGCCTCCAGCATTTGCGACCGCTTGCGGAGGGTCTCTTCCGCACGACGAG